>NZ_JBHXVE010000010.1:0-17977 GCF_042672505.1 Streptomyces sp. NPDC127190
AAAGAAGCGGTCTCCGAGGTGAACCGGTCACCGGTGAGCTGCATACCGTCACCCGAGTCCCCCGCGAACCGGATGATCACCCGGTCCAGACGCCGCACGTCCTTCGCGCCGCCGGGCTTCCGCTGCTCTCCGACGACCGTTCCGTCGGTCTGCTCCGTTGGGCTGCTGACCTGGCTGGTCACTGAACTGGACCTCCTTCGAGGCGGCTGTCCGTGGGTGGTCGTACCACGGACCATCCCTGGATCAACCCTACGTCGGTTAGGGTCGCCTTCCCGAGCCGATCCGAAGATTGGGCGGCGTTTCGGGATGGCCTGTCGCGCTGCTTCTCACTGTCCCTCACCGGGGGCCCGCGCCGCTGAAATTCCGATCAAGAATCCGTCGCGCGTTCCCCCGTCGTGCCCCGGCCTCTGTGGTCCGGCACGTTTCCGTGCGTCTTTCCGTGCGTCCTCTTCGGCCGAGTACCCGGGTGACGGTGAGAGTTCAGGAGTTCAGATACGTCAGAACGGCCAGAACCCGCCGGTGGTCGCCGTCGCTCGGAGCCAGCCCCAGCTTCGAGAAGATGTTACTGACGTGTTTTTCCACGGCGCCGTCGCTGACCACAAGCTGCCGGGCGATCGCCGAGTTCGTACGGCCCTCGGCCATCAGACCGAGCACCTCGCGCTCCCGCGGGGTGAGCCCCGCCAGCACGTCCTGCTTGCGGCTGCGGCCCAGCAACTGCGCGACGACCTCCGGGTCGAGCGCCGTACCGCCCTCGGCGACCCGCACCACCGCGTCCACGAACTCGCGGACCTCCGCGACCCGGTCCTTCAGCAGATAGCCCACGCCCCGGCTGGAACCGGCCAGCAGCTCGGTGGCGTAGCGCTCCTCCACGTACTGCGAGAGCACCAGCACCCCGAGTCCCGGATGCGTCCTGCGCAGCTGTACGGCGGCCCGGACGCCTTCGTCGGTGTGGGTCGGCGGCATCCGTACGTCCGCCACCACGACGTCCGGCATCTCGCCCTGCGCGTCCAGGTCGGCGATGGTCTTGAGCAGCGCCTCGGCGTCCCCGACACCGGCCACCACCTCGTGCCCGCGGTCCGTCAGCAGCCGGGTCAGGCCCTCCCTGAGCAGCACCGAGTCCTCGGCGATGACGACCCGCACCCGCACCCTGTTCTCCACGATCCCCCGTCCCCCGCCGCCCGTGCCGGCGTCCTTCGCTGTCCGTTGCTGTCTGCGCGGGACCAGCATTCCACGGGGGCGGGGGACGCCGCGCGGCTCACATGGCGGTGCGCCAGGGCTCACAAGGCGGTGCGCCAGGGCAGTTCCGCGGTGACCCGGGTCGGGCCGCCCGCCGGGGAGTCGATCACGAGGATGCCGTCCACGGCCTTCAGCCGGCCGGCCAGCCCGGCCAGTCCCGAGCCGCCGGAGGCGTCCGCACCGCCCACCCCGTCATCGGTGACCTGGAGCATCAGCCGGTCCGCGGAGCGCCACACGTCCACCGTCGCGGACCGGGCCCCGCTGTGCTTGCTGATGTTCTGGAGCAGCTCGGAGACGGTGAAGTAGGCGATGCCCTCGATGGCCGGCGCCGGGCGGCCCGGCAGGTCCACCTCGACGGTCACCGGCACCGTGCAGCGGGCGGCGACCGAGGACAGCGCGGCGTCCAGGCCGCGGTCGGTGAGGACGGCCGGATGGATGCCCCGGGCCAGATCGCGCAGCTCCTGGAGCGCGGTCTTCACCTCGCCGTGCGCCTCCTCCACCATCCGCGCCGCCGCCCGCGGGTCCTCCCGGAGCTTCTCCTTCGCCAGCCCCAGATCCATGGCGAGACCGACCAGCCGGGCCTGCGCCCCGTCGTGCAGATCCCGCTCGATGCGCCGCAGGTCGGCCGCCGCCGTGTCCACCACGACCCCCCGGTCCGACTCCAGCTCCACCACCCGCGCCGACAGCCGCGACGGCCCCAGCAGCCCGTGCACCAGCACCCGGTCCACGGTCGTCAGAGTCCGTACGAGCCAGGGCGCGACCAGCGTGAACAGCAGTCCGACCAGCGCGGTCACGGTGATCTCGAAGGGGTTGTCGAGATAGATCCGGTGGTGCTCGTCGCCGTACAGCTGAAGGCCGCCCTGGCCGCCGTACATCGGGAAGGCCCAGCACCACAGCGGATACGTCAGCAGCGCCCAGCCGGTCGTCCAGAAGGTCACCGCCGCCGAGAAGGAGAACACCGCCCAGGGGAACTGCACCAGCGCGTACAGCAGCTGCCGCCAGGAGGTGCCGCTGCGCAGGACCGCGCCCATCCAGGCCGCCACGCTCCGCTTGCGCGGGCGCAGCGGCTCCGGCTCGGCCACGTCCAGCCGCAGCAGCCCGCGCGCCCGGGCCCGCTCCAGCGCGCCGAAGCCGCGGCAGCCGGCCAGCGCCGCCGCCAGCACCGGGACGCCCAGGAAGGTCACCAGCAGGCCCGCCCCGAGCGACACCATGGTCACCGCCCAGCTGAACAGGGCGATCGATACCGGCAGGCTCAGCAGGACATAGCCGAACTCGCGCCAGCTGCGCGCCTCCAGGGGGGTCCGGAGCGCGAGCGGCAGCCGGGGGCCGGAGCCGGTTCCGGTTCCGGTTCCGGTCCGGGTTCGGGTCCGTCCGAGGTCTCGGTACGGCTGTCCGTCCTCGTGCTGGTAGGTGCTGGGCATGGAATGTCGTCCCCGTCTCTCCTCGTCCGGCGGCGGTTCGGCCGTGTCCCCAGGATCGTGCGGCGCGGCGGGCCCGGGCCATGGAGACCGTCGGCGTCTCGGGAGGGGGGTTTTCCCCACCTCCCCTCCCCACTCCGCTACTCCGTGCGGTCCCGCCACGGCAGCTCCGCCGTGATCACCGTCGGGCCGCCGTCCGGTGAGTCGACCGCGAACAGGCCGTCCACCGCGCCGAGCCGGTCCGCCAGGCCCCGCATGCCGCTGCCGCCGTCCAGCCGGGCCCCGCCCCGGCCGTCGTCCCGGACCTGCATCAGCAGCCGGTCCGCGGAGCGCCACACGTCCACCGACGCGGACCGGGCCCCGCTGTGCTTGCTGATGTTCTGGAGCAGCTCGGAGACGGTGAAGTAGGCGATGCCCTCGATGGCCGGGGCCGGCCGGGCGGGCAGCTCCACGGTCACCCGCACCGGCACCGTGCAGCGGGCGGCGACCGAGGACAGCGCGGCATCCAGGCCCCGGTCGGTGAGGACCGCCGGATGGATGCCCCGCGCCAGATCGCGCAGCTCCTGGAGGGCCAGCTTCACTTCGCCGTGCGCCTCCGCCACCATCTCCGCGGCGGCGTCCGGATCCTCCAGCAGCTTCTCCTTGGCCAGGCCGAGCCCCATGGCCAGGTTGACCAGCCGGGCCTGCGCCCCGTCGTGCAGATCCCGCTCGATGCGCCGCAGGTCGGCCGCCGCCGTGTCCACCACGATCCCGCGGTCCGACTCCAGCTCGGCGATCCGCCGCTCCAGCTCGTCGGAGGGCGACAGCAGGCCGCGCACCATGGCCCGGTCCACGTTCGCCATCCCGCGCGCGAGGTACGGCAGCACCGGCCACAGCACGAACAGCGAGGTCAGGACCGTGCAGAAGGTGAGGATGCCCCAGGGCAGCCGGATCACGTCGTAGAGCAGGGTCCGCCAGCCCACCGGGTCCTTCAGCGCCAGCCACAGCCGCTGGACCGGACTCCCGGCCTTGGTGAGGGGCAGCGGCGTCGGTTCCTCCACGCGCACCCCGAGCAGCCACCGGGCCCGGGCCCGCTCCAGCTTGCCCAGCTGCCGGGAGCCGAGCAGACTGACCGCGAGCAGCGGCAGGCCGATCGCCGTGATGCTGAGGATGCCGCCGGTGACCACGACCGTGACCGCGTAAATGAAGCCGCACACCGTCACCGGCAGGTTCAGCAGGAGATGCGCGATCTCCTTCCAGGTGCGCGTGTCGTAGGCGAACCGGGGCGGTGGCGGGGCGGCGGGGCCGCCGTCGGTGCGATCGGCGCCGGTGGCGGAGCGGAGAACGGTCATGCCGGTCAGCGTGCCGTGTGCCGCGTCCTTCGCGCCATGCGGTATGCCGCCCTCCGCCGGTGGGGAAACCCCCACCCCGAACTCTCCCTAGGGCTTCCCCTGGGGGCTCCTCCGGCCCGCCCGGCTGTCTCACGCGGCCTGCCCGGCTGTCTCACGCCGTGACTGGCTGCTTACCGCTTCTTTATCAGGGCCTAGACTCCCGTCCGTACAGATCCCCGAATCATCGCGTCACGGGGTTCACTAAAGTCACGAGGTCAGGGAGCGAGGGGCGGACGGTGCGGGAGACGTTGGGGGACTCGACGAGCGCCGCGGCGAACGTCATCGCGGCCGGCTACTTCCGGTCCTACTCGGCCGTGGGACTGCTCGCCCTCGTCGGCGTGCTGTTCGTCGCGGTCGCCTTCGGTGCCGGCCGGCTGCTGCGCCCGGTCGTGCCGACACCCGAGAAACTGCTGACCTACGAGTGCGGCGTCGACCCCGTCGGCGAGGGCTGGGCCCACACCCAGGTCCGCTACTACGTCTACGCCTTCCTGTACGTGATCTTCGCGGTCGACTCGATCTTCCTGTTCCCCTGGGCGACGGTCTTCGCCGCCCCCGGCTACGGCGCGACGACCCTCGTGGAGATGTTCGTCTTCCTCGGCTTCCTCGCCGTCGGCCTGCTGTACGCATACAAGAAGGGCGTCCTGGCATGGACGTGAACCCGGATCCCGTTTACCTGCCGGAGCCCAAGCGGCTGGGCGCGCTCGCCAGGCTGGCCCCGGAGCCGATGAAGGTGGTCCTGAACTGGGGCCGCCGCTACTCGCTCTGGGTCTTCAACTTCGGACTCGCCTGCTGCGCGATCGAGTTCATCGCCGCGTCGATGGCCCGCCACGACTTCATCCGGCTCGGCGTCATCCCGTTCGCCCCGGGTCCGCGCCAGGCCGACCTGATGGTGGTGTCCGGCACGGTGACGGACAAGATGGCCCCGGCCGTGAAGCGCCTGTACGAGCAGATGCCCGAGCCGAAGTACGTCATCTCCTTCGGCGCCTGCTCCAACTGCGGCGGCCCCTACTGGGACTCCTACTCGGTCACCAAGGGCGTCGACCAGATCATCCCGGTGGACGTGTACGTCCCCGGCTGCCCGCCTCGGCCCGAGGCGCTGCTCCAGGG
This sequence comes from Streptomyces sp. NPDC127190, assembly GCF_042672505.1. Classification (NCBI taxonomy): domain Bacteria; kingdom Bacillati; phylum Actinomycetota; class Actinomycetes; order Kitasatosporales; family Streptomycetaceae; genus Streptomyces; species Streptomyces sp. NPDC127190. Next base: position 5,132 of record NZ_JBHXVE010000010.1, read on the forward strand.
CATCCTCAAGCTCCAGGAGAAGATCGCCCGCGAGTCCCTGGGCGAGCGGTACGGCACCCCCGCGGCCCGCCCCTCCGCGGCCGCCCTCCAGAGCGGCCTGGTGAAGCCGCCGGCCGGGGAGGGCTCCCGATGAGCGCGACCGGCTGGCTGCCCGCCCCCGCCGAGGAGCTCTTCGGCCCGGACGCCACGGCCGAGGAGTCGTACGAGCTGCTGACGGTCGACGTCCCGCCGTCCTCCTGGCTCACCGCCCTGGAGACCGCCCGTACGACCCTGTCCTGCACCTACTTCGACTGGCTGAGCGCCGTCGACGAACCCGGCACGGGCTTCCGCGTCTCCGCGCACCTGGTCGCCCTGTCCCCGGTCCGCCGGCTGCTCGTCCGTACGACGGTCCCGCACACGGCGCCGGCCCTGCCGTCCGCCGTCGGCGTCTTCGCGGGCGCGGCCTGGCACGAGCGCGAGACCCACGAGATGTTCGGGGTGGTCTTCGAGGGCCACCCGAACGTCCGGGAACATCTGCTGCTCCCCGAGAACTTCGAGGGCCACCCGCTGCGCAAGGACTTCGTCCTCGCCGCCCGGGTCGCCAAGGCCTGGCCCGGCGCCAAGGAGCCCGGCGAGTCCGACCACGGCGGCCCCAAGCGCCGCCAGATGCTGCCGCCCGGAGTCCCGGACCCGAACGAATGGGGCCCCCTCAAGGGCCAGCTGCCCCCGGCCCCGGCCCGTCCGGCCCGTCCGGCCCGCGCGGCGGGGGCGGCGGGCGCCGGGCGTGCGGCTGGTGCGGCGGGTGCTGCTGGTGCGGCGGCGCGCGCGGCCGGGGAGCGTCCGGTACGGCGCACCCGTACGGCGGCGGAGGGCTCGGCGAGCCAGACGCCCGAGGGGGCTGCCGCCGGTGCTGCCGGTGCCGCCGGTGCTGCCGGTGCCGATGTTGCCGGCACGCCGGAGGTGGCTGGTGCTGGTGCCGCTGCCCCCGCGCGTCCGCGTCGGGCGAGGACCGCGAGTCAGGGCTCGGTGAGCCAGACGGCGGCGTCCGGTGCCGAGGACGCGGCGGACCTCCAGCAGGCCGCCACCGAGGGCGACGCGACCCGGACCGCGGCAGCGGCCCCCCAGGAGGGACCCGCCGCCGAGGCCTCGGTCGCGCACGAGCCCGGACCGGCACCGTCGGCCGCACCTCCGCGCCGCGCGCGCAGCGCCTCGCAGGGCTCCGCCTCCCAGCGCGGGCAGGCGGTGGAGCCGGCCCCCGCCGAGTCCACGGAGGGGGAGGGCACCGACCGTCCCGCCCGCCGGAGCCCGGCCCCGCGCAGCTCGGACGCCCCCTGGCACCACGCCCGCCCGGCCTTCGACGAGCCGGAGCCCGGCCCCGCCGGGGACGCCCCCGACAAGGCCCCGGAGTCCGCCCCCGACTCGGCCCAGGAGTCCGCCCCCGACAAGGACCAGGCGTCCACCCCCGACTCGGCCCCGGAGTCCGCCCCCGACAAGGACCAGGCGTCCGCCCCCGACCCCACCCCCGAAGACCCCGCAGGAGGCCCGCAGTGAACGGCGCGCTGGACGTCGCCCTGCGACTTCTGATCGTCTTCGTCGTCTTCCTCACCTTCCCGCTGATCGTCGGCCAGACCGAGCACAAGGTGATGGCCCATATGCAGGGCCGCCTCGGTCCGATGTACGCGGGCGGCTTCCACGGCTGGGCCCAGCTCGTCGCGGACGGCGTGAAGTTCGCGCAGAAGGAGGACATCGTCCCGGCCGGCGCCGACCGGCGGATCTTCCAGCTCGCCCCCGCCGTGGCGCTGCTGCCGTACCTCCTCGTGCTGCTCGCCATCCCGATCGGCCCGGGCGAGGGTGCCGTCGGCCAGGTCGTCGACGCGGGCGTGTTCTTCGTGCTCGCGGTGATGGGGGTCGGCGTGCTCGGCTCCCTCATGGCCGGCTGGGCCAGCGCGAACAAGTTCTCCCTGCTGGGCGGCCTGCGCACCGCCGCCCAGCTGCTCGCCTACGAACTGCCGATGCTGCTCGCCGCCGCCTCGGTCGCGATGGCGGCGGGCACCGTCTCACTGCCCGGCGTGCTGCACGCCTTCCACTGGTGGTGGGTGCCCTGGCAGCTCATCGGCGCCTTCGTCTTCTTCGTCGCCGGACTCGCCGAGCTGCAACGCCCGCCGTTCGACATGCCGGTGGCCGACTCGGAGATCATCTTCGGCGCCTACACCGAGTACACCGGTCTGCGCTTCGCCCTCTTCTTGCTCGCCGAGTACGCGGGGATCGTGGTCCTGTGCGGCCTGACCACCGTCCTCTTCCTGGGCGGCTGGCACGGCCCGTGGGGCGCCGACGGCCTTGGCTGGGTCTGGACCCTGCTGAAGACCGCGCTCCTCGCGTTCGTCGTCATCTGGCTCCGCGTGACCTATCCGCGGCTGCGCGAGGACCAGCTCCAGAAGCTGTCCTGGACCCTTCTCGTCCCCCTCTCACTCGTCCAGATCGCCCTCACCGGCATCGTCAAGGTGGTGATCGGCTAACCATGGCCCCCATCCCCGGCTCCGGCCTCGCCAAGGGCCTGGCCGTCACCCTGCGCACGATGACGAAGAAGACGGTCACCGAGCAGTACCCGGACACCCTGCCCGAGCTGCCGCCCCGCACCCGCGGTGTGATCGGCCTGTTCGAGGAGAACTGCACGGTCTGCATGCTGTGCGCCCGCGAGTGCCCGGACTGGTGCATCTACATCGACTCCCACAAGGAGACGGTCCCGCCCGCCACCCCGGGCGGCCGCGAGCGCAGCCGCAACGTCCTCGACCGGTTCGCGATCGACTTCTCGCTGTGCATGTACTGCGGTATCTGCATCGAGGTCTGTCCTTTCGACGCGTTGTTCTGGTCACCGGAGTTCGAGTACGCCGAGACCGACATCCGCGAGCTGACCCATGAGCGGGACAAGCTCCGCGAGTGGATGTGGACCGTCCCGGCCCCGCCCGCCCTGGACCCCGCGGCGGAGGAGCCCAAGGAGATCGCCGCCGCCCGCAAGACCGCCGAGAAGCTGGCGGCGGCCCAGGCAGAACCCCAGGAGGGCGCCCCGTGAGCCCCGCCGCGACCGTGAGCCTCGCCGCGGCCCAGCCCGGCTTCCTGTCCCCGACCGGCGTCGAGATCGCCTTCGTCCTGGTCGGCCTGGCCACCTTCGGCGCCGCCCTCGTCACCGTGACCACCCGGCAGCTGGTGCACGCCGCCCTGTGGCTGGTGGTCGCGCTCGGCGGGCTCGCCGTGGAGTACCTGCTGCTCACGGCCGAGTTCATCGCCTGGGTGCAGGTCCTGATCTACGTCGGTTCCGTCGTCGTCCTCCTCCTGTTCGGTCTGATGCTCACCAAGGCCCCCATCGGCCGCTCCCCGGACGCCGACTCCGGCAACCGCTGGGCCGCCCTGACCGTCGCGGTGGCCGCCGCGGTCGCCCTGGTCTGGGTGGTCGTCGACGCCTTCCGCACCACCTGGATCAATCTGGACGGCCCGGCCGCGGGCAGCACCCGGGTCACCGGCGAGAGCCTGTTCCGGCACTGGGTGCTGCCCTTCGAGGCGCTGTCCGTGCTGCTCCTCGCGGCTCTGGTCGGCGCGATCGTGCTGTCCCGCAAGGCGAAGGCCGAGACAGCGGCCGGGACGACGGTCGGTGCGAACGGCACTGCCCCGTCCGGTGACTCCCCGTCCGGTGATCAGGAAGGCGCCCGCTGATGCACCTCGCCTACCCCGCCGTACTCTCCGCCCTCCTGTTCTGCACCGGCCTGTACGGCGTCCTCGCCCGCCGCAACGCGATCCTGGTCCTGATGTCGGTCGAGCTGATGCTCAACGCCGTCAACCTCAACCTGGTCGCCTTCGACGTCTGGCTCAGCCGGGCCGCCCGGGAGACCCTGCACTCCGGCCAGGCGCTGACCCTGTTCACCATCGCCATCGCCGCCGCCGAGATCGGCATCGGCCTGGCGATCGTGCTCGCCGTTTACCGCAACCGCGGCACCTCCGACATCGACAAGCTCCGCGACACCGCCGAGGGCCCCGGCACCGAGGGTCCCGGCACCTCCGCGGCCGAGAAGGCTGAGGCCACCGCGTGACCACGACCACTCTCGCCGTCCTCGTCCCCCTTCTGCCGTTCCTGGGTGCCGCGGCGGGCCTGCTGCTCGGCCGCACCGCCCCCGGCTTCGTCCGGCCGCTCGCCGTGCTGCCGCCGCTGGTCTCGCTCGTCCTGGCCGCGCTGGTCGCCGTCCACCAGGGCGGTGGCCGGGCCGTGGACGCCCACACGGAGCTGACCCCCACCGGCTCGGTGCCGATCGAGCTGGCCCTGCACATCGACGGCTTCGCCGCGCTCGTGGCGATCCTGGTCGCCTTCGTCGCGACCTGCGTGCAGATCTACTCGACGGGCTATCTGCGCGACGACCCGCGCTACCCCTCCTATGCCGCGCTCGTCTCCCTGTTCACCTCCGCGATGCTCCTGGTCGTCTACTCCGGCGACCTGATCGTGCTGCTGGTCGGCTGGGAAGTCATGGGCATCTGCTCCTACTTCCTGGTCGGCCACTACTGGGAGACCCCCGAGGCCCGCGCCGCCTCCCTGAAGGCCTTCCTCGTCACCAAGCTCGGTGACGTGCCGTTCCTGATCGGTCTGTTCGCCCTCGGCACCGCCGCCGGCTCCTTCCGCATCACCCGGGTCCTCGGCGCCGTCGCGAGCGGCCAGCTGCACCAGCCGACGCTGATCGCGCTGCTGCTGCTCGCGGGCGTGGCCGGCAAGTCGGCGCAGTTCCCGCTGCACACCTGGCTCCCGGACGCGATGGCGGGCCCGACGCCCGTCTCCGCGCTGATCCACGCCGCGACGATGGTCGCCGCCGGTGTCTACTTCGTCGCCCGGCTCCTTCCCGTCTTCGAGGCCTCCGCGGCCGCGATGATCGTCCTCGCCGTGATGGCCGCCGTGACCATGGCCGGCTCCGGTCTCGCCGCGCTCGCCCAGGACGACATCAAGCGCGTCCTCGCCTACTCGACGATCGGCCAGCTCGGCTACATGACCGGCGCCCTCGCCGCCGGCGACCGGGGTGCCGCGGTCTTCCACCTCCTGTCCCACGGCGCCTTCAAGGCGCTGCTCTTCCTCGCGGCCGGCGTGATCATCCACGCCGCCGGCACCAACTCGCTGGCCGCCATGTCCCGCATGCACGGCCTGCGCGACCGCATCCCGGACGCCTACTGGACGATGACCGTGGCGCTGCTCGCGCTCGCCGCGATCCCTCCCTTCAGCGGCTTCTTCTCCAAGGAGTCCGTCCTTGGCGCCGCCGAGCAGGCGGCCCACGGGCACACCGCCGGGGTGCCGGGCGCCGCCGGCTGGATCGTCCTCGTCGCGGGCCTGGTCACTGCCCTGCTGACCGCCGCGTACGCCGCCCGGCTGTGGCTGCTGGCCTTCCGCGGCCGGGGCGCCGAGGCCCCGGACCACGGCCGCCAGCCGCTGACCATGACCGTCGTCCTGTGGGTCCTCGCGGTGCCCTCCCTGGCCTTCGGCGGGCTCGCCTACCGCGCGCTGCCCGACTGGTTCGACGGCCGCGACCTCACCCCGACACTGCTCACCTCCATCCTCGGCACGGGCCTCGCCCTGGTCGGCGGACTGCTCGCCTACGGCGCCTGGCAGCGGACCAGCGGGCTCGCCGCCCGCGCCCCGCTCGGCGCGGTCGCCGCCCACCCGGAGGGCGACGCGGGCCTGGTCGAGGCGGAGGCCATCGCCACCCACGAGCCGGCCTACGGCGACATCGCCTACGCCCCCGACCCGGCGGACCCCGCACGGCTGCTGCTCGGCCCGCTGCACCGGCACGCGGCCGCCGGCTTCCACCTGGACGCGGTGTACACGGTGCTGTTCGTCCGCCCGGTCCAGGCCGGGGCGAGTCTCGTCCGGTTCCTCGACCGCGAGGTCGTCGACACCTACGTCCGCGGGGCCGCCGCCCTGCCCCGGCTGCTCGGGGCCGCGGTGCGGCGCGCGCAGACCGGCAATGTGCAGACCTATGTGAGCGCGCTGCTCGCCGGCACCGTCGTCCTGGCGGTCGCCGTCGTCCTCGTCGCCACGGGAGCGTGAGCAGGCGTGATCGATATCAACGAGTCCGTGATGCAGTTCCTTCTGGCATTCGTCGTCGTCGGCCCGCTCCTCGGCGCCGCCGCCGCTCTGCTCCCCGCCCCGCCCGGGCTGAAGGGGAAGTCGCCCGACCAGGCCGTGCTGCGGCACGGTGTCACCGTGACCGGCGTGATCCTCGCCGCCGCGATCGCCCTGGCGCTCGGCTTCGACCACGACCATCCGTCGAAGATGCAGGCCACGACCGACATCAGCTGGATCCCCGCACTCGATGTGCGGATCCACCTCGGCATCGACGGCATCTCCCTCCCCCTTCTGGTCCTGACCGCGCTGCTGACCTTCCTGTGCGCGCTGTACTCCTACTTCAAGCCGCCCACGGGCCCGTCCCCGAAGGCGTTCGTCGCGCTGCTGCTCCTGCTCGAGTCCGGCACCCTCGCGACCTTCGCCGTCCTCGATCTGCTGCTGTTCTTCCTGGCGTTCGAGACGGTGCTCATCCCGATGTACTTCCTCATCGCCCGCTGGGGCGGCGAGGGGCGGACCCGGGCCGCGTGGAAGTTCATCCTCTTCACGCTGCTCGGCTCCGTCGTCATGCTGCTCGGCCTGCTCCTGATCGGAATCAAGGCGGGCACCTTCGACATGGTGGCACTCGCCACTGACAACGGCCGGTCGCTGACCACGTCCGTGCAGGTCATCGCCGTTCTGGCGATCGGGATCGGGCTCGCGGTCAAGACCCCGATGTGGCCGCTGCACAGCTGGCTGCCCGACGCCCACACCGCCGCGCCGACCGTCGGCTCGGTCCTGCTGGCCGGTGTCCTGCTGAAGATGGGTACGTACGGGTTCGTCCGGATTCTGCTGCCGGTGGCGCCCGACGGCTTCCACACCTTCGCGCCGTACCTCGCGGCCTTCGCCGTGGTCGGGATCATCTACGGGTCCCTGGCCTGTCTCGCCCTGGCCAAGCGGGGCGCGAAGGGCGACCTGAAGCGGCTGATCGCCTACTCCTCCGTCGGCCACATGGGCTTCGTCCTGCTGGGCATCGCCACCATGACCCCGACCGGTGTGAACGGCGCCCTGTTCGCCAACATCGCCCACGGCCTCATCACCGGCCTCCTGTTCTTCCTGGTCGGCGCCCTCAAGGACCGCACCGGCAGCACCGACCTGGACACGCTGGCCGAGGAGTCGGGCGCCGCGCTGTACGGCAGGGCCCCGCGGCTCGGCGGGCTGCTCGCCTTCGGCGCGGTCGCCTCGCTCGGCCTCCCCGGGCTCGCCGGGTTCTGGGGCGAGATGCTGGCCCTGTTCGGCGCATTCAAGCCCGCCGCCGACCTCAGCCGGCCCGCCTTCCTCACCTTCATGGCGATCGGCGCGTTCGGCACCCTGCTCACGGCCGCGTACATGCTGATCGTGGTCCGCCGCGTCTGCATGGGCGGCGCGGAGCGGGAGGTCCCGGCACTCGCCGACGTCCACGGGTACGAGTTCGCGGCCTGGACCCCGCTCGTCGCCCTCACCCTCGTCGCCGGACTCTGGCCCCGGGCCCTGCTCGGCCTGACCGACCCGGCCGTGCACCAGCTCCTCGCAGGAGGCACCCGATGAGCGCCCTGGCCCAGCCGCTGGCCGCCTCGGCGGTCCAGTCCGTCGACTGGCTCGCCATCGCCCCGCCCACCGTCGCCGCCGTCGTGGCGCTCGCCGTCCTCGTCGCCGACCTGTTCCTGCCCGAGGCCCGCAAGGCCGTCCTCGGCTGGGTCTCGGTCGCCGGACTGGCCGTGGCCGCGCTACTGCTGCTGCCCCTCCTGCACGGCGACCGCAGCACCTTCTGCACCGGCGGCCACGCGCCCGCGTGCAGCTACACCGCCGACCACTTCACGCTCGTCATCCAGTTCCTGGTCCTCGGCGGCGCCCTGCTGGCCGCCCTGCTGTCCGTGACGAACCTCGCCGACGACCGGCGCCGCGTCCCCGCGGGCGAGTTCTGGTTCCTGCTGCTGTCCTCCGCCGCCGGTGCCGCCCTGCTGCCCGCCTCCCGCGACCTGGCCACCCTGGTCGTCGCGCTGGAGGTCGCCTCCCTGCCCGCCTTCGCGCTCGTCGGCATCCGGCACGGCGACAAGCGCTCCTCCGAGGCCGCGCTGAAGTTCTTCCTGTCCTCGGTCACCGCCACCGCGGTCAGCCTGATGGGCATCAGCTTCGTCTACGCCACCACCGGCACCCTCTACCTCACCCAGGTCGCCCAGCGGCTGCCGCACGTCGACGGACAGCTGCACACCCTCGCCCAGACCGGCGTCGTCCTCACCCTGGTCGGCTTCGCCTTCAAGACGGCCGCCGTGCCCTTCCACTTCTGGGTGCCCGACACCTATGTGGGCGCACCGCTGCCCGTCGCCGCCTATCTGTCGGTCGTCGGCAAGGCGGTCGGCTTCTCCGGGCTGATCCTGGTCACCGTCGTCGCCTTCCCGTCGTACGCCGACGTCTGGGGGCCCGCGCTCGCCGTCCTGGCCGCGCTCACCATGACCGTCGGCAACCTCGGCGCCCTGCGCCAGCAGGCCACGCGCGCGTACAGCGCCGTCCGGCTGCTCGCCTGGTCCTCCGTCGGCCAGGCCGGCTACCTGCTGGTGCCGATCGCCGCCGCCGGATACGCCAGGGACGCCCACAAGGCGATCGGCTCCACCGTCGCGTACGCCCTGATGTACGCCGCCGTGAACCTCGGTGCCTTCGCGGTCGCCGCCGTGGTGGGCCGCGGCCGCGCGCTCAACCGGATCAGCGACTACCGCGGCCTGTACGCCACCAACCCGCTGACGGCGCTGCTGCTGGCCTTCTTCCTGCTCTGCCTGGCCGGGCTGCCGCCGGGCGTCATCGGCCTGTTCGCGAAGGTCACCGTCTTCTCGGCGGCCGTCGACGCGGGCCTCGGCTGGCTCGCCGTCGTCATGGCCGTCAACGTGGTGATCGCGCTGTTCTACTACCTCCAGTGGACGGCCCTGCTGTTCCGCGCGCCCGAGGGAGAGGCCGCCCGGCACCGCGTCCCGGCCCCGCTGACGGCCGCGATCGCCCTCACCGGCGTCCTCGGCGTCGTCCTGTCCGGAGCCCCCCAGCTGGTCCTGCGCTTCGCGGCCACCGGCCTGTTCTGAGCCGCCTCACCCGTACGGCCGAGCCACGGCACCGCCCGCACCAGGGAACTCGCGCCGCCCGCCTGGCGTTGACCATTGCGGGAGGGTCCACTGGAGTCGGCACCACGGCACCGGTGGGCCAAGGACACGAGCAACGCGACCCGAGCAAGCACATCCGCAGGCAGAGGGTCCCCTGCCGCACCACTTGGAGGGCGTACCGTGCACCGCCGGCACAACGGGCTCAGGACCGCAGTCCTCCTCGGGGGACTGTCGGCGCTCATCATCGTCATCGGCAGCTTCTTCGGACGCGCCGGACTGATCGTCGCGGTCCTCATCGCCCTCGGCACGAACGCGTACGCGTACTGGAACAGCGACAAGCTGGCGCTCCGCGCGATGCGCGCCCGCCCGGTCAGCGAGTTCGAGGCGCCGGCGCTCTACCGGATGGTGCGCGAGCTGTCCACGCAGGCCCGCCAGCCCATGCCCCGGCTGTACATCTCCCCGACGGAGGCGCCCAACGCCTTCGCGACCGGCCGCAACCCGCGCAACGCGGCCGTGTGCTGCACCGAGGGCATCCTGCGCCTGCTGGACGAGCGCGAGCTGCGCGGCGTCATCGGCCACGAGCTGAGCCATGTCTACAACCGCGACATCCTCATCTCCTCGGTCGCCGGCGCCCTCGCCTCGGTGATCATGTTCCTGGTGAACTTCGCCTGGCTCATCCCGGTCGGCCGCTCGGACGACGACGACGGCCCCGGCCTGCTCGGCATGCTCCTGATCATGATCCTCGGCCCGCTCGCGGCCGGCCTCATCCAGCTGGCCATCAGCCGCTCCCGCGAGTACGAGGCGGACGCCTCGGGCGCCCAGCTCACCGGCGACCCGCTCGCCCTCGCCGGCGCCCTGCGCAAACTGGAGACGGGCACCCAGCAGCTTCCGCTGCCGCCCGAGCCCCGCATCGAGACCGCGAGCCACATGATGATCGCCAACCCGTTCCGCGCGGGTCAGGGGCTGTCGAAGATGTTCTCCACGCACCCGCCGATGGCGGACCGCATCGCCCGGCTCGAGAAAATGGCAGGTGGTTACCAGTGAAGACCATCCTGAACCTCATCTGGCTCGTCCTGAGCGGCTTCTGGCTCTTCCTCGGCTATCTCCTCGCCGGTGTCCTGCTGTGCATCACGGTCATCGGCATCCCCTTCGGCATAGCCGCCTTCCGCATCGGCGTCTACGCCCTGTGGCCCTTCGGGTACACCACGGTCGAACGCCGGGACGCGGGCGCCCCGTCCTGCCTGGGCAACGTCCTGTGGCTGGTCCTGGCCGGCTGGTGGCTGGCGCTCACCCACATCGTCACCGGCATCGCCCTGTGCATCACGGTCATCGGCATCCCGTTCGGCATCGCCAACTTCAAGCTGATCCCGGTCTCGCTGCTGCCGCTGGGCCGCGACATCGTCCGCACGGACCAGCCGTTCGCGGGCTGAGGACGCGTCAGCGCCCGCGCCGGCCCGCCCGCCACCGCCGTACGCCGTAGGCCGCCGCACCCAGCGCCAGCACACCCGCGCCGACGGCCACCGAGACCGTCGGCAGGGCGAACGCCAGCGTGGCGCAGCCCAGCAGCCCCGCCACCGGAACCACCCGGGACGCCGGGGCCGGACTCAGCGTCCACGCGGAGGCGTTGGCGACCGCGTAGTAGGCCAGCACCCCGAAGGAGGAGAAGCCGATCGCGCCGCGCACGTCCACCGTCGCGGCCAGTACGGCGACCACCGCGCCCACCGCCAACTCCGCCCGGTACGGCACCTGGAAACGCGGATGTACGGCCGCCAGCGCGCCCGGCAGATGCCCGTCCCGGGCCATGGCGAGCGTCGTACGGGACACGCCCAGGATCAGCGCCAGCAGCGAACCCAGCGCCGCCACCGCCGCCCCCGCCCGCACCACCGGCACGAGCCCCGGAACCCCGGCCGCGCGCACCGCGTCGGCCAGCGGCGCCGACGCCTGCCCGAGCCGTCCCGCGCCGAGGACGCCGAGCACCGCGACGGCCACGCACGCGTACACCACCAGGGCGATCCCCAGGGCCAGCGGAATCGCGCGCGGGATGGTGCGCGCCGGATCCCGCACCTCCTCGCCGAGGGTTGCGATCCGCGCGTACCCGGCGAACGCGAAGAACAGCAGCCCGGCCGCCTGGAGCACCCCGCCGGCTCCGGACGACAGCCCGATGTCCAGCCGCCCCGCGTCCGCCTGCCCGGAGGCCAGGCAGACGGCCACCACGGCGGCGAGAACCGCCAGCACCACGGCCACGATCACGCGCGTCAGCCACGCAGACTTCTGGATGCCGCCGTAGTTCACGGCGGTCAGCGCGACCACGGCCGCGACCGCCACCGCGTGCGCCTGCCCCGGCCACACATAGCTGCCCACCGTGAGCGCCATGGCCGCGCAGGAGGCCGTCTTGCCGACCACGAACCCCCAGCCGGCGAGATAGCCCCAGAAGGCACCGAGCCGTTCCCGCCCGTACACATAGGTCCCGCCGGAGGCCGGATAGCGGGCGGCGAGCCGGGCCGAGGACATCGCGTTGCAGTAGGCCACCACGGCCGCGACCGCGAGCGCGGGCAGCAGGCCCGAACCGGCCGCGTGCGCGGCCGGCCCGAACGCGGAGAAGACCCCGGCGCCGATCATCGAGCCGAGGCCGACGACGACGGCGTCGCGCAGGCCCAGGGTGCGGCGCAGGCCGTTCTCGGTCGCTGACATGGCCTGCACCCTACTGAGCGGCGCAACCGGCCGGAGCAGGAGGAGGGCGGCCACCCGGACCGGGGCGGCCGCCCTTGCCGAACCGGCGGCGTCGGCTAGCGGTAGTTCACGAACTGAAGCGCGAAGTCGAAGTCCTTGCCCTTCAGCAGGGCGATCACGGTCTGGAGGTCGTCACGGCTCTTGGAGCTGACCCGCAGCTCATCGCCCTGGACCTGCGCCTTGACGCCCTTGGGGCCCTCATCGCGGATGATCTTCGCCACCTTCTTCGCGTTGTCCTGGGAGATGCCCTCCTGGAGCGACGCGAAGATCTTGTACTCCTTGCCGGAGACCTGGGGCTCGCCCGCATCCAGCGCCTTCAGCGAGATACCGCGCTTGATCAGCTTGGACTGGAAGACGTCGAGGACCGCCTTGACCCGCTCCTCGGAGTTCGCCTGCATCAGGATCTTGTCGCCTTCGACCCAGGCGATCGAGGCGCCCACGCCCTTGAAGTCGTAGCGCTGCGAGACCTCCTTGGCGGCCTGGTTGAGGGCGTTGTCGACCTCCTGCCGCTCGACCTTCGAGACGATGTCGAAACTGGAGTCGGCCATGTCCTGTGGCTCCTTGTATCGGGGTGTGTATCGGGTGCGGTCCGGCGTGCGCGGCGGCAGTCGCCGAGCCCGGCGACATGCCGGTCCGCATCCGCACCAGCCTAGCCACCCCGCGACCCGTGAGGCGGAGATCAACCGGGTGGCGAAGCACCCCTCTGCATCGGGTATTGTTTACGTCGTTGCCGGGGAACACCGCGAAAGCGGGTTCGACTGGCAGCAAAACCCGGCGGTGTGCCCGAGCGGCCAAAGGGAGCAGACTGTAAATCTGCCGGCTCAGCCTTCCCAGGTTCGAATCCTGGCGCCGCCACACGGGAACAAAGACGCCGGGCGCGAGCGGCGAGAGAGTCACTGCCGGGGGGTGTGTGTCGTGGGCCGCGCGTGGCTGTCTGCGCGCGAG
>NZ_JBHXVE010000010.1:17987-130862 GCF_042672505.1 Streptomyces sp. NPDC127190
TTAACCCACCCCCACAGGGTCGAACAGTTTAACTCCCCCGCCCCCCCCTCCCCGGTGTCTAACGGGGGCCCCCCCCCCGGGGGCCTTTGTCGTTGTCCGTGCCCGGAGTTGGATCAGCACAGGCGGCGACTCGGCACACCGAAGGTGCACCGAGTCGCCGACCTGCGCTGATGGACGGTGGGTCAGGAAGGCTTGACCGACGAGACCGCGGTGGCGGTCACCTTGTTGTCACACTCGGCCCACAGCCCCCCGTCCTTCAGGCCGACCTGGTGCTTCCCGGTGTGCGGCAGCCCGATGACCATCGTCGGGTACGCCACCGGCTTCGCGCCCGACACGCAGTAGCCGTCGGCCTCCCCCTGGACCTGGACGAAGGTCAGCTTCAGCCACGCCTTGCCGTGCGGCTTGACCGTCACGGTGGTCGCCTTGCCGGTGGGGGTGACCTTGAGCGGGGCGTTGTGGTCGGGGGAGCCGTTGCCGGCGCCCGCGACCGTCGGGTGGCCCTTCAGGGTGCACGTCGTCCGGGAGACGTTGGTGAACTGCACGACCGCCGCCCCGACCCCGGTCCCGACGGGCCGGTGGGCGGCCTGCCAGGCGCTGACCTGAAGGGCGGAGGCCGAGCAGGCGGGCGGCGGGGTGGAGGTGGTGCTCGCCGCCATGGCGGTGCCGGGCAGGATGCCGGTCACCGCCGCCGCGACGCCCGCGGCCGCCGTCGTCGCCAGCGCCGCCCTGCGAATGCCGTTGCTGTAACGCATGGTGTCGTCCCCCTGAGTCATGTCGTCCGCGGGCTTCGGTCGTTGGTTGTCGCCCGCGGTATGGGTGGTCGTGGTACGTGAGTCCAGACAGGGTGGGAGAGCGGCGGCGTTTCGTGCGGCGGCTGCTTGTGACAGAACGGTGACGAGAGACCGCACCTGTGCAGAGGGCCGTCAGGGCACGCAGAAGCACTTCCAGCGTGCCACCGGCGTTCCCCGCCCGCGCGCCGAAGGTGCGCCGAGTCGCGCCGGCCGGACACCGTGCCGGGACTCTTCGCCCGACCGGCCCGGGTGCGAGGCCGGGCGGTCCGGACGATGCTGGAGCCATGGCCGGGAAACGTCCGATCGTCGTGCACCTGCCCTCCTCGAGCGGCGGCCGTCGGGTCCGGGTGGACGGCGAGATCCTCGGCCTGGCCCACAACGTGCGGGACCTGGTCGAGTTCCTGCGCCGGGCCGGGCTGGAGATCGAGCCGGAACAGGTGGCCGACTCGCCCCTGATCGACTGGCGCGGGGTGGGGCCGGACCGATGGGAAGCGGAGACGCGGACCTGACGGCGGTTCACCCGCGCGCGGGTACGGGGCACACTGGCGGCATGTCCTCCCGACGCCGAACCTGCCCCGTGTGCCGCCGAGACATCGCCGTCGTCGCGGGCCGCTTCGCACGGCACGACCCGCCCGGGGCGCGGGAACACGGCGAACTCGTCTCCTGCGCCGGGTCCCGACGGCAGGCACAACTGGGCGCGGTCCAGCCGTCCTTGGACGGATACGCCGTGCCCGAATTCCCCGGACAGCTACCGCTGTTCTGACATCTGACGCCCCGCCGGGCCGGCAGCGGGGGCCTACCCGTGCAACGGACGACGGCCGCCCTCAGTTCCCGGCGATCGACTTCACCGCGACCGACACCGGCGTCGAGCCGCCGATCAGCTCCAGCGTCAGCCCCGCCGTCGCCGGCGTGTCCACCAGCTCCGCGAGAACGGCCGCCACATCGTCCCGGCTGACCTCGCCGCGCCCCGTGTGCGCCTCCAGCCGGACCAGGCCGGTCCCCGCCTCGTCCGTCAGCGAACCCGGACGCAGGATCGTCCAGTCCAGAGCCTGCTGGCGGGCCACATGGGCGTCCGCCTCGCCCTTCGCCCGCAGATACACGTCGAACACGTCGTCGCCCTGGTGTGCCGGATCCGCGCCCATGGAGGACACCATGACGAAGCGACGCACGCCCGCGCGTACGGCCGCGTCCGCGAACAGCACCGCCGCGCCCTTGTCCACCGTCTCCTTGCGGTCCGTGCCGCTGCCCGGACCGGCGCCGGCCGCGAAGACCGCCGCGTCCGCGCCCTGGAGGTACGCCGCGACCCCCTCCACCGTGGTGGACTCCAGGTCGAGCAGGACCGGTTCGGCCCCGGCCGCCCGCAGATCGTCGCCCTGCTCCGGCTTGCGGATGATCCCCGCGACCTCGTCCCCGCGCGCGGAGAGCAGACGCTCCAGCCGCAGCGCGATCTGACCATGACCACCAGCGATGACAATGCGCATGTTTCCGACCGTACGCCCGAATGGCCGCATTCGCCGCATGACTTGATCGCCGTGACCGGAGGACGCAGAAATCCCGCTCACGACCTCCCGCCCCGCCTACGACGGCTCGCCGCGGCCCTGGCGGGGGAGGCCCAGTTCTGCTGTCGTCGTCGAGTTGCAGTACTCCCGGACCGCGCTCGTGCGGGCCACCACGCGGCCCCGGTGCACCACGATCCGGCTGTAGGCCAGGGAGAGGGCGCCGGCCAGGCGGTCGCCGCGGACGGCCAGCAGCTCGGCGGGGAAGCCCGCCTCCAGCCGTACGTCCGGCAGCCCCAGCGCCGCCCGCGCGGAGGCGCTCACCGCGTCGTAGGCGTCCTCGGGGCGCAGGCCGTGGGCGGAGGCGAGGAGGTAGGCCGCCTCCAGGGGGTCGGCGCGGCCGACGGGGTTCGAGGCATCGCGCAGGGCGCCGCTGCCGGCCGCCACCCGGACCCCGGCGGCGCGCAGCAGCCGTACCGGAGCCGTGCCCCGCCGGTCCGTGCCGGAGCAGCCGCCCTGGGGCAGGCACACCACCGTCACGCCGGCGGCCGCCAGCTGGTCCGCGACGCGCGCGGCCGCCTCGGCGGGCAGGCGCGCGAGACCGGCGCAGGGCCCGATCGTCACGCCGGGGCGCAGGCCCCCCGCCATGGCCGCGAGCCGGGACAGCCGGGCCGGGTCGGCGGCGTCCGTGTGCAGGTCGACCGGGCAGCCGTGCTCGGAGGCCACCTCCAGCACCGCCTCCACATAGCCGGTCGGATCCGGGTCCAGGTCCGGGCAGCCGCCCACCACGGACGCGCCCATCTTCACCGCGTCCCGCAGCACCGCGAGCCCGTCGGCCCCGGCCACCCCGGTCAGCAGCCGCGGCATCGCCACCGTGGTCAGCTCCGCGAGCCCCCGCAGCGACCGCCGCGCCTGGAGGACTGCGCCCAGTGCGCCGAGCCCCTGGACGTCGCCCACCCGCACGTGCGCGCGTACCGCCGTCGCGCCGTGCCCCAGCTGGAGCAGCGCGGCCTCCGTGACCCGCCGCTGGACGTCCTCGGGGGCGTACGAGACCGGGCCGGGGTGCTCGGCGGACAGGGCGGTGTCGCCGTGGGCGTGGGGTTCGGCCGGGGCCGGCAGGAGCAGATAGCCGCTCAGGTCCACCCGGGAGGCGCCGGTGCGCAGCGGGCCCGGCGCGAGGCTGCCGGCCGTGCCGACCGCCTCGATGCGCCCGCCGCCCAGCCGTACGTCCACCGTCCGGCCGTCGGTGAGCCGCGCCCCGCACAACAACAGGGCGCTCTGCTCGGACGGGCCCGGGAAACCGGAGGAGCCCGACGGGTTCGACGGCGGCTGCGGCTGTGGCTGGCTGTCGGGCATCGCGCTCCAGGGGGGGCCGGGGCTGGTTCGGGACGGCTCGGGACGGCGGCGGCCTGAGGGATGCGAGCCCGTGCGCCGCCCAAGATCACGCAGAGCGAGTCGAGCCTAGGGTGGCGAGCCGTGCGGGGCCCGTAGGAGCGCAATAGTCGTACCGGTGTGGTCCGCCCCAGGCGGTACACGTGTCGCCCGCGCGCGTGGTGCGCACCGCCTCCGTGGACGCGGCGCACACCGCCTCCGTGGACGCCGGCCCGGGCGGCCGCGCCGCGGGATTCCGGGACGTCCGGCGCGGCGCGAGGGGCCGCCGGGAGGGCCGGTGATCGTGATGCGGGCCGGGCCGGGATACGGATTTGGGTGAACGGCTGCGGACCGTGTAATGTCTTCCTCGCTCGCCCCAATAGCTCAGTCGGCAGAGCGTCTCCATGGTAAGGAGAAGGTCAACGGTTCGATTCCGTTTTGGGGCTCTGGTGTGAGAGGTTCCCGCCGCAAGGCGGGGACTGATCTCATCAAAGCGGTGTAGCTCAGTCGGTAGAGCAAGCGGCTCATAATCGCTGTGTCACCGGTTCAAGTCCGGTCACCGCTACTGACAGTAGCCGATTGCGGGGTCGGTCCTTCAATCGGCTACTCTTTCTTGCGTTGAATCAGTCCACCCGTTCGTCTTAGGAGCACTCACGTGGCTGCCACCGACGTCCGCCCGAAGATCACGCTGGCCTGCGTGGAGTGCAAGGAGCGGAACTACATCACCAAGAAGAACCGGCGTAACAACCCGGACCGTCTTGAGATGAAGAAGCACTGCCCGCGTTGCAACGCGCACACCGCGCACCGCGAAACGCGATAAAAAGGCTCGTTCGCGAGGCCGTCCCCTTCCGAGGGGGCGGCCTCTCGGCGTTTCACCGGTCGGCTTCCGGCTAATTTGGGGCCGTCACAGCAAACATCCAGGAGGTGCCGGGCCATGGCGCTCGACCAGTCCTTTGTGGGACGGACCTACCCGCCCACCGCCCCTTACGAGGTAGGCCGGGAGAAGATCCGCGAGTTCGTCGAGGCGGTCGCCGAGACCAACCCGGTGTACACGGATCCCGAGGCCGCCAAGGCGTACGGATACCCCGATGTGATCGCCCCGCCGACCTTCGTGTTCTCCATCACGTTCCGTGCCTGCGCGCAGGTCGTGCAGGACCCGCAGCTCGGCCTGGACTACAGCCGGGTGGTGCACGGCGACCAGAAGTTCGCCTACAAGCGCCCCGTCCACGCCGGCGACCGGCTCACGGTCACCTCGACCATCGAGGCGATCAAGAGCCTCGCGGGCAACGACATCCTGGACATCCGCGGTGAGGTGTACGACGAGGCGGGCGAGCACGTCGTGACCGCCTGGACGAAGCTCGTGGCCCGCGCGGCCGGGGAGGCGTGAGGAACCGATGACGGCGAAGATCGCATACAGCGACGTCGAGGTCGGCACGGAACTGCCGGCCCAGACCTTTCCGGTGACCCGCGAGACGCTGGTGCGCTACGCGGGAGCCTCGGGGGACTTCAACCCGATCCACTGGAACGAGAAGTTCGCCAAGGAGGTGGGCCTGCCGGACGTCATCGCGCACGGCATGTTCACCATGGCCGAGGCGATCCGCGTGGTCACCGACTGGCTGGGCGACCCCGGTGCGGTCGTGGAGTACGGCGTCCGCTTCACCAAGCCCGTCGTCGTCCCGAACGACGACACGGGTGCGCTGATCGAGGTCGCCGGCAAGGTCGCGGCCAAGCTGGACGACAACACCGTGCGGGTGGACCTGGTGGCGACCAGCGCCGGCCAGAAGGTGCTCGGCATGTCCCGGGCCGTCGTACGGCTGGCCTGACGGCACGGCCGGTGGCCCTGCGGGGTGCGGGTAAGGGGCGTTCTCCATGGCGGAGCGCCCCTTACATCTGCCGTCGCAGGAACCTGGTTGCCGAGTTAGTGATTGAGTACTAACTTGGCCGCATGCCCAGGATGAGTGCAGCGGAGCGACGCGAGAGTGTCATCCGCGCGGCGACCGCCGAGTTCGCCCGCGGTGGCTACCACGGCACCTCCACCGAGGCCATCGCCAGACGCGTGGGGGTTTCGCAGCCGTACCTCTTCCGGCTCTTCCCGGGCAAGAAGGCGATCTTCCTCGCGGCGGCGGACCGCTGCGTGGAGGACATCATCCGCATCTTCGAGGAAGCCTCACAGGGACTGCGGGGCGAAGCGGCCCTGCACTCCATGGCCGAGGCGTACACCAAGGTCATCGCGGAGCGGCCGGAAGTGCTGCTGATGCAGATGCAGACGTACATCGCCGTGGCGGCCGCCGAGCAGGAGTGCGACCGGGAGTTCGGGGAGCAGGTCCGGGCCGGCTGGATGCGGCTGTGGGACACCGTGCATGTGCCGCTCGGCGCCGACGTCAACGACACGACCACGTTCCTGGCGTACGGCATGCTCATCAACTGTCTGGTCGCCATGGGCTTTCCGCCCGGGCACCGGGTGTGGGATGGGTTGGACTCGCCGGCCCGGGCCAAGGAGGGCCGCGAGGCGTAGCGGGGGCCGGGAAGGCGTGGCGCCTTTTCCTGGCCAAGAAAGTTAGTAATCAATAACTAATCAGATGCACTCTTGGGGGAGCGATGTCGCATCCGACCGAAGTACCGTCCACCGGATCGAGCCGGGCCAGAGCCGTGTGGGCCCTGGCCATCACCAGCGTCGCCGGGTTCATGGCGGCCCTCGACAACCTCGTCGTCACGACCGCGCTGCCCTCCATCCGCAAGGATCTCGGCGGGGCGCTGGACGACCTCGAATGGACCGTGAGCGCCTACACGCTCACCTTCGCCGTCCTGCTGATGACCGGCGCCGCGCTCGGCGACCGCTTCGGCCGCCGCCGGCTCTTCATCGCCGGGCTCGCCGTCTTCACCGGCGCCTCCGCCGCCGCGGCCCTGGCGCCCGGCATCGGGACCCTGATCGCCGCCCGCGCGGTGCAGGGCGTGGGCGCGGCCGTGATGATGCCGCTCACGCTCACCCTGCTCACGGCCGCCGTGCCCGCCGCCCGGCGCGGCATGGTGTACGGCATCTGGGGCGCCGTCAACGGCCTCGCCGTCGCCTCCGGGCCGCTCATCGGCGGCAGCCTCACCGAGCATGTCTCCTGGCACTGGATCTTCTGGCTGAACGTTCCGCTCGGCCTGGTCGCGATGCCGCTCGCCCGGCTGCGTCTCGCCGAGTCCCACGGCACCGGCGCCCGCCTCGACCTGCCCGGCACGCTGCTCGCCAGCGGCGGGCTCTTCGGGGTCGTCTACGGCCTGGTCCGCGGCCCCGCCGACGGCTGGACCGACACCACCGTGCTGACCTCGCTGTTCGCGGGCGGCGCGCTGCTCGTCGGATTCGTCCTCTACAGCACCCGCGCGGCCCAGCCCATGCTGCCCATGCGGCTGTTCCGCTCCCGCGCCTTCTCCGGGATCAACACGGCCAGCCTGCTGATGTTCGTGGGCATGTTCGGCTCGATCTTCCTGCTCAGCCAGTACATGCAGGGCGTGCTCGGCTACTCGCCCACCGAGGCGGGGCTCAGGATGCTGCCGTGGACCGGTATGCCGATGCTGGTCGCGCCGGTCGCCGGGATGCTGTCCGACCGCATCGGCGGCCGCCCGGTCGTCGCCGCGGGACTCTTCCTGCAGGCCACCGGTCTCGCCTGGATGGCCGCCGTGGCCACCGCGCACGCCTCCTACGCCGTCCAGCTGCCCGCCCTGATCGTCAACGGTGTCGGCATGGCCCTGTTCTTCGCGCCGGCCGCCAACCTGGTGATGTCCAGCGTGCGCCCCGAGGAGCAGGGCATCGCGTCCGGCGCGAACAACGCGCTGCGCGAGGTGGGCGGGGCGCTCGGGATCGCCGTCATGTCGTCGATCTTCTCCGCGCAGGGCGGGTACGCCAGTCCGCAGAACTTCGTGGACGGCCTGCGGCCGGCGCTCGTGACGGGGGCGGGGGTGGTCGCTCTCGCGGCGGTCGCGGCGCTGCTGATACCGGGGCGGCGGACGGTGCGGCCCGCCGTGGTGGCCGAGGCGGCGCCCGCGCCGGTTGCGGAGGCCGTGTCCCGTTGAGGGTGCGGGGCGGCACGCGTGTCGGTACTGCGGTGGCCATGGCGCTGGTGTGGGCCGGGGGGGGCGTTTCGCGTGCCGGCGCCGGCCGGGTGCCTCCCCCAAGCTCTCGGCTTCGCTCGAGCAGGGGGTACCCCCATCGCCCCAGCGGCACGACCGCCCGCAGCTGGCGTGAGCTAGCGTGACCGCCCGCGGCCTGTCGGCGGCTGTGCGGGCGGTGTCCGAGGGGTCTCGTAGGCTTGGGGCCGTGCAGGTACTTCACGATGCCCCCCTTGCCCCGCTGACCACCTTCCGGCTGGGCGGTCCCGCGGTGCGGCTCGTCACCGCCGTGACCGACGCCGAGGTGATCGCCGCCGTGCGCGAGGCCGACGACCACGGGACGCCACTGCTGCTCATCGGCGGCGGCTCGAACCTCGTCATCGGCGACAAGGGCTTCGACGGCACCGCCCTGCGCATCGCCACCCGCGGTGTCGAGCTGCGCGGCAGCACCCTGGAGCTGGCGGCCGGCGAGGTGTGGACCGACGCCGTCGCCCGCACCGTCGAGGCCGGGCTCGCCGGGATCGAGTGCCTGGCCGGCATCCCCGGCTCGGCCGGCGCCACCCCGATCCAGAACGTCGGGGCCTACGGCCAGGAGGTCTCCTCCACCATCACCGAGGTCGTCGCCTACGACCGGCGCGCCGGCGAGACCGTCACGCTGACGAACGAGGAGTGCGGCTTCTCGTACCGGCACAGCCGCTTCAAGGCCGACCCCGAGCGCTATGTCGTGCTGCGCGTCCGCTTCGGGCTGGAGGACGCCGACGGCCTGTCCGCGCCCGTCAGGTACGCGGAGGCGGCCCGCGCGCTCGGTGTCGAGCCCGGCGAGCGCGTGCCGCTGGCCGCCGCCCGGGAGACCGTGCTGAAGCTGCGCGCGGGGAAGGGCATGGTCCTCGACCCCGAGGACCACGACACCTGGTCGGCCGGGTCCTTCTTCACCAACCCGATCCTCACCGACGAGCAGTTCGCCGCCTTCCACGCGCGCGTGCGCGAGCGGCTCGGGGAGGGCGTCGAGCCGCCCGCCTACCCGGCGGGGGAGGGCCGTACGAAGACCTCCGCGGCCTGGCTCATCGACAAGGCGGGCTTCACCAAGGGCTACGGCAGCGGGCCCGCTCGCATCTCCACCAAGCACACCCTCGCGCTCACCAACCGGGGCGAGGCCACCACCGAAGACCTCCTTGCACTGGCACGGGAGGTCGTCGCCGGGGTGCGCGAGGCCTTCGGCATCACCCTGGTCAACGAGCCGGTCACGGTCGGCGTCAGCCTCTGAGGCGTACCGGCGCGGTCAGTAGGCGACGCCCACGCCCTGCTTCACCGTCGCCATGTCGTCGATCATCGACAGCATGGCGTGCGCGACGTCCGCGCGCGCGAGGAAGCGCCCCTTGGGTGGGAAGCCGCCGATGACCGTGCGATAGCGGCCGGTCACCGGCTTGTCCTGGAGCCGGGGCGGCCGTACCGAGGTCCAGTCCGTGCTGCTGCGGGCCAGCTCGGCCTCCATCGCGCGCAGGTCGGCGTAGACGTCCTTGAGGATGGCCGAGACCACGCCGCGCAGCGCGCGGTCCAGCAGGCCGTCCTCGGCCGCCGGACCGACCGGAGCGGCGCTGACGACCAGCAGCCGGCGGACGTCCTCCGCCTCCATGGCCCGCAGGACCGTACGGGTCAGCCGGGTGGCCACCCCGGCGTCCTTGATGCTGCGCGCGCCCAGGCCGGACAGGACCGCGTCCCGGCCCCGGACCGCGGGGCGCACCTGCTCCGGGTCGGTCAGGTCGGCGCGGACGACCTCCAGACGGTCGCCGGTGACGGTGAGCCGGGCCGGGTCCCGTACGACGGCGGTGACCTCGTGCCCGGCGTCCAGGCCCTGCCGGACCAGCTGCCTGCCGACCCCGCCTGTGGCGCCGAAAACGGTGAGCTTCATGACCTCGCCCCCTGTTGCGAAGAGGTGGGTGAGTGTTCACTCACCCCATGGCATCTAGAGTGGGTAAGCATTCACTCACCCGTCAAGTCCGGCAGGCCGCCGGCCCAGCCCGGAGCCACCCGCCACGCCCGAGAGGACGACCCGTGCAGACCAGACCGGCCCGCGTCCGCATCCTCGACGCCGCGCACGAGCTGATGCTCACCGTCGGCCTCGCCCGCGCCACCACCAAGGAGATCGCCCGGGCGGCCGGCTGCTCCGAGGCGGCCCTCTACAAGTACTTCGCCAGCAAGGAGGAGTTGTTCGTCCGCGTCCTCGCCGAACGGCTGCCCCGCCTCACCCCGCTGCTCGGCAGCCTCGCCGCCGAGCCCGGCCAGGGCACCCTGGAGGAGAACCTCACCCACATCGCCCGCCAGGCCGCCCTCTTCTACGAGCAGAGCTTCCCGATCGCCGCGTCCCTGTACGCCGAGCCGCAGCTCAAACGCCGCAACGACGACGTGCTCCGCGGGCTCGGCTCCGGCCCGCACCGCCCCATCGAGGACCTGGACGCCTACCTCCGCGCCGAGCAGGCCGTCGGCCGGGTCCGCGCCGACGCCGACACCTTCGCCGCCGCTTCCCTGCTCCTGGGCGCCTGCGCCCAGCGCGCCTTCGCCTACGACGCCACCGACAGCGGCGAACGCCCGCCCGTCGACACCTTCGCCGCCCGCCTCGCCAGGACACTGCTGAGCGGAATCTCGGCCGCGGCACCGGACGGCGGGGCGTGATCCCGACGCCGTAGGACGCCGTATCCGCCGCGCGGCCGTGTCAGGCGGCCGGGTGGGCCAGCCAGTCGTCGATGCCCGCCAGCAGCCGCCTCCTGACGTCCTCCGGGGCCGCCGAGGCGCGTACCGACTGGCGGGCCAGCTC
The DNA here is from genome assembly GCF_042672505.1 of Streptomyces sp. NPDC127190. NCBI lineage: Bacteria > Bacillati > Actinomycetota > Actinomycetes > Kitasatosporales > Streptomycetaceae > Streptomyces > Streptomyces sp. NPDC127190. The sequence goes on from NZ_JBHXVE010000010.1 coordinate 28,550, forward strand.
GGCCAGCTCGGCGTCCGTGAAGTCGTGGGCGTGCCGGGCGATCTCGTACTGGGCGGCCAGCCGCGAGCCGAACAGCAGCGGGTCGTCGGCGCCCAGCGCCATCGGCACCCCCGCCTCGAAGAGCGTGCGCAGCGGGACGTCCTCCGGCTTCTCGTAGACGCCGAGCGCCACGTTCGACGCCGGGCACACCTCGCAGGTCACGCCCCGGTCGGCGAGCCGCTTCAGCAGCCGTGGGTCCTCCGCCGCGCGCACCCCGTGCCCGATCCGCGCGGCGTGCAGGTCGTCCAGGCAGTCGCGGACCGAGGCCGGGCCGGTCAGCTCGCCGCCGTGCGGCGCCGACAGCAGGCCGCCCTCGCGCGCGATGTGGAAGGCCCGGTCGAAGTCGCGCGCCATGCCCCGCCGCTCGTCGTTGGAGAGCCCGAAGCCGACCACGCCCCGGTCCGCGTACCGCACCGCGAGACGGGCCAGCGTGCGCGCGTCCAGCGGGTGCTTCATCCGGTTCGCCGCCACCAGGACGCGCATACCGAGACCGGTGTCCCGGGAGGTCGTCTCCACCGCGTCCAGGATGACCTCCAGCGCCGGGATCAGCCCGCCCAGCCGGGGCGCGTACGACGTCGGGTCCACCTGGATCTCCAGCCAGCCCGAGCCGTCCCGGAGGTCCTCCTCGGCCGCCTCCCGGACCAGCCGCTGGATGTCCTCCGGGGTGCGCAGACAGGAGCGCGCCGCGTCGTAGAGCCGCTGGAAGCGGAACCAGCCGCGCTCGTCCGTGGCCCGCAGCCGCGGCGGCTCCCCGCTGACCAGCGCGTCCGTCAGCGCCTCGGGCAGCCGTACGCCGTACTTGTCGGCGAGCTCCAGGACGGTTCCCGGCCGCATCGAGCCGGTGAAGTGCAGGTGCAGATGGGCTTTCGGCAGTTCAGAGACATCACGTACAGGCTCCATTCCCAGATCCTGCCGTACGCCCCTGCCGTCCCGGTAGCCGTTTCCCCGGACGTGGTCTTGCTCGCACAAACGAACAGGAGCACCTACGAACGTCCGTAGGTGCTCCTGTCCGGAAACCGAACCGTCAGTCCCTGGCCTCGGCCAGCAGCTTCTGGATGCGGCTCACGCCCTCGACGAGGTCCTCGTCACCGAGCGCGTACGACAGCCGCAGATAGCCCGGCGTGCCGAAGGCCTCGCCCGGGACGACCGCGACCTCGGCCTCCTCCAGGATCAGCGCGGCCAGCTCGACGGTGTCCTGCGGGCGCTTGCCGCGGATCTCCTTGCCGAGCAGCGCCTTCACCGACGGGTAGGCGTAGAAGGCGCCCTCGGGCTCGGGGCAGAACACGCCGTCGATCTCGTTGAGCATCCGTACGATCGTCCTGCGCCGGCGGTCGAAGGCCTCACGCATCTTGGCCACGGCCTCCAGGTCGCCGGAGACGGCGGCCAGGGCGGCCGCCTGGGCCACGTTGGAGACGTTCGAGGTGGCGTGCGACTGGAGGTTGGTCGCGGCCTTGACGACGTCCTTGGGGCCGATGACCCAGCCCACCCGCCAGCCGGTCATGGCGTACGTCTTCGCCACACCGTTGACCACGATGCACTTGTCGCGCAGCTCGGGCAGCAGGGCGGGCAGGGAGACGGCGGCGGCGTCGCCGTAGACCAGGTGCTCGTAGATCTCGTCGGTGAGCACCCACAGGCCGTGCTCCAGGGCCCAGCGGCCGATCTCCTCGGTCTCGGCCTCGCTGTAGACCGCGCCGGTCGGGTTGGACGGGGAGACGAAGAGCACGACCTTCGTCCTCTCCGTGCGGGCCGCCTCCAGCTGCTCCACCGAGACCCGGTAGCCGGTCGTCTCGTCGGCCACGACCTCCACCGGGACACCGCCCGCGAGCCGGATCGACTCGGGGTACGTCGTCCAGTACGGCGCCGGGACGATGACCTCGTCGCCCGGGTCCAGGATCGCGGCGAACGCCTCGTAGATGGCCTGCTTGCCGCCGTTGGTGACGAGGATCTGGGAGACGTCGGGCTCCCAGCCGGAGTCGCGCAGCGTCTTCGCGGCGATCGCGGCCTTCAGCTCGGGCAGGCCGCCGGCCGGCGTGTAGCGGTGGTACTTCGGGTTCTTGCAGGCCTCGACGGCCGCCTCGACGATGTAGTCCGGGGTCGGGAAGTCGGGCTCACCGGCGCCGAAGCCGATCACCGGACGCCCGGCTGCCTTCAGGGCCTTGGCCTTGGCGTCCACGGCGAGGGTGGCGGACTCGGAGATCGCGCCGACTCGGGCGGAGACCCGGCGCTCGGTGGGTGGGGTTGCAGCGCTCATGCGGCCCATCGTTCCAGACCGGAAATGTCCCCGGCACACGGGTTTCACGGACTGAGCAGCCAGGGGTCAATGCGTGAACACGGGTCCGAATCCGGGCCCCGGCCAGGACGATCTTCGCCCGGCACCGCCCTGGCGGGCACTTTCTGTTCGACGCAGGGCCGCGGACCACGTACACTCTCACCTCGTTGGCCACCAACAGCCGCTGCCGGAACCGGTGCACACCCCGCACCCGGTCGGATGCGGTACGTTGGGGGACACACAAAGGGTCGTAGCTCAATTGGTAGAGCACCGGTCTCCAAAACCGGCGGTTGGGGGTTCAAGTCCCTCCGGCCCTGCTACACACACCGCCAGGATGTGTGCGCATGTACGTACAGCAATGCACCGCCGTGCGGCTCAGAAACCGGGCGCGGCACGGCCACGACCCGGGATCAGGTGAGGATTATGACGGACGCCGTGGGCTCCATCGACACGCCTGACGCCCAGGACGAGCTGCCCGAGTCCAAGAAGAAGGCCCGCAAGGGCGGCAAGCGCGCCAAGAAGGGCCCGCTGAAGCGCCTCGCCACCTTCTACCGCCAGATCGTCGCGGAACTCCGCAAGGTCGTCTGGCCGACTCGCAACCAGCTGACGTCGTACACCACCGTGGTGATCTTCTTCGTCGCCATCATGATCGCGCTGGTGACCGTGATTGACTATGGGCTCAACCACGCGGCCAAGTACGTTTTCGGCTGAGCCAAGAGCGAAGGGCGCCGTGGTACCGGCGCCCCTTTTCGCATGTTCCACCCCTATGTATCCAGGAAGAAGCAGCCATCGTGTCTGACCCGAACCTGAACGACGCCATCGAGCCGGACGAGATGGTGGACGACGAGCTCGACATCGTCGAGGGCGCGGACGAGCAGGACGAGTTCGAGGCTGCCGAGGCCGAGTCGGGCGAGCCGGCCGAAGAGGCCGCCCTGCACGTCGAGGACGAGGACGAGAGCGCCGAGGAGCCCGAGGCAGCCGAGGAGGAGGCCGAGGAGGCCGCCACCGAGGCCGAGCCGGCCGCGCCCGTCGACCCCATCGAGGCCCTGCGCGAGGAACTCCGCTCGCTGCCCGGCGAGTGGTACGTCATCCACACCTACGCCGGTTACGAGAACCGCGTGAAGACCAACCTGGAGCAGCGCGCCGTCTCGCTGAACGTCGAGGACTACATCTTCCAGGCCGAGGTGCCGCAGGAAGAGGTCGTCCAGATCAAGAACGGCGACCGCAAGACGATCAAGCAGAACAAGCTGCCGGGTTACGTCCTGGTCCGCATGGACCTGACCAACGAGTCCTGGGGCGTCGTCCGCAACACCCCGGGCGTCACCGGCTTCGTCGGCAACGCCTACGACCCGTACCCGCTGACCCTGGACGAGATCGTCAAGATGCTCGCCCCGGAGGCCGAGGAGAAGGCCGCCCGCGAGGCCGCCGAGGCCGAGGGCAAGCCCGCCCCGCAGCGCAAGGTCGAGGTCCAGGTGCTGGACTTCGAGGTCGGCGACTCGGTCACCGTCACCGACGGCCCGTTCGCCACCCTCCAGGCGACCATCAACGAGATCAACCCCGACTCGAAGAAGGTCAAGGGCCTGGTGGAGATCTTCGGCCGCGAGACGCCGGTCGAGCTCTCCTTCGACCAGATCCAGAAGAACTAGTTTCCGCTGGACTTCGTGCTTCCGAGCAGGTCAGGCAGACCGTCACCGGGCGCCTGACCTGCTCGGTTTTTAGCCGCGCATCTATACCCGTTATCGTTGTGCGGTATGCCTGCGTCTGGATCGCGATCCGTGCGCGGGCATGGACCCGAATGAAAGGACCCGGAGAGCTATGCCTCCCAAGAAGAAGAAGGTCACGGGGCTCATCAAGCTCCAGATCAACGCCGGTGCGGCGAACCCGGCCCCGCCGGTCGGCCCCGCGCTCGGTCAGCACGGCGTCAACATCATGGAGTTCTGCAAGGCCTACAACGCGGCGACCGAGTCGCAGCGTGGTTGGGTCATCCCGGTGGAGATCACGGTCTACGAGGACCGCTCCTTCACCTTCGTGACCAAGACTCCGCCGGCCGCGAAGATGATCCTCAAGGCCGCTGGCGTCGAGAAGGGCTCCGGCGAGCCGCACAAGACCAAGGTCGCCAAGATCACCGAGGCGCAGGTCCGCGAGATCGCCCAGACCAAGATGCCCGACCTCAACGCCAACGACCTGGACGCCGCGTCGAAGATCATCGCCGGCACCGCCCGTTCCATGGGCATCACGGTCGAGGGCTGACCTCAAACCTCGTAGCAGTCATGCGGCCGTAGCCGGTCGCACGTGGCAGGGCCTGCTCGGCCCAGGGACCACGACTCCTTTCAGAACACACAGGAGCAAGTTGTGAGCAAGCGCAGCAAGGCTCTCCGCGCTGCGGACGCCAAGGTCGACCGGGAGAAGCTGTACGCCCCGCTCGAGGCCGTCCGTCTCGCCAAGGAGACCTCCACGACCAAGTTCGACGCCACCGTCGAGGTCGCCTTCCGTCTGGGTGTCGACCCGCGCAAGGCCGACCAGATGGTCCGTGGCACCGTGAACCTTCCGCACGGCACCGGTAAGACCGCCCGGGTCCTGGTCTTCGCGACCGGCGACCGTGCCGAGGCCGCGCGTGCCGCGGGCGCCGACATCGTCGGCGCCGACGAGCTGATCGACGAGGTGGCGAAGGGCCGTCTGGACTTCGACGCCGTCGTCGCCACCCCGGACCTCATGGGCAAGGTCGGCCGCCTCGGCCGCGTCCTCGGCCCCCGTGGTCTGATGCCGAACCCGAAGACCGGCACCGTCACCCCCGACACCGCCAAGGCCGTCACCGAGATCAAGGGCGGCAAGATCGAGTTCCGCGTCGACAAGCACTCGAACCTGCACTTCATCATCGGCAAGGCGTCCTTCGAGGACGACAAGCTGGTGGAGAACTACGGCGCCGCGCTGGAGGAGATCCTCCGTCTGAAGCCGTCCGCCGCCAAGGGTCGCTACATCAAGAAGGCCGCCATCACCACCACGATGGGCCCCGGCATCCCGGTCGACCCGAACCGCACCCGCAACCTCCTCGTCGAGGAGGACCCGGCCGCCGTCTGAGCCCTGCGCTCACCCGGTAGCCGCGTCAGGAACGCGTAAGAAAGGGCGGGCCCTGCAACCTTCTGGTTGCGGGGTCCGTCCTTTCTTTGTGCGACCTTTCGTACGACTGTCAGCGGCCTGGGTTACGGTGCAGGCACAGGACTCGCAATAGGGGTGGGACAAGAATGAAGAGCACGACCGTGCGCCGGATGACCCTGTCCATCGCGGTGGTCGCCGCGCTCACCGGGGTGGCCGCCTGCGGCACCTCCGGCTCCGGGAAGGGCGCCAAGGGCGACAAGGCGGCCGGCGACACCGTCATCAACGTCAGCCCCATCGCCGCCCTGCGCTCCGCCGAGCAGTCCACGGACAAGGCCGAGTCGGCCAAGGTGCGCTCCACCACGTCCGTGGGCAACCTCATGTCGATCTCCTCGACCGGTTCCCTCACCTGGGGCCACGGCCTGACGGGCAACCTCACGCTGACGTACACCGGCGGCCAGATGGCCGAGATGATGAAGAAGTCCGGCAACACGTCGATGCAGGCCCGCTATCTGCCGGACGCCTACTACGCGAAGATGAGCGACGCCTTCGCCCGGCAGACCGGCGGCAAGCACTGGCTCAAGTACTCCTACGACGACCTCGCCAAGCTCGGCGGCGCCTCCGGCTCGTACATGAAGGACCAGCTGCGCACCGCCACGCCGAACCAGTCCGTGAAGATGCTCCTGGCCTCCGGGGACGTCAAGAAGGTCGGCGAGGAGACGCTCTCCGGCGTCCGCACCACGCACTACTCGGGCACGCTGGACATGGCCGACCTGGCGGGCAAGACCAGCAACCTCAAGCCCGACCAGCTGGCGGCCCTGAAGAAGCAGATGACCCAGATGGGTGCCACCACCGACACCGTCGACATCTGGGTCAACGACCAGAACCTGCTGGTCAAGAAGACCGAGAAGGTGGACATGACTCAGGGCACCATGGTCAACACCGCCTACTACAGCGACTACGGCGTCAAGGTCAGCGCCGAGGCCCCGCCGGCCGGCGACACCATGGACTTCGCCGACCTGATGAAGTCCGGCGGCATGACGGCGGGCGGCAGCAGCGGCACGGCCGGCACCACCGCGGGCGGCACCGGCCTCAGCTCCTGAGCCACCGCGCTCCGGCGCATCGCAGAGCGGCCCGTGCCGGCGCCTTCCGCGCCCGCACGGGCCGTCCTATGACCTCCTGGGCGCCTTCCTGGGCCGCCCGCCGGCCGCAGCTGCCGGCCGCCCCTGCCGGCCGACCTGTGCCGTAGCGCCGTAGGGCCGTAGGGCCCGATTTGCTCTGGGGTGGGGCGGTCCCGTAGTCTCCTTCCCGAAGCCAAAGACCGCTGGTCGTTGCCGTGCGCTCGAATGAGGGTGCGGTGGCCGAAGGATCCGCTGAAAAGTGGGCGACCCGCGCAGGTGTCAGTGGAAGAACTCCCGGAGTGCGCGCCTCAGCGCGTGTACGGCCGGTCGAGTCCGCCCCGAGCGCCTGCGCCGGGGCGTTTCGTTTTACCCAGTCCTCCTTCGGGTCCGCGCGGTCCGAATCACCCGGAAGGAGGCCGAGGCTCTATGGCGAGGCCCGACAAGGCTGCCGCGGTTGCCGAGCTGACGGACAAGTTCCGCAACTCGAACGCCGCCGTGCTGACCGAGTACCGCGGTCTCACCGTGGCGCAGCTCAAGACGCTGCGCCGTTCTCTCGGTGAGAACGCCCAGTACGCCGTGGTGAAGAACACGCTGACCAAGATCGCGGCCCAGGAGGCCGGGATCACGCTGGAGGACCAGCTCTTCGCTGGCCCGACGGCCGTCGCCTTCGTCACCGGTGACCCGGTGGAGTCGGCGAAGGGTCTCCGTGACTTCGCCAAGGAAAACCCGAATCTCGTCATCAAGGGCGGTGTGCTCGAGGGCAAGGCCCTCTCCGCCGACGAGATCAAGAAGCTTGCGGACCTCGAGTCCCGCGAGGTTCTGCTCAGCAAGCTGGCCGGTGCCTTCAAGGCGAAGCAGTCCCAGGCTGCCTCCGTCTTCCAGGCGCTGCCGTCGAAGCTCGTCCGCACCGTGGACGCGCTGCGCGCCAAGCAGGCCGAGCAGGGCGGTGCCGAGTAATTCGGCTCGCTTTCTGACCCGGCCCTACGGCTCGGGTCGCAGCGGGCCGACGTACGCCCGCCTTACCCAGTACATCCGGCACCTGCCGATTTGAGTGGAAGGACCGCCATCATGGCGAAGCTGTCCCAGGACGAGCTGCTTGCCCAGTTCGAGGAGATGACCCTCATCGAGCTCTCCGAGTTCGTGAAGGCCTTCGAGGAGAAGTTCGACGTCACCGCCGCCGCTGCCGCGCCGGTCGTCGTCGCCGGTGGTGCCGCTGGTGGCGCCGCCGCCGAGGCCGAGGAGGAGAAGGACGAGTTCGACGTCATCCTCACCGGCGCCGGCGACAAGAAGATCCAGGTCATCAAGGTCGTGCGTGAGCTGACCTCGCTGGGTCTGAAGGAGGCCAAGGACCTCGTCGACGGCACCCCGAAGCCGGTCCTCGAGAAGGTCAACAAGGAGGCCGCTGACAAGGCCGCCGAGGCCCTCAAGGGCGCCGGCGCCTCCGTCGAGGTCAAGTAACACCTTCCGGGTCCCCAGGGACTCGACTGCGCGCTGAGATCGGCCCTGCCGGGCTGTAACGCGGACGCACCGAAGAGCGATCATCCATCCGGGTGGTCGCTCTTCGGCGTCTCGGGGAGGCCGACCGCGGTTGCCTTGCGCTCGCTGCGGCGAGGGGTATGGTGATCTTCGTCGTGTCTCCGGACGGCGCGGTTCCGGCTGGGGGCCCTTGACGAACCGCACGCAGCGCGCAATTCTCAGGACGCGTCGTCACAAGGATCCGAATCCGAGGCATGGATCGACGACGGAGAGGGCAGTATCAACGTGCGTTGAGGGCAGCAGGCCGGAGGGCGTTGACAACAGCGGTGAGCACGACGAGGGGTCTCGAAAACCCGCACTGGACATCAGTGTGCCAAGTGGCTACACTGACCCTTTGCGCTGCCTGTTAGCTGTCCCCTGCCCGTCACCAGGGGTCTGCCCTCACTCGAGCACAGACGACCGAAGCACCTCTGACCTGGGGTTTCCGTCTCTGCGTACGGGAGAGGGACCGGTACGCGCGTAGTGAGTCCGAGCCCTCGGAAGGACCCCCTCTTGGCCGCCTCGCGCACTGCCTCGACCGCGAATACGAACAACGGCGCCAGCACCGCCCCGCTGCGCATCTCCTTTGCAAAGATCAAGGAGCCTCTCGAGGTTCCGAACCTGCTCGCGCTGCAGACCGAGAGCTTTGACTGGCTGCTCGGCAACACCGCCTGGCAGAGTCGGGTCGAGGAGGCTCTGGAGAACGGTCAGGACGTCCCCACCACGTCCGGTCTGGAGGAGATCTTCGACGAGATCTCCCCGATCGAGGACTTCTCGGGGTCGATGTCGCTGACGTTCCGGGACCACCGCTTCGAGCCGCCGAAGAACTCGATCGACGAGTGCAAGGAGCGCGACTTCACGTACGCCGCCCCGCTCTTCGTCACCGCCGAGTTCACCAACAACGAGACCGGTGAGATCAAGTCCCAGACGGTCTTCATGGGCGACTTCCCGCTCATGACGAACAAGGGCACTTTCGTCATCAACGGCACCGAGCGTGTCGTGGTGTCGCAGCTGGTCCGTTCCCCCGGTGTCTACTTCGACTCCTCCATCGACAAGACGTCCGACAAGGACATCTTCTCCGCCAAGATCATCCCGTCCCGGGGTGCCTGGCTGGAGATGGAGATCGACAAGCGCGACATGGTCGGTGTCCGCATCGACCGCAAGCGCAAGCAGTCGGTCACCGTTCTGCTGAAGGCGCTCGGCTGGACCACCGAGCAGATCCTCGAGGAGTTCGGCGAGTACGAGTCCATGCGCGCCACCCTGGAGAAGGACCACACCCAGGGCCAGGACGACGCGCTGCTCGACATCTACCGCAAGCTGCGTCCGGGCGAGCCCCCCACGCGTGAGGCCGCTCAGACGCTGCTGGAGAACCTGTACTTCAACCCGAAGCGCTACGACCTGGCCAAGGTCGGCCGCTACAAGGTCAACAAGAAGCTCGGTGCGGACGAGCCGCTGGACGCCGGTGTGCTCACCACCGACGACATCATCGCCACCATCAAGTACCTGGTGCAGCTGCACGCCGGCGAGACCGAGACGGTGACCGCCAGCGGTCGCACGATCATGGTCGAGACCGACGACATCGACCACTTCGGCAACCGTCGTATCCGTAACGTCGGCGAGCTGATCCAGAACCAGGTCCGTACGGGTCTCGCCCGTATGGAGCGCGTCGTGCGCGAGCGCATGACCACCCAGGACGTCGAGGCGATCACGCCGCAGACCCTGATCAACATCCGGCCGGTCGTCGCCTCCATCAAGGAGTTCTTCGGCACCAGCCAGCTGTCCCAGTTCATGGACCAGAACAACCCGCTGTCGGGGCTGACGCACAAGCGTCGTCTGAACGCCCTCGGCCCGGGTGGTCTCTCCCGTGAGCGGGCCGGCTTCGAGGTCCGTGACGTGCACCCCTCGCACTACGGCCGCATGTGCCCGATCGAGACGCCGGAAGGCCCGAACATCGGTCTGATCGGCTCGCTCGCCTCGTACGGCCGGATCAACCCCTTCGGCTTCATCGAGACGCCGTACCGCAAGGTCGTCGACGGTGTCGTCACCGACGAGGTCGACTACCTGACCGCCGACGAGGAGGACCGCTTCGTCATCGCGCAGGCCAACGCGCCGCTGACGGACGAGCTCCACTTCGCCGAGGCCCGCGTGCTGGTCCGCCGCCGTGGCGGCGAGGTCGACTACGTCGGCCCCGAGGACGTGGACTACATGGACGTCTCGCCGCGCCAGATGGTGTCGGTCGCGACCGCCATGATCCCCTTCCTCGAGCACGACGACGCCAACCGTGCCCTCATGGGCGCGAACATGATGCGTCAGGCCGTGCCGCTGATTAAGTCGGAGGCCCCGCTCGTCGGCACCGGCATGGAGTACCGCTCCGCGGTCGACGCCGGCGACGTGGTCAAGGCCGAGAAGGACGGTGTGGTCCAGGAGGTCTCCGCGGACTACATCACCACCGCCAACGACGACGGCACGTACATCACGTACCGCCTGGCCAAGTTCTCCCGGTCCAACCAGGGCACCTCGGTCAACCAGAAGGTCATCGTCAACGAGGGCGACCGCGTCATCACCGGCCAGGTACTGGCCGACGGCCCGGCCACCGAGAACGGCGAGATGGCCCTCGGCAAGAACCTGCTCGTGGCGTTCATGCCGTGGGAGGGTCACAACTACGAGGACGCGATCATCCTGTCGCAGCGCCTCGTGCAGGACGACGTCCTCTCCTCGATCCACATCGAGGAGCACGAGGTCGACGCCCGTGACACCAAGCTCGGCCCCGAGGAGATCACCCGGGACATCCCGAACGTCTCCGAGGAGGTCCTCGCCGACCTCGACGAGCGCGGCATCATCCGCATCGGTGCCGAGGTCATCGCCGGCGACATCCTCGTCGGCAAGGTCACCCCGAAGGGTGAGACCGAGCTGACCCCCGAGGAGCGCCTGCTGCGCGCGATCTTCGGTGAGAAGGCCCGTGAGGTCCGTGACACCTCGCTGAAGGTGCCGCACGGCGAGACCGGCAAGGTCATCGGCGTCCGCGTCTTCGACCGCGAGGAGGGCGACGAGCTGCCGCCGGGCGTGAACCAGCTGGTCCGCGTCTACGTCGCGCAGAAGCGCAAGATCACCGACGGTGACAAGCTCGCCGGCCGTCACGGCAACAAGGGTGTCATCTCCAAGATCCTGCCGATCGAGGACATGCCGTTCCTGGAGGACGGCACCCCGGTCGACATCATCCTCAACCCGCTGGGTGTGCCGTCCCGAATGAACCCGGGACAGGTCCTGGAGATCCACCTCGGCTGGCTCGCCAGCCGCGGCTGGGACGTCTCCGGCCTCGCGGACGAGTGGGCCCAGCGCCTCCAGGCGATCGGCGCCGACAAGGTCGCCCCGCGCACCAACGTCGCGACCCCGGTCTTCGACGGTGCCCGCGAGGACGAGCTGGCGGGTCTGTTGCAGCACACCATCCCGAACCGCGACGGCGAGCGCATGGTGCTCCCGTCCGGCAAGGCGCGGCTGTTCGACGGCCGTAGCGGTGAGCCGTTCCCGGACCCGATCTCGGTCGGCTACATGTACATCCTGAAGCTGCACCACCTGGTCGACGACAAGCTGCACGCCCGGTCGACCGGTCCGTACTCGATGATCACCCAGCAGCCGCTGGGTGGTAAGGCGCAGTTCGGTGGCCAGCGCTTCGGTGAGATGGAGGTGTGGGCCCTCGAGGCCTACGGCGCCGCGTACGCCCTCCAGGAGCTGCTGACCATCAAGTCCGACGACGTCACCGGCCGCGTGAAGGTCTACGAGGCCATCGTCAAGGGCGAGAACATCCCCGAGCCCGGCATCCCCGAGTCCTTCAAGGTGCTCATCAAGGAGATGCAGTCGCTCTGCCTGAACGTGGAGGTGCTGTCCAGCGACGGTATGTCCATCGAGATGCGCGACACCGACGAGGACGTCTTCCGCGCTGCGGAGGAGCTCGGTATCGACCTGTCCCGGCGCGAGCCGAGCAGCGTCGAAGAGGTCTGACGGGAGTCCGGTAGGGGCCTCGCCACCGTGTGAGGCCCCCGCCGACCCCCAGGCCCCCGTTTCAGACCACAGACTTTCGACCCTGAGAGGGATTGACGCATAGTGCTCGACGTCAACTTCTTCGACGAGCTCCGGATCGGCCTGGCCACCGCTGACGACATCCGTCAGTGGAGCCACGGCGAGGTCAAGAAGCCCGAGACCATCAACTACCGCACCCTGAAGCCCGAAAAGGACGGACTCTTCTGCGAGAAGATCTTCGGTCCTACGCGGGACTGGGAGTGCTACTGCGGCAAGTACAAGCGTGTCCGCTTCAAGGGCATCATCTGCGAGCGCTGTGGCGTCGAGGTCACGCGCGCCAAGGTGCGCCGTGAGCGGATGGGCCACATCGAGCTGGCCGCTCCCGTGACCCACATCTGGTACTTCAAGGGCGTCCCGTCCCGGCTGGGCTACCTGCTGGACCTCGCCCCGAAGGACCTGGAGAAGGTCATCTACTTCGCGGCGTACATGATCACGTACGTCGACGAGGAGCGCCGTACCCGCGACCTGCCCTCCCTGGAGGCGCATGTCTCGGTGGAGCGCCAGCAGATCGAGAACCGCCGCGACGCCGACCTCGAGGCCCGCGCCAAGAAGCTCGAGTCCGACCTGGCCGAGCTGGAGGCCGAGGGCGCCAAGGCCGACGTGCGCCGCAAGGTGCGCGAGGGTGCCGAGCGCGAGATGAAGCAGCTGCGCGACCGTGCGCAGCGCGAGATCGACCGCCTCGACGAGGTGTGGAACCGGTTCAAGAACCTCAAGGTCCAGGACCTCGAGGGCGACGAGCTGCTCTACCGCGAGCTGCGCGACCGCTTCGGCACGTACTTCGACGGCTCGATGGGTGCCGCGGCGCTCCAGAAGCGCCTGGAGTCCTTCGACCTCGAGGAGGAGGCCGAGAAGCTCCGCGAGATCATCCGCACCGGCAAGGGCCAGAAGAAGACCCGTGCCCTCAAGCGGCTGAAGGTCGTCTCCGCGTTCCTCCAGACCTCCAACAGCCCCAAGGGCATGGTCCTGGACTGCGTCCCGGTCATCCCGCCGGACCTGCGTCCGATGGTGCAGCTGGACGGTGGCCGCTTCGCGACCTCCGACCTGAACGACCTGTACCGCCGTGTCATCAACCGCAACAACCGCCTGAAGCGCCTTCTCGACCTCGGTGCGCCCGAGATCATCGTGAACAACGAGAAGCGCATGCTCCAGGAGGCCGTCGACGCGCTCTTCGACAACGGCCGCCGCGGCCGCCCGGTCACGGGCCCCGGCAACCGTCCGCTGAAGTCCCTCAGCGACATGCTGAAGGGTAAGCAGGGTCGATTCCGTCAGAACCTGCTCGGTAAGCGTGTCGACTACTCGGCGCGTTCCGTGATCGTCGTCGGTCCGCAGCTGAAGCTGCACCAGTGCGGTCTGCCGAAGGCGATGGCGCTGGAGCTCTTCAAGCCGTTCGTGATGAAGCGCCTGGTCGACCTGAACCACGCGCAGAACATCAAGTCGGCCAAGCGCATGGTCGAGCGCGGCCGCACCGTGGTGTACGACGTCCTCGAAGAGGTCATCGCCGAGCACCCGGTGCTGCTGAACCGTGCGCCCACCCTGCACCGCCTCGGCATCCAGGCCTTCGAGCCGCAGCTGGTCGAGGGCAAGGCCATCCAGATCCACCCGCTCGTCTGCACCGCGTTCAACGCGGACTTCGACGGTGACCAGATGGCCGTGCACCTGCCGCTGTCCGCGGAGGCGCAGGCCGAGGCCCGCATCCTGATGCTGTCCTCGAACAACATCCTCAAGCCGGCCGACGGCCGTCCGGTGACGATGCCGACCCAGGACATGGTCCTCGGTCTGTTCTTCCTCACCACCGACGGCGAGATGCGCAACGTCAAGGGCGAGGGCCGTTCGTTCGCGTCCGTGGCCGAGGCGATCATGGCGTTCGACGCCGGCGAGCTGTCGCTCCAGTCGCGCGTGGACATCCGCTTCCCGGTGGGCACCATCCCGCCGCGCGGCTGGACCCCGCCGGTGCGCGAGGAGGGCGAGCCGGAGTGGCAGCAGGGTGACAGCTTCCGCCTGAACACCACGCTGGGCCGCGCGCTCTTCAACGAGCTGCTGCCCGAGGACTACCCGTTCGTCGACTACGAGGTCGGCAAGAAGCAGCTCTCCGAGATCGTCAACGACCTCGCCGAGCGCTACCCGAAGGTCATCGTGGCGGCGACGCTCGACAACCTGAAGGCGGCCGGCTTCTACTGGGCCACCCGTTCCGGTGTCACCGTGGCCATCTCCGACGTCGTCGTCCCCGACGCGAAGAAGGAGATCGTCCGCGGCTACGAGGCGCAGGACGAGCGGGTCCAGAAGCAGTACGAGCGCGGTCTGATCACCAAGGAAGAGCGCACCCAGGAGCTCATCGCGATCTGGACCAAGGCGACCAACGAGGTTGCCGAGGCCATGAACGCGAACTTCCCGAAGACCAACCCGGTCTCGATGATGGTGAACTCGGGTGCCCGAGGCAACATGATGCAGATGCGTCAGATTGCCGGTATGCGTGGTCTGGTGTCGAACGCGAAGAACGAGACCATCCCGCGTCCGATCAAGGCGTCCTTCCGTGAGGGCCTGTCCGTGCTGGAGTACTTCATCTCCACGCACGGTGCCCGTAAGGGTCTGGCGGACACCGCTCTGCGTACCGCCGACTCGGGTTACCTCACCCGTCGTCTGGTCGACGTCTCCCAGGACGTCATCATCCGCGAGGAGGACTGCGGCACCGACCGTGGTCTGCGTCTGCGCATCGCCGGGCGCGACGAGGACGGCGTGCTGCGCAAGGCGGAGGACGTCGAGACCTCCGTGTACGCGCGCTGCCTCGCCGAGGACATCGTGGTCGACGGCCAGGTGCTGGCCCCGGCCGGCACCGACCTGGGCGATGTGCTCATCGAAGAGCTGGTCGCCCGTGGCGTCGAGGAGGTCAAGACCCGTTCGGTCCTGACCTGCGAGTCCGCCGTCGGCACCTGCGCGATGTGCTACGGCCGTTCGCTGGCCACCGGCAAGCTGGTGGACATCGGTGAGGCGGTCGGCATCATCGCCGCCCAGTCCATCGGTGAGCCCGGTACCCAGCTGACGATGCGTACCTTCCACACCGGTGGTGTGGCCGGTGACGACATCACCCAGGGTCTGCCGCGTGTCGTCGAGCTCTTCGAGGCCCGTACCCCGAAGGGTGTCGCCCCGATCTCCGAGGCCTCCGGCCGCGTGCGGATCGAGGAGACCGAGAAGACCAAGAAGATCGTCGTCACCCCGGACGACGGCAGCGACGAGACGGCGTACCCGATCTCGAAGCGCGCCAAGGTCCTGGTCCGCGAGGGCGAGCACGTCGAGGTGGGCCAGCAGCTCACCGTGGGTGCCACCAACCCGCACGACGTGCTGCGCATCCTGGGTCAGCGTGCCGTCCAGGTCCACCTGGTCGGCGAGGTCCAGAAGGTCTACAACTCGCAGGGTGTGTCGATCCACGACAAGCACATCGAGATCATCATCCGGCAGATGCTCCGCCGCGTGACGATCATCGAGTCCGGCGACGCCGAGCTGCTGCCCGGTGAGCTGGTCGAGCGCTCGAAGTTCGAGACCGAGAACCGTCGTGTGGTCCAGGAGGGCGGTCACCCGGCCTCCGGTCGTCCGCAGCTGATGGGTATCACCAAGGCCTCGCTGGCGACGGAGTCCTGGCTGTCGGCCGCCTCCTTCCAGGAGACGACCCGAGTTCTGACGGACGCGGCGATCAACGCCAAGTCCGACAGCCTCATCGGCCTCAAGGAGAACGTCATCATCGGTAAGCTCATCCCGGCCGGTACGGGTCTGTCCCGCTACCGCAACATCCGGGTCGAGCCGACCGAGGAGGCCAAGGCCGCGATGTACTCGGCCGTCGGCTACGACGACATCGACTACTCGCCGTTCGGCACCGGCTCCGGCCAGGCCGTTCCGCTGGAGGACTACGACTACGGTCCGTACAACCAGTAAGCGAGCAGCATGAAGGGCGGTCACTCCCGTACGGGGGTGGCCGCCCTTCGGCGTTCAGTGGGGTTCGGTGGGACTCCCGGGCGCCCAGGAGGTGTCCGTACCGGCCCGCTGTGCCGCCTCCAGCCGCTCCAGGGCGGCCCGGAGGTCCGGCGAGGTCGTCGGGGGCGGCCGGGGGGCTGAGGCGGCCGGAGGGGCTGGGGCGGCCGGAACGAAGATCGACTAAGGTACGCGCCCTTGACAGCGGCCGCAGCCTGGCGCGGGGTCGGTTCCATTTGTTTTGACCGCAGCGAATGAGGTAGGTACGCTCAGACCTTGTGCCTGGGGTGTGCCCTGGCTCTTGCGCGTGCCTTCACTCCGTGCAGCGAGCCGTGATCGGCCACCGTAATCCGTGCCCCTTTTCGCCTGGCGGCAAGGGCCTGACGGATTCGACACACCCGACCGCGTGGGTCGGCGACGTTCCAGGTTAGCTGTACCTATCGGCACACAGAAACCGGAGAAGTAGTGCCTACGATCCAGCAGCTGGTCCGTAAGGGCCGGCAGGACAAGGTCGAGAAGAACAAGACGCCCGCACTCGAGGGTTCCCCTCAGCGTCGTGGCGTCTGCACGCGTGTGTTCACGACCACCCCGAAGAAGCCGAACTCGGCCCTGCGTAAGGTCGCGCGTGTGCGTCTGACCAGTGGCATCGAGGTCACCGCTTACATTCCGGGTGAGGGACACAACCTGCAGGAGCACTCCATCGTGCTCGTGCGCGGCGGCCGTGTGAAGGACCTGCCGGGTGTTCGCTACAAGATCATCCGCGGTTCGCTCGACACCCAGGGTGTCAAGAACCGCAAGCAGGCTCGCAGCCGTTACGGCGCCAAGAAGGAGAAGTAAGAATGCCTCGTAAGGGCCCCGCCCCGAAGCGCCCGGTCATCATCGACCCGGTCTACGGTTCTCCTCTGGTGACCTCCCTGATCAACAAGGTGCTGCTGAACGGCAAGCGCTCCACCGCCGAGCGCATCGTCTACGGCGCCATGGAGGGCCTGCGCGAGAAGACCGGCAACGACCCGGTCATCACGCTGAAGCGCGCTCTTGAGAACATCAAGCCGACCCTCGAGGTCAAGTCCCGCCGTGTCGGTGGCGCCACCTACCAGGTCCCGGTCGAGGTCAAGCCCGGCCGTGCCAACACCCTGGCGCTGCGCTGGCTCGTCGGCTACTCCCGCGCCCGTCGCGAGAAGACCATGACCGAGCGTCTGCTCAACGAGCTTCTCGACGCTTCGAACGGCCTCGGTGCGGCCGTCAAGAAGCGCGAGGACACGCACAAGATGGCCGAGTCCAACAAGGCCTTCGCGCACTACCGCTGGTAGTCGCAGTCCACATCGAGACCGAGAGAAGACTGAAGCCTTATGGCTACCACTTCGCTTGACCTGGCCAAGGTGCGCAACATCGGCATCATGGCCCACATCGACGCGGGCAAGACGACCACCACCGAGCGGATCCTGTTCTACACCGGTGTGTCTTACAAGATCGGTGAGGTCCACGACGGCGCTGCCACCATGGACTGGATGGAGCAGGAGCAGGAGCGTGGCATCACGATCACCTCTGCTGCCACCACCTGCCACTGGCCGCTGGAGAACGTCGACCACACCATCAACATCATCGACACCCCGGGTCACGTCGACTTCACCGTCGAGGTGGAGCGTTCCCTGCGTGTGCTCGACGGTGCCGTGACGGTGTTCGACGGCGTCGCCGGCGTCGAGCCGCAGTCCGAGACCGTGTGGCGTCAGGCGGACCGCTACGGCGTTCCGCGTATCTGCTTCGTCAACAAGCTCGACCGCACCGGTGCCGAGTTCCACCGCTGCGTCGACATGATCGTCGACCGCCTGGGCGCGCAGCCGATCGTCATGCAGCTCCCGATCGGTGCCGAGGCCGACTTCAAGGGCGTCGTGGACCTGGTCCGCATGAAGGCGCTCGTGTGGTCCGCCGAGGCGACCAAGGGCGAGATGTACGACGTCGTCGACATCCCGGACACGCATGTCGAGGCCGCCGAGGAGTGGCGCGGCAAGCTGGTCGAGGCCGTCGCCGAGAACGACGAAGAGATCATGGAGCTGTTCCTGGAGGGCCAGGAGCCCACCGAGGAGCAGCTGTACGCCGCGATCCGTCGTATCACCATCGCGTCCGGCAAGGGCACCGGCACCACCATCACCCCGGTGTTCTGCGGTACCGCGTTCAAGAACAAGGGCGTCCAGCCCCTGCTCGACGCGGTCGTGCGCTACCTGCCTTCCCCCGTTGACATCGAGGCCATCGAGGGCCACGCGGTCAACGACCCGGAGGAGGTCGTCAAGCGCAAGCCGTCCGACGACGAGCCGCTGTCGGCGCTGGCGTTCAAGATCATGAGCGACCCGCACCTCGGCAAGCTCACCTTCGTCCGCGTGTACTCCGGCCGCCTGGAGTCCGGCACCGCCGTGCTGAACTCCGTCAAGGGCAAGAAGGAGCGCATCGGCAAGATCTACCGCATGCACGCCAACAAGCGTGAGGAGATCGAGTCGGTGGGCGCCGGCGACATCGTCGCCGTCATGGGCCTGAAGCAGACCACCACCGGTGAGACGCTGTCCGACGACAAGAACCCGGTCATCCTGGAGTCCATGGACTTCCCGGCGCCGGTCATCCAGGTCGCCATCGAGCCCAAGTCGAAGGGCGACCAGGAGAAGCTCGGCGTCGCGATCCAGCGCCTGGCCGAGGAGGACCCGTCCTTCCAGGTCCACTCGGACGAGGAGACCGGCCAGACCATCATCGGCGGTATGGGCGAGCTGCACCTCGAGGTGCTGGTCGACCGCATGCGCCGTGAGTTCAAGGTCGAGGCCAACGTCGGCAAGCCGCAGGTGGCGTACCGCGAGACGATCCGCAAGGCCGTCGAGCGCGTCGACTACACCCACAAGAAGCAGACCGGTGGTACCGGTCAGTTCGCGAAGGTGCAGATCGGCATCGAGCCGCTCGAGGGTGGCGACACCTCGTACGAGTTCGTGAACAAGGTGACCGGTGGTCGTATCCCGAAGGAGTACATCCCTTCGGTCGACGCCGGTGCGCAGGAGGCCATGCAGTTCGGCATCCTCGCCGGCTACGAGATGACCGGTGTCCGTGTCATCCTCCACGACGGCGCCTACCACGAGGTCGACTCCTCCGAGCTCGCCTTCAAGATCGCCGGTTCGCAGGCCTTCAAGGAGGCCGCGCGCAAGGCCAGCCCCGTGCTGCTCGAGCCGATGATGGCCGTCGAGGTCACCACGCCCGAGGACTACATGGGCGAGGTCATCGGCGACATCAACTCCCGCCGTGGCCAGATCCAGGCCATGGAGGAGCGGGCCGGTGCCCGCGTCGTGAAGGGCCTCGTGCCCCTGTCGGAGATGTTCGGCTACGTCGGCGACCTCCGCAGCAAGACGTCGGGTCGCGCAAGCTACTCGATGCAGTTCGACTCCTACGCCGAGGTTCCGCGGAACGTCGCCGAGGAGATCATCGCGAAGGCCAAGGGCGAGTAACGCTCCGCGTTCCCACGCCGTAGGCTTGACTCCGGAGCCTCCAGGGGCATTCCCCCGCAATCGCGGACGGAATGCCCCCGGGTTCCGGGCCTTTACAGCAAAGATCACCTGGCGCCGATGAAGTAAGGCGTACAGAACCACTCCACAGGAGGACCCCAGTGGCGAAGGCGAAGTTCGAGCGGACTAAGCCGCACGTCAACATCGGCACCATCGGTCACATCGACCACGGTAAGACGACCCTCACGGCCGCCATTACCAAGGTGCTGCACGACGCGTACCCGGACCTGAACGAGGCCACCCCGTTCGACAACATCGACAAGGCTCCTGAGGAGCGTCAGCGCGGTATCACCATCTCCATCGCGCACGTCGAGTACCAGACCGAGGCGCGTCACTACGCCCACGTCGACTGCCCGGGTCACGCGGACTACATCAAGAACATGATCACCGGTGCCGCGCAGATGGACGGCGCGATCCTGGTGGTCGCCGCCACCGACGGCCCGATGCCGCAGACCAAGGAGCACGTGCTCCTGGCCCGCCAGGTCGGCGTTCCGTACATCGTCGTCGCCCTGAACAAGGCCGACATGGTGGACGACGAGGAGATCCTGGAGCTCGTCGAGCTCGAGGTCCGTGAGCTCCTCTCCGAGTACGAGTTCCCGGGCGACGACGTCCCGGTCGTCAAGGTCTCGGCGCTGAAGGCGCTCGAGGGCGACGCCCAGTGGACCCAGTCCGTCCTGGACCTCATGAACGCCGTCGACACCGCGATTCCGGAGCCGGAGCGCGACGTCGACAAGCCGTTCCTGATGCCGATCGAGGACGTCTTCACGATCACCGGTCGTGGCACCGTCGTCACCGGCCGTATCGAGCGTGGTGTCCTCAAGGTCAACGAGACCGTCGACATCATCGGCATCAAGACCGAGAAGACCACCACCACGGTCACCGGCATCGAGATGTTCCGCAAGCTGCTCGACGAGGGCCAGGCCGGTGAGAACGTCGGTCTGCTGCTCCGCGGCATCAAGCGCGAGGACGTCGAGCGCGGCCAGGTCATCATCAAGCCGGGCTCGGTCACCCCGCACACCGAGTTCGAGGCGCAGGCCTACATCCTGTCCAAGGACGAGGGTGGCCGCCACACGCCGTTCTTCAACAACTACCGTCCGCAGTTCTACTTCCGTACCACGGACGTGACGGGCGTTGTGACCCTCCCCGAGGGCACCGAGATGGTCATGCCGGGTGACAACACCGAGATGTCGGTGCAGCTCATCCAGCCCATCGCCATGGAGGAGGGCCTGAAGTTCGCCATCCGTGAGGGTGGTCGCACCGTGGGCGCCGGCCAGGTCACCAAGATCGTCAAGTAAGTTCCGCTTGCTTGAGGTCACTGACTGACCTGAAGGTCTTCTGACCTGTGAGAGGCCCGTACGACTCCGGTCGTACGGGCCTCTTCGCATGTCCGCGTCACCTTGGACCCTTACGGTTCTCCCTGTGAATACCGTCCCGCCCGCCGAAGGCCCCGACGAGGGCCCGGACTCCTTCCGGTCCTCCATACCCGACGAGCAGTGGGCCGCGTTCCTGCGCGCCGCGGCCGAGGACGACGGGTCCGCCGCGCCGAAGGAGCCGTCGGCGCGCGCCCGGATGGTGGCCCGCAGGCTCCGCGAGAGGTCCGCGTCCGCGGCCGACGCGCGGCCGAGGCCCCGGCGTCCCGCACGGCCGTCGCCGCGCGAGGTGCTCCAGGCCGTGGTCCCCTGGCTGGTCGCCGCGGCCGTACTGCTGTACGGCGCCTGGCAGTGGGGGCTGCTCTCCTGGGGCGACGGGAGCGACTCGGCCGAGTCCGGCCCGGCCAGGGCCGTCGCACTGCCCGGCGGCGGTGTCACCGACGGTGCCCACTGCGGCGAGCAGGGCTACCACTACTTCCCGCTGCCCGCGGCCGCCTCCGCGCCCGCCCCGCAGTCCGCCGAAGGACAGCCCGGCCCGCAGCTGACGCTCGGCTCCTACGGCTACGAGAAGCTGTCCGGCCGGACGCCCGGCAGCTTCGGCATCGGGCTGCTCTTCGCGCCGGGCACCCACCGCCCGCTGGTGCTCTCCCGCGATCTGCACGGCGAGGGCGTCGCGGTGGAGATCGAGGGCCCGCACGGCCTGGTCGCCGGGGCGCACGGCCTGCCCGTCACCTGGGCCGCCCCCGGGAAGGCCGGCGGCGCCGACCGGCAGCACATCGACGTCACGGACGGTGGCGGCGGCGAGATCACCCTCCCGCTGACGGCCCTGTGCCCCGGGTACGACGCCGAGACGGTGACGGAGGGCCTGCGGATCCCGACGGACTCCTCGAACACCATCACCGGGCAGCCGGCCTACACCCTGACCGTGTCGGTGCGGGAACCGGCGGTCGGCACGCTGCGCACCGCGGTCGGGCTGCCGGCGGGCGGCGGCCTGCTCAGCGCCAACAACCTGGTGCCGGACGGCCCCTGAGCGGCCGCCGCGCTTCGAAACTATTCGGCGCCGCCGACCCATTCCCCCCACCGCCCCCTCCCTTCACTATTTGTCATGCCACTTGGCAAATAGAGGCCGTGCAGAGGGAGGGGACGCATGTCCGTGGCGCGCAGAACGGTGCTGGGGGCGGGACTGGCCGCCGTGCCCGTGCTGACCTCGGGGACCGCCCGGGCCCAGGGAGGGGCCGCGGACCTGACGGTGACCGACCCCGGGGCGTACATCTCCTTCACCGGCGGCGCCTTCTCGCTGGTCGGCGCCCCCGTGGTGGTCAGCCCCGACGACCACCCCGGGGTCGTACGGGTCGCATCTGACCTCCGCGACGACCTCGAGCGCGTGACCGGCGTCCGCCCCGGCACCACCATCGGCCGCTTCCCCGTGCTGCTCGGCACGATCGGCCGCAGCCCGCTGATCGACGGCCTGGTCCGCTCCGGAAAGCTGGACGTGACCGGGGTCCGGGGCGGCTGGGAGACCTCGCTCCAGACCGTCGTGGAGCATCCGCTGCCCGGGGTGGAGCGGGCGTTCGTCGTCGCGGGCAGCGATCCACGGGGCACGATCTTCGGGGCGTACGACGTCTCGTACGGGATCGGGGTCTCGCCCTGGCACTGGTGGGACGACGTGCCGCCGGTGCGGCGCACCGGGGTCTGGGTGCGCCCCGGACGCTTCACCCAGGGCACCCCCCGGGTGAAATACCGGGGCTTCTTCATCAACGACGAGAACCCGGCCCTCGGCACCTGGGCCCCGGCGTACTTCGGACCGGGCAAGGCGCCGGGATATCCCAACGGCTTCAACTCCGTCTTCTACGCCAAGGTCTTCGAGGTCCTGCTGCGGCTGAAGGGCAACTACCTCTGGCCGGCGGTGTGGGGCCGGGCCTTCGCCGAGGACGACCCGGACAACCACCGGAGGGCGGCGGAGTACGGCGTGGTCATGGGCACCTCCCACGAGGCGCCGATGATGCGGGGCATCGAGGAGTGGAACCGGCACGCCGGCCCCGGCCACGACCCCTACGGGGGCACGGGGGAGTGGTCGTACCGCCGCAACGCGGACGCTCTGCGGGCCTACTGGCGAGCCGGCATCCAGCGCATGGTGGACCAGGGCTTCGAGGGCGTGGTGACCCTCGGGATGCGCGGCAACGGCGACATCGGCCTGCCCGACGGCGACGGCATCGAGCTGATGCAGCAGATCATCGACGACCAGCGCCGGATCATCGAGGAGGTGACCGGCCGGCCGGCCGCCGAGACCCCGCAGGTCTGGACCCTCTACAAGGAGGTCCAGCGCTACTGGGACCGCGGTCTGCGCGCCCCCGACGACGTCACGGTGGTCCTCACGGACGACAACTGGGGAAACATCCGGAAGCACCCGGACAGCCCCCGCAGCGGCGGCTACGGCCTCTACTACCACTTCGACTACGTCGGGGCCGGCCGCAACTACAAGTGGGTCGACACGGCCAACCTCCGCAACGTCTGGGACCAGCTCCACCAGGCGCACGCGTACGGCAACCACGGCCTGTGGGTGGCGAACGTCGGCGATCTCAAGGGCAACGAGCTGCCGACCGAGTTCTTCCTGAGCTACGCCTGGGACCCCGACCGCTGGCCCCTGGAACGGCTGGGGGAGTGGGAGAGGCGCTACGCCCGGCAGAACTTCGGCGAGGCGTCGGCCCATGACATCGCCGCGGTGCTGGCGGAGTACGGCCGGCTCCAGGCCCGCCGCAAGCCGGAGCTGCTGAACCGCCGTATCACGCTCTCCGCCGACGGCCAGGTGGTCTACGACGACCGGCAGACCCCGTACCGCTTCGCGCACCGGGAGCTGGAGCGGGTGACCGAGGAGTGGCAGGAGCTGGGCGGCCGCGCCGAGCGCATCGCCCGCCGGCTGCCGCCGGAGCGGCAGGACGCCTGGTTCGAGCTGGTCGGCTACGAGGTGACGGCGACCGCGAACCTGTACGCGCTGCGCTCGGCGGAGTTCACGAACCTGCTGTTCGCCGGGCAGGGCCGGGCGGCGACGAACGACCGCGCGGCCCGGGCGGAGGCCGCCTTCGCCCGCGACCTCGCCCTGGCCGACCGCTTCAACTCCCGTGTGGCGAACGGGAAATGGCAGGGCTTCCAGACCCAGCCGCACATCGACTACGGCGACGTCGACCGCTACGGCCCGAACGCGGGCTGGCAGCAGCCGGAGAAGGACAACGTGGCCCTGCCGGACGTCCTCTTCCCCGCGGTACGCCGCATCCAGCTGCCCCCGGACGCCCGGCTGGGGGTGTCGGTGGACGGCGCGGAGGACGCGGGCCAGTGGTGGCCGGGGGGCGCCTTGGGGGAGGCGGTGCTGCCGGAGTTCAGCCCGTACCAGACCCGCCCCCAGCAGTACCTGGAGGTCTTCAACCGGGGCGGGACCCCCTTCGACTACCGGGTGTCCTCCTCGGTCCCCTGGCTGCGGGTGGACCACCCGGCGGGCCGCGTCGAGCAGCAGGTCCGGCTGGAGGTCCGCGTCGACTGGTCCCGGGCCCCGGCCGGCCGCACCGAGGGCACGCTCACGGTGAGCGGCGCGGGCGCGTCGGTCCCGGTGCGCTGTGTGGCCGTCCGCTCGGCCGCCCGGGGCCTGCGGGGCTTCGTGGAGGCCGGCGGCTATGTGGCGATCGACGCGGACCACTACGACCGGGCGGTCGGGCGGTGGCGCCGCATCGAGGGCATCGGCCGCACGGGCGCGGGCATGACCCCGTGGCCGGTGACGGCCCCCTCCCGGGCCCCGGGCGGCTCCTCGCCGCGCCTGGAGTACGAGGTGAGCCTGGTGTCGGAGCCGGACACCGAGGTGACGGTCTGGGCCCTGCTGTCCCCCCGCAACCCGGCCGTGCCCAAGGTGTCCGGCCTGCGCTACGGCGTCTCCCTCGACGACGGCCCGGTCCGTACGGTGGACATCACGGCGGGCGCGGACGACGGCGCCCTGAACGCGGTGTGGGCCCGCAACACCTCGGACAACATCAACCGCACCGCCACCCAGCACGCGGTGGGACCGGGCGTCGTGCACCGGCTGAAATTCTGGATGGTGGACCCCACGGTGGTGGTCCAGCGGCTGCTGATCGACACGGGCGGGCTGCCGGAGCTGTATCTGGGCCCGGTCGAGAGCCGGCGGATCTGACCCCCGGGCCGAGCCCGGGCCGACCCCCGGGCCGAGCCCGGGCCGACCCCCGGGCCGAGCCCGGGCCGACCCCCGGGCCGAGCCCGGGCCGACCCCCGGGCCGAGCCCGGGCCGAGCCCGGGCCGACCCCGAGCCGCGCCCGGACCGGCCTTCGGTTTGACCTACGTCACTCTCGGGGTAATCTCTTCGGCTCGATTGGCATCGAGGGTGCCCCATATGGCAGACTGTCCGAGTTGCTCGGTCGAGTGTTGATGCTGCGCGCCTCCCGCCGGGAGGACCGGAAGCGAGTCCCACAGTACTCGTCGCCTTAACTGCCACATGGCAGCGCTGGGGCGGACGTACGGGAATCTTCCGGGAAGTGTGGTGCGGCACCGGCCAGGCACCCGGTGAACCTCTTCCCCAAGACAAGGGATGTTCGAACAAGGGACATCTGTGTCAGCGGGAACGCGACACGCCCGACCGCGTGGGTCGGCGAAAGTCAAAGGAACACCAGGTTCCAGAGCTGTAGAGAGACAGGACTACTGAGTAGCCATGGCGGGACAGAAGATCCGCATCCGGCTCAAGGCCTACGACCACGAGGTCATCGACTCCTCGGCGAAGAAGATCGTCGAGACGGTGACCCGCACTGGTGCGTCGGTCGCGGGCCCGGTGCCGCTGCCCACTGAGAAGAACGTGTACTGCGTCATCAAGTCGCCGCACAAGTACAAGGACTCGCGCGAGCACTTCGAGATGCGCACGCACAAGCGCCTGATCGACATTCTCGACCCCACCCCCAAGACCGTTGACTCTCTGATGCGACTCGACCTCCCGGCCGGTGTCGACATCGAGATCAAGCTCTGAGGCTGGTGAGCTGAGAATGGCTAAGCAGATCAAGGGCATCCTGGGCGAGAAGCTCGGCATGACGCAGGTGTGGGACGAGAACAACCGTGTTGTTCCGGTCACCGTCGTCAAGGCCGGCCCCAATGTCGTCACCCAGGTCCGTACCAACGACGTCGACGGCTACGAGTCCGTTCAGATCGCCTTCGGCGAGATCGACCCGCGCAAGGTGAACAAGCCCCTCAAGGGCCACTTCGCCAAGGCCGACGTCACCCCCCGTCGCCACCTCGTCGAGATCCGCACCGCGGACGCCTCCGAGTACACGCTGGGCCAGGAGATCACCGCTGAGGTGTTCGAGGCCGGCGTGAAGGTCGACGTGACCGGCAAGAGCAAGGGCAAGGGCTTCGCCGGCGTCATGAAGCGCCACAACTTCCGTGGCCTCGGCGCCGGACACGGCACCCAGCGCAAGCACCGCTCCCCCGGTTCCATCGGTGGCTGCGCCACCCCGGGTCGTGTGTTCAAGGGCCTCCGCATGGCGGGTCGCATGGGCAACGAGCGGGTCACCACCCAGAACCTGACCGTCCACGCCGTTGACGCGGAGAAGGGTCTGCTGCTCATCAAGGGCGCGGTTCCCGGTCCGAACGGCGGCCTCGTCCTGGTCCGCACCGCGGCCAAGGGGGCCTGAGGTAACCGATGAGCACTGTTGACATCCTTTCGCCGGCGGGCGAGAAGGCCGGTTCCGTCGAGCTCCCCGCGGAGATCTTCGACGCCAAGGTCAGCGTCCCGCTGATCCACCAGGTCGTCGTCGCGCAGCTGGCCGCGGCCCGTCAGGGCACGCACAAGACCAAGACGCGTGGCGAGGTCCGCGGTGGTGGCAAGAAGCCGTACCGCCAGAAGGGCACCGGTCGCGCCCGCCAGGGTTCGACCCGCGCGCCGCAGTTCGCCGGTGGTGGCGTCGTGCACGGTCCCGTGCCGCGTGACTACTCGCAGCGGACCCCGAAGAAGATGAAGGCCGCCGCCCTGCGCGGTGCCCTCACCGACCGGGCGCGTCACAACCGCATCCACGTCGTTTCCGGCGTGGTCGAGGGCCAGGTCTCCACCAAGGCCGCGAAGAGCCTGTTCGGCAAGATCAGCGAGCGCAAGAACCTGCTCCTGGTCGTCGAGCGCTCCGACGAGGCCGCGTGGCTGTCCGCCCGCAACCTGCCCCAGGTCCACATCCTGGAGCCGGGCCAGCTGAACACGTACGACGTTCTCGTCTCGGACGACGTGGTCTTCACCCAGGCCGCGTTCGAGTCCTTCGTGTCTGGCCCCAAGGCCGCTGACACCGAAGGGAGCGAGGCCTGATGGCTATCCGTCACCCCGCTATCGCCTCGAAGGCGGCCAAGGCCGCCAAGGCCGCGCGCGTCGCCAAGGCGAAGCGCCACGCCACCGAGGGCAAGAACACCGTCGAGACCCCGCTGAGCAAGTCGTACACGGACCCCCGTGACGTCCTGCTGAAGCCGGTCGTCTCGGAGAAGAGCTACGCGCTCCTCGACGAGAACAAGTACACGTTCATCGTCGACCCGAACGCCAACAAGACCCAGATCAAGCAGGCCGTCCAGGCGGTCTTCGACGTCAAGGTCACCGGGGTCAACACGATCAACCGCCAGGGCAAGCGCAAGCGCACGAAGACCGGCTTCGGTCAGCGTGCCGGCAGCAAGCGCGCGATCGTGACCCTCGCCGAGGGCGACCGTATCGACATCTTCGGCGGTCCGACCGCCTAAGGGCGGTCCGGATCGTCCGATATCGGACGAGGACTGAGAAATGGGAATCCGCAAGTACAAGCCGACTACGCCGGGCCGTCGTGGCGCCAGCGTTGCCGACTTCGTCGAGGTCACGCGGTCCACGCCGGAGAAGTCGCTGGTCCGTCCCCTGCACAGCAAGGGCGGCCGTAACAACGCCGGTCGTGTGACCGTTCGCCACCAGGGTGGCGGACACAAGCGCGCCTACCGTGTGATCGACTTCCGTCGTCACGACAAGGACGGCGTGCCGGCGAAGGTCGCGCACATCGAGTACGACCCCAACCGCACCGCGCGCATCGCGCTGCTGCACTACGCGGACGGCGAGAAGCGCTACATCCTCGCCCCGCGTAACCTCCAGCAGGGCGACACCGTGGAGAACGGTCCCGGGGCCGACATCAAGCCGGGCAACAACCTGGCCCTCCGCAACATCCCGGTCGGTACCACGATCCACGCGATCGAGCTCCGTCCCGGTGGCGGTGCCAAGTTCGCCCGCTCCGCCGGTGCCTCCGTGCAGCTGCTCGCGAAGGAGGGCGCCTACGCCCACCTGCGCATGCCGTCCGGCGAGATCCGCCTGGTCGACGTCCGCTGCCGCGCCACCGTCGGCGAGGTCGGCAACGCCGAGCAGAGCAACATCAACTGGGGTAAGGCCGGCCGTAAGCGGTGGCTGGGCGTTCGCCCGACCGTCCGTGGTGTGGTCATGAACCCGGTTGACCACCCGCACGGTGGTGGTGAGGGCCGGACCTCCGGTGGTCGCCACCCTGTGTCCCCGTGGGGCAAGAAGGAAGGCCGTACTCGTTCGCCCAAGAAGGCGTCGAACAAGTACATCGTCCGCCGCCGCAAGACGAACAAGAAGCGCTAAGGACGGGTTGAGATGCCTCGTAGCTTGAAGAAGGGGCCCTTCGTCGACGACCACCTGATCAAGAAGGTGGACGCCCAGAACGAAGCGGGCAGCAAGAACGTCATCAAGACCTGGTCCCGTCGCTCGATGATCGTCCCGGCCATGCTCGGCCACACGATCGCGGTGCACAACGGCAAGACCCACATCCCGGTGTTCGTCACCGAGTCGATGGTCGGCCACAAGCTCGGCGAGTTCTCGCCGACTCGCACCTTCCGGGGCCACGTCAAGGAAGACCGGAAGTCGAAGCGCCGCTAGTAGCGGATCGCATTCAGACACGTAAGTAACTCTGAAGGGACAACCATGGAAGCCAGGGCCCAGGCGCGGTACATCCGCGTCACGCCCATGAAGGCCCGCCGTGTGGTGGACCTCATCCGTGGCATGGACGCCACGGAGGCCCAGGCTGTTCTGCGATTCGCTCCGCAGGCAGCCTCCGTGCCGGTCGGCAAGGTGCTGGACAGCGCCATCGCCAACGCCGCGCACAACTACGACCACACCGATGTCGACAGCCTCTTCGTCTCCGAGGCCTACGTCGACGAGGGCCCGACCCTGAAGCGGTTCCGTCCGCGTGCCCAGGGCCGTGCCTACCGGATCCGCAAGCGGACCAGCCACATCACCGTGGTCGTCAGCAGCAAGGAAGGAACCCGGTAATGGGCCAGAAGGTAAACCCGCACGGGTTCCGGCTCGGTGTCACGACCGACTTCAAGTCGCGTTGGTACGCCGACAAGCTGTACAAGGACTACGTCAAGGAAGACGTCGCCATCCGTCGGATGATGACGTCCGGCATGGAGCGCGCCGGCATCTCGAAGGTTGAGATCGAGCGCACCCGTGACCGCGTCCGGGTGGACATCCACACCGCTCGCCCGGGCATCGTCATCGGCCGCCGCGGCGCCGAGGCCGACCGCATCCGCGGTGACCTGGAGAAGCTGACCGGCAAGCAGGTCCAGCTGAACATCCTCGAGGTCAAGAACCCGGAGACGGACGCTCAGCTGGTGGCCCAGGCCGTCGCCGAGCAGCTGTCCTCCCGCGTCTCCTTCCGCCGTGCCATGCGCAAGAGCATGCAGTCGGCGATGAAGGCCGGCGCCAAGGGCATCAAGATCCAGTGCGGTGGCCGCCTCGGCGGCGCCGAGATGTCCCGCTCGGAGTTCTACCGCGAGGGCCGTGTGCCCCTGCACACGCTCCGCGCGAACGTGGACTACGGCTTCTTCGAGGCCAAGACGACCTTCGGCCGCATCGGTGTGAAGGTCTGGATCTACAAGGGCGACGTCAAGAACATCGCCGAGGTCCGCGCCGAGAACGCTGCCGCCCGTGCGGGTAACCGCCCGGCCCGCGGTGGCGCCGACCGCCCGGCCCGTGGTGGCCGCGGTGGCGAGCGGCGTGGTCGTAAGCCGCAGCAGGCTGCCGGCGCCGAGGCCCCCAAGGCCGAGGCTCCCGCTGCCGCTCCGGCTGAGAGCACCGGAACGGAGGCCTGACCGTCATGCTGATCCCCCGTAGGGTCAAGCACCGCAAGCAGCACCACCCGAAGCGCAACGGTATGTCCAAGGGTGGCACGCAGGTTGCGTTCGGCGAGTACGGCATCCAGGCGCTGACCCCGGCCTACGTGACGAACCGCCAGATCGAGGCGGCTCGTATCGCGATGACCCGCCACATCAAGCGTGGCGGCAAGGTCTGGATCAACATCTACCCGGACCGTCCCCTCACCAAGAAGCCTGCCGAGACCCGCATGGGTTCCGGTAAGGGTTCTCCGGAGTGGTGGATCGCCAACGTCAAGCCCGGACGTGTGATGTTCGAGCTGTCGTACCCCAACGAGAAGATCGCCCGTGAGGCGCTGACTCGTGCGGCCCACAAGCTGCCGATGAAGTGCCGGATCGTCAAGCGCGAGGCAGGTGAAGCGTGATGTCGGCCGGTACCAAGGCGTCCGAGCTGCGCGAGCTGGGCAACGAGGAGCTTCTGGCGAAGCTCCGCGAGGCCAAGGAAGAGCTGTTCAACCTCCGCTTCCAGGCGGCCACGGGTCAGCTCGAAAACCACGGTCGGCTGAAGGCCGTCCGTAAGGACATCGCGCGGATCTACACCCTGATGCGCGAGCGTGAGCTGGGCATCGAAACGGTGGAGAACGCATGAGCGAGAGCAACGTGACTGAGAACGCAGAGGCCCGCGGCTTCCGCAAGACCCGTGAGGGTCTCGTCGTCAGCGACAAGATGGACAAGACCGTCGTCGTCGCCGTCGAGGACCGCGTGAAGCACGCGCTGTACGGCAAGGTCATCCGCCGTACGAACAAGCTCAAGGCGCACGACGAGCAGAACGCTGCGGGTGTCGGCGACCGCGTCCTCCTGATGGAGACCCGGCCGCTGTCCGCGACGAAGCGCTGGCGCGTCGTCGAGATCCTCGAGAAGGCCAAGTAATTCCTGCGGGGAAAACCCGCAGGTCAGTTCCGCCAGGCTCGGCAGGGGCTCGTAACAGGGCCCCTGCCGGGAACCGGCAGACAAACAGGAGATAGACGTGATCCAGCAGGAGTCGCGACTGCGCGTCGCCGACAACACTGGTGCGAAGGAGATCCTTTGCATCCGTGTGCTCGGTGGCTCCGGTCGCCGCTACGCGGGCATCGGTGACGTCATCGTCGCCACCGTCAAGGACGCGATCCCCGGTGGCAACGTGAAGAAGGGTGACGTCGTCAAGGCGGTCATCGTTCGCACCGTCAAGGAGCGCCGCCGTCCGGACGGCTCGTACATCCGCTTCGACGAGAACGCCGCCGTCATTCTGAAGAACGACGGCGACCCTCGCGGCACCCGCATCTTCGGCCCGGTCGGCCGTGAGCTGCGCGAGAAGAAGTTCATGAAGATCATCTCGCTCGCGCCGGAGGTGCTGTAAGCATGAAGATCAAGAAGGGCGACCTGGTCCAGGTCATCACCGGTAAGGACAAGGGCAAGCAGGGCAAGGTCATTGCCGCTTACCCGCGCGAGGAGCGCGTCCTGGTCGAGGGTGTCAACCGGGTCAAGAAGCACACCAAGGCCGGTCCGACCGCTCGCGGTTCGCAGGCCGGTGGCATCGTTACGACCGAGGCGCCGATCCACGTCTCCAACGTCCAGCTGGTCGTGGAGCAGGACGGCAAGAAGGTCGTCACGCGTGTCGGCTACCGCTTCGACGAAGAGGGCAACAAGATCCGCGTTGCCAAGCGGACGGGTGAGGACATCTGATGGCTACCACCACCACTCCGCGTCTGAAGCAGAAGTACCGCGAGGAGATCGCGGGCAAGCTGCGTGACGAGTTCAAGTACGAGAACGTCATGCAGGTTCCCGGCCTCGTCAAGATCGTGGTCAACATGGGTGTCGGCGACGCCGCCCGTGACTCGAAGCTGATCGAGGGCGCGATCCGCGACCTGACCACCATCACCGGTCAGAAGCCGGCCGTCACCAAGGCCCGCAAGTCCATCGCGCAGTTCAAGCTGCGCGAGGGTCAGCCGATCGGTGCCCACGTCACGCTCCGTGGCGACCGCATGTGGGAGTTCCTGGACCGCACCCTGTCGCTCGCGCTGCCGCGCATCCGCGACTTCCGCGGCCTGTCCCCCAAGCAGTTCGACGGCCGTGGCAACTACACCTTCGGTCTCACGGAGCAGGTCATGTTCCACGAGATCGACCAGGACAAGATCGACCGCGTCCGGGGTATGGACATCACCGTGGTGACCACGGCGACCAACGACGCTGAGGGCCGTGCGCTCCTTCGTCACCTCGGCTTCCCCTTCAAGGAGGCGTGAGCGAGATGGCGAAGAAGGCTCTGATCGCTAAGGCTGCTCGCAAGCCCAAGTTCGGTGTGCGTGGCTACACGCGCTGCCAGCGCTGCGGCCGTCCGCACTCCGTGTACCGCAAGTTCGGCCTCTGCCGCGTGTGCCTTCGTGAGATGGCTCACCGTGGCGAGCTGCCGGGCGTGACCAAGAGCTCCTGGTAATCCCTGCTTTTTAGGGATTCCTGGACCTCTCGGTAAGCAACCGGGACGGCAGGGGTGCCACCCCTCATGGCTTAGGCTAGGAGGGTTGGGCCTCTGCCGCCCTGAACGACTTACTACGCCGTAGGTCCCCGCGCCGCACCCGTCCCGTCTTCGAAGTACGGGGAGAGGGATGGCGCATATAGGAAACCCCGGCGAGAAAGGCCACAGGCCAATTCATGACCATGACTGATCCGATCGCAGACATGCTGACGCGTCTGCGGAACGCGAACTCGGCGTACCACGACACCGTGACGATGCCGGCTTCCAAGATCAAGTCTCACATCGCGGAGATCCTCCAGCAGGAGGGCTTCATCACGGGCTGGCGCGTCGAGGACGCCGAGGTGGGCAAGAACCTCACCCTCGAGCTGAAGTTCGGCCCGAACCGTGAGCGCTCCATCGCGGGCATCAAGCGGATCTCCAAGCCCGGTCTCCGGGTGTACGCGAAGTCCACCAACCTGCCCAAGGTGCTGGGCGGCCTCGGCGTGGCGATCATCTCCACGTCGCACGGGCTCCTCACCGACAAGCAGGCCGGCAAGAAGGGCGTGGGCGGGGAAGTCCTCGCCTACGTCTGGTAGCAGAAGGGAACGGAGGAAACAGCTATGTCGCGTATCGGCAAGCTCCCCATCGCGGTTCCCGCCGGCGTGGACGTCACCATCGACGGCAGCACGGTTTCGGTCAAGGGGCCCAAGGGCACGCTGACTCACACCGTCGTGGCGCCGATCGAGATCGTCAAGAACGAGGACGGCACCCTCCAGGTGACCCGCCCCAACGACGAGCGTCAGAACAAGGCCCTCCACGGCCTGTCCCGCACGCTGGTGGCGAACATGATCACCGGCGTGACCCAGGGTTACGTGAAGAAGCTCGAGATCAGTGGTGTCGGTTACCGCGTGACCGCCAAGGGC
Source organism: Streptomyces sp. NPDC127190 (assembly GCF_042672505.1). Classification (NCBI taxonomy): domain Bacteria; kingdom Bacillati; phylum Actinomycetota; class Actinomycetes; order Kitasatosporales; family Streptomycetaceae; genus Streptomyces; species Streptomyces sp. NPDC127190. The sequence goes on from NZ_JBHXVE010000010.1 coordinate 62,076, forward strand.
TCGAACCTCGAGTTCGCGCTCGGCTACAGCCACCCGATCACCGTCGAGGCGCCCGAGGGAATCACCTTCAAGGTGGAGACCCCGACCCGCTTCCAGGTCGAGGGCATCGACAAGCAGAAGGTCGGCGAGGTTGCGGCCAACATCCGCAAGCTGCGCAAGCCCGACCCGTACAAGGCCAAGGGTGTCAAGTACGAGGGCGAAGTCATCCGCCGCAAGGTCGGAAAGGCGGGTAAGTAAGCCATGGCATACGGGCAGAAGATCCTCAAGGGTGACGCCTACAAGCGCGCCGCGATCAAGCGCCGTCACATCCGGATCCGCAAGCGGATCTCGGGTACCGCGGAGCGTCCCCGTCTGGTCGTGACCCGCTCCAACCGCCACATCGTGGCGCAGGTGATCGACGACCTCAAGGGCCACACCCTGGCGTCGGCGTCCACGCTGGACAGCTCGATCCGCGGTGGCGAGGGCGACAAGTCCGCGCAGGCCAAGCAGGTCGGCGCCCTGGTCGCCGAGCGTGCCAAGGCCGCCGGTGTCGAGGCCGTCGTGTTCGACCGAGGTGGCAACCAGTACGCCGGGCGCATCGCCGCCCTGGCGGACGCCGCCCGCGAGGCCGGGCTCAAGTTCTGAGCCGCTTGTAGCTAGCGGAAAGAGAGAGGTAATCCAATGGCTGGACCCCAGCGCCGCGGTAGCGGTGCCGGTGGCGGCGAGCGGCGGGACCGGAAGGGCCGTGACGGCGGCGCTGCTGCCGCCGAGAAGACCGCGTACGTTGAGCGCGTCGTCGCGATCAACCGCGTCGCCAAGGTTGTGAAGGGTGGTCGTCGCTTCAGCTTCACCGCGCTGGTCGTGGTGGGCGACGGTGACGGCACCGTGGGTGTCGGATACGGCAAGGCCAAGGAGGTGCCGGCCGCCATCGCCAAGGGCGTTGAGGAGGCCAAGAAGCACTTCTTCAAGGTCCCCCGCATCCAGGGCACCATCCCGCACCCGATCCAGGGTGAGAAGGCTGCCGGCGTCGTGCTGCTCAAGCCCGCGTCCCCGGGTACCGGTGTTATCGCCGGTGGTCCGGTGCGCGCCGTGCTCGAGTGCGCCGGTATCCACGACGTGCTGTCGAAGTCGCTCGGCTCCGACAACGCCATCAACATCGTGCACGCGACCGTGGAGGCCCTGAAGGGCCTGCAGCGTCCCGAGGAGATCGCGGCCCGCCGTGGTCTGCCGCTCGAGGACGTCGCTCCCGCGGCTCTGCTGCGTGCGCGTGCCGGGGCGGGTGCGTAATCATGGCGCAGCTCAAGATCACGCAGGTCAAGTCCTACATCGGCAGCAAGCAGAACCACCGCGACACCCTGCGGTCCCTTGGTCTCAAGGGCATCAACACGCAGGTCGTCAAGGAGGACCGCCCCGAGTTCCGCGGCATGGTGCACACCGTCCGCCACCTCGTGACGGTCGAGGAGGTCGACTGATCATGGCGGAGCAGAACCCGCTGAAGATCCACAACCTCCGTCCCGCCCCGGGCGCCAAGACCGCCAAGACCCGTGTGGGTCGTGGTGAGGCGTCGAAGGGTAAGACGGCCGGTCGTGGTACCAAGGGCACCAAGGCCCGCTACCAGGTTCCGGAGCGCTTCGAGGGTGGCCAGATGCCGCTCCACATGCGCCTCCCGAAGCTGAAGGGCTTCAAGAACCCGTTCAAGACCGAGTACCAGGTCGTGAACCTCGACAAGCTGGCCGCGCTCTACCCCGAGGGTGGCGAGGTCACCGTCGAGGGTCTGGTGGCCAAGGGTGCCGTTCGCAAGAACAGCCTCGTCAAGGTCCTCGGCCAGGGCGAGGTCTCCGTGGCGCTCCAGGTGACGGTCGACGCCGTCTCCGGTTCCGCCAAGGAGAAGATCACCGCCGCCGGCGGCACGGTCACCGAGCTCGTCTGACACCCTCAGGCGTCGGCTTGATGACGTAAACGAACCCGACCGGGGATACCTCACAATGAGGTATCCCCGGTCGGTCGTTCCTAGGGGGGCAGTGTCGCCGGTAAGGTGGCCTGCACTGTTCTTTCTTCGTATTCGTCGAACCTCAGACCGTCACCCTTGACGCAGTTGCGCGGGGGTCGCAGGAGGCACCGTGCTCACCGCGTTCGCCCGGGCGTTCAGGACGCCCGACCTGCGCAAGAAGCTGCTCTTCACGCTGGCCATCATCGTGGTCTACCGGGTCGGTACCCACATCCCGATCCCCGGCGTCAACTACAAGGCCGTCCAGCAGTGTGTGACCGAGGCACAGGGCAACCAGGGCCTGTTCGGCCTTGTGAACATGTTCAGTGGTGGCGCCCTGCTCCAGATCACGGTCTTCGCGCTCGGCATCATGCCGTACATCACGGCCAGCATCATTCTTCAGCTGCTGACCGTGGTCATCCCGCGTCTGGAAGCCCTGAAGAAGGAGGGCCAGGCCGGTACGGCGAAGATCACGCAGTACACCCGGTACCTGACGGTCGCCCTCGCGATCCTTCAGGGCACCGGCCTGGTCGCCACCGCCCGCAGCGGCGCTCTCTTCAACGGCTGCTCGGTCGCCACGAGCATCGTCCCGGACCAGGCGATCTTCACGACGATCACCATGGTCATCTGCATGACCGCCGGCACCGCCGTGGTGATGTGGCTCGGTGAGCTGATCACCGACCGCGGCATCGGCAACGGCATGTCGATCCTGATGTTCATCTCGATCGCCGCGACCTTCCCGTCCGCGCTGTGGGCCATCAAGAAGCAGGGCACCCTGGCCGGCGGTTGGATCGAGTTCGGCACGGTCATCCTGGTCGGCCTGGTCATGGTCGCGCTGGTGGTCTTCGTCGAGCAGGCCCAGCGCCGTGTCCCGGTCCAGTACGCGAAGCGCATGATCGGCCGCCGTTCCTACGGTGGTACGTCCACCTACATCCCGCTCAAGGTGAACCAGGCGGGTGTGATTCCCGTCATCTTCGCCTCCTCGCTGCTCTACATCCCGGCGCTCGTGGCGCAGTTCGCGGGGGGCAATTCGAACTGGAAGCAATGGATCCAGACGAACCTCACCAAGGGCGACCACCCGATTTACATCACTTTGTACTTCTTGCTCATCGTTTTCTTCGCGTTCTTCTATGTGGCGATCTCCTTCAACCCCGAGGAAGTCGCCGACAACATGAAGAAGTATGGTGGCTTCATCCCGGGCATCCGGGCTGGCCGACCGACCGCTGAGTACCTGAGCTACGTGCTCAACCGGATCACCTGGCCGGGTTCGCTGTATCTGGGACTGATCGCTCTCGTACCGACGATGGCGTTGGTTGGCTTCGGGGCGAGCCAGAACTTCCCCTTCGGCGGGACCAGCATCCTGATCATCGTGGGTGTGGGTCTTGAGACGGTGAAGCAGATCGAGAGCCAGCTCCAGCAGCGCAATTACGAAGGGTTCCTCCGCTGATGCGTATCGTCCTCGTCGGGCCGCCGGGCGCCGGTAAGGGAACGCAAGCCGTCCGTCTCGCCGAGAAGCTGGCCATCCCGCACATCTCCACGGGAGACCTGTTCCGCGCCAACATCAGCCAGCAGACCGAGCTGGGCAAGCTGGCCAAGTCCTACATGGACAAGGGTGAGCTGGTCCCGGACGAGGTCACCATCGCGATGGCCAAGGACCGCATGGAGCAGCCGGACGCCGAGGGCGGCTTCCTGCTGGACGGCTTCCCGCGGAACGTGCAGCAGGCCGAGGCGCTGGACGAGCTGCTCCGCACCGAGGCCATCACGCTGGACGCGGTGCTGGACCTGGAGGTCCCCGAGGACGAGGTCGTCAAGCGGATCGCCGGCCGGCGCATCTGCCGCAACGACTCCTCGCACGTCTTCCACGTGACCTACAGCAAGCCGAAGCAGGAGGGCGTCTGCGACGTCTGCGGCGGCGAGCTGTACCAGCGTGACGACGACTCCGAGGAGACGGTCCGCACGCGGCTGGAGGTCTACCACACGCAGACCGAGCCGATCATCGACTACTACAAGGCGCAGGGCCTGGTCGTCACGATCTCCGCCCTGGGCCCGGTGGACGAGATCACGCAGCGGGCGCTGGAGGCGCTCAAGCGCGAGAAGGCCCAGCACTAGCAGTTCGCGGTCCTTCCGGCCGCGGTGCCCTCCCGGGCGCCGCGGCCGTAGTGTTGTGTGCGTACGTGTTCGTGTACGTAACCCAGTCGACGTGAGTGACGGAGAGCGCAGGCCCCCATGGTGCAGATCAAGACGCCCGAGCAGATCGCCAAGATGCGTGCGGCGGGTCTGGTCGTCGCCGCCATCCACGCGGCCACCCGCGAGGCCGCGGTGCCCGGCGCCACCACCAAGGACCTGGACGAGGTCGCCCGCAAGGTGCTCGCCGAGCACGGCGCGAAGTCGAACTTCCTCGGGTACGGCGGCTTCCCGGCGACCATCTGCACCTCGGTGAACGACGTGGTGGTGCACGGCATCCCGTCCGACGAGGTGGTCCTGAAGGACGGCGACATCATCTCCATCGACTGCGGCGCGATCGTGGACGGCTGGCACGGGGATGCCGCGTACACGGCCTTCGTCGGCTCGGGCCACGCCCCGGAGCTGATCGAGCTGTCCCGTGTCACCGAGGAATCGATGTGGGCCGGCATCGCGGCGATGAAGCAGGGCAACCGCCTGGTCGACATCTCCCGGGCCATCGAGACCTACATCCGCCGCCAGCCCAAGCCGGGCGGCGGCCGCTACGGCATCATCGAGGACTACGGCGGCCACGGCATCGGCACCGAGATGCACATGGACCCGCATCTGCTGAACTACGTCGACCGGCGCCGCGGCAAGGGCCCCAAGCTGGTCTCCGGCTTCTGCCTCGCGATCGAGCCGATGGTCTCCCTCGGCACCCCGCGCACCGAGGTCCTCGAGGACGACTGGACGGTCATCACGACCGACGGCACCTGGTCCTCCCACTGGGAACACTCCGTCGCCCTGACCGACGAAGGCCCCCTGGTCCTGACCGCCCCCGACGGCGGCAAGGCGAAGCTGGCGGAGTACGGCGTCACGGCAGCACCGGACCCGCTGGCCTGATCCGCCGCCCGACCGGGAGCCCGACCGGGACCGCCGGTCGGCGCAGCCGCTCAAAGGGAACATCCGCTCGCTTAGTGATCTTCCGGGTAGGGCAGACTTTCTCGATTCGCCTTTCTCGGGGTGCCGACGTAGACTGACTCGTCGGCTCTTGTGCACCCTCATGCCTTCGTGCGTGGGAGTGGGACAAAAGTCGATCAAGGTAGTCGATTCGAAGGGCGAAGCGTGGCCAAGAAGCAAGGTGCCATCGAGATCGAGGGCACTGTCGTCGAGTCTCTGCCGAACGCCATGTTCAAGGTCGAGCTCCAGAACGGCCACCAGGTCCTGGCACACATCAGCGGCAAGATGCGTATGCACTACATCCGCATCCTCCCTGACGACCGGGTCGTGGTGGAGCTGTCTCCGTACGACCTGACGCGTGGCCGGATCGTCTACCGCTACAAGTAGATCTTGCCCACAGTCCCGCGGTGACGCGGGGCCGCCGGCAACTGACCCGGAGAACCTCACCCAATGAAGGTCAAGCCGAGCGTCAAGAAGATCTGCGACAAGTGCAGGGTGATCCGCCGTCACGGCCGGGTCATGGTCATCTGCGAGAACCCGCGCCACAAGCAGCGCCAGGGCTGACGCACGACCTGAACCCTCTGCACCTCTATCGCAGAGATTCGCGCGACGCGAGCTGAATATGTTCATACGCAGAACCCGAGCCGGAAGATGGCTCGACACCCCCGGTTCGGAGGCCGGGGACCCAGTTCGTACCTGATACGGCGGCTGGGAATCCGGTTCTGCGGAAGACCTCCGAAGAATCACCAGGAGCCATTGAATGGCACGCGTTTCCGGTGTTGACATCCCGCGCGAAAAGCGCGTGGAGGTCGCCCTCACCTACGTGTTCGGCATCGGCCGGACCCTCTCGAAGGAGACGCTGGCTGCGACCGGCGTCGACCCGAACACCCGCGTTCGTGACCTGACCGAAGAGCAGCTGGTCGCGATCCGCGAGTACGTCGACAACAACATCAAGACCGAGGGTGACCTCCGTCGCGAGATCCAGGCCGACATCCGCCGCAAGGTCGAGATCGGCTGCTACCAGGGTCTCCGTCACCGTCGCGGCCTGCCGGTCCGCGGTCAGCGCACCAGCACCAACGCCCGCACCCGCAAGGGCCCGCGTCGCGCCATCGCCGGCAAGAAGAAGCCGGGCAAGAAGTAGTCCGCAGCGGACTCGCCGTCCAGCGGTCTTCGCTGTAGGACCGACCACCTCCCGTAGGAGTTATAGATGCCCCCCAAGGGTCGTCAGGGCGCTGCCAAGAAGGTGCGCCGCAAGGAAAAGAAGAACGTCGCTCACGGCCACGCGCACATCAAGAGCACGTTCAACAACACGATCGTCTCCATCACGGACCCGTCCGGCAACGTGATCTCCTGGGCCTCCGCCGGCCACGTCGGCTTCAAGGGCTCCCGGAAGTCCACGCCGTTCGCCGCGCAGATGGCCGCCGAGTCGGCTGCCCGCCGCGCCCAGGAGCACGGCATGCGCAAGGTCGACGTGTTCGTGAAGGGCCCGGGTTCCGGTCGTGAGACCGCGATCCGCTCGCTCCAGGCCACGGGCCTCGAGGTCGGCTCCATCCAGGACGTCACCCCGACCCCGCACAACGGCTGCCGCCCGCCGAAGCGCCGCCGCGTCTGACGCACCGGCTGCTTCAGGGCTTTTCGGGCGGTACGGCTCCGTAAAAGGGCCGTATCGCCCGTACCCTTGCAGTACCCGCGCTTTTCATGGGCGCGGTTTCCGTCGGACGTCAAATAGCGGGCGTCCACGAATGAAGGATCTGATCCACACATGCTGATCGCTCAGCGTCCCTCGTTGACCGAAGAGGTCGTCGACGAGTTCCGCTCCCGGTTCGTGATCGAGCCGCTGGAGCCGGGCTTCGGCTACACCCTCGGCAACTCCCTCCGCCGCACCCTCCTGTCGTCGATCCCCGGCGCTGCTGTCACCAGCATCCGCATCGACGGCGTCCTGCACGAGTTCACCACCGTGCCGGGCGTCAAGGAGGACGTCACCGACCTGATCCTCAACATCAAGCAGCTGGTCGTCTCCTCGGAGCACGACGAGCCGGTCGTGATGTACCTGCGCAAGCAGGGCCCGGGTCTGGTCACCGCCGCCGACATCGCGCCCCCGGCCGGTGTCGAGGTGCACAACCCCGACCTCGTCCTCGCCACGCTCAACGGCAAGGGCAAGCTGGAGATGGAGCTGACGGTCGAGCGCGGCCGCGGTTACGTCTCCGCCGTGCAGAACAAGCAGGCGGGCCAGGAGATCGGCCGTATCCCGGTCGACTCCATCTACTCGCCGGTGCTGAAGGTCACGTACAAGGTCGAGGCCACGCGTGTCGAGCAGCGCACCGACTTCGACAAGCTGATCGTCGACGTCGAGACCAAGCAGGCCATGCGCCCGCGTGACGCCATGGCGTCGGCCGGTAAGACCCTGGTCGAGCTGTTCGGTCTCGCCCGCGAGCTGAACATCGACGCCGAGGGCATCGACATGGGCCCGTCCCCGACGGACGCCGCCCTGGCCGCCGACCTCGCGCTGCCGATCGAGGAGCTGGAGCTCACGGTCCGCTCCTACAACTGCCTCAAGCGTGAGGGCATCCACTCCGTGGGTGAGCTCGTCGCCCGCTCCGAGGCCGACCTCCTGGACATCCGCAACTTCGGTGCGAAGTCCATCGACGAGGTCAAGGCGAAGCTGGCCGGCATGGGCCTGGCCCTGAAGGACAGCCCGCCCGGATTCGACCCCACGGCCGCTGCCGACGCCTTCGGCGCCGACGACGACGCGGACGCGGGTTTCGTGGAGACCGAGCAGTACTGACCGTACTGACCGGTCGTTGCCGGTGAGCATCCGCTCATCGGGTTCCTGACCCCGGTACCTGACACGGCCGGGGCAGACACACAGGAGAATGAACATGCCGAAGCCCACCAAGGGTGCCCGTCTGGGCGGCAGCGCCGCGCACGAGAAGCTGCTCCTCGCCAACCTGGCGAAGAGCCTCTTCGAGCACGGCCGTATCACCACCACCGAGGCGAAGGCCCGCCGCCTGCGCCCGTACGCCGAGCGTCTGATCACCAAGGCGAAGAAGGGCGACCTTCACAACCGCCGTCAGGTGCTCCAGGTCATCACGGACAAGAGCGTCGTCCACACGCTCTTCGCCGAGATCGGCCCGCGCTACGAGAACCGTCCCGGTGGTTACACCCGCATCACCAAGATCGGTAACCGCCGTGGCGACAACGCGCCCATGGCCGTCATCGAGCTGGTCGAGGCGCTGACGGTGCAGCAGACCGCCGTGGGTGAGGCCGAGGCCGCCACCAAGCGTGCGGTCAAGGAGGCCGAGGAGACCAAGGTCGAGGAGACCAAGGTCGAGGACGCGGCTCCGGCCGCGGACGAGGCCACCGAGGCCTGAGGCTCTGCCTGACGCCTGAGCGGGTCCGCCCTACGGGGCGGGCCCGCTTTCGCGTACTTGAGAGGATGTGCACGTGAGCGAAGAAGTACAGCCCGGGTTCGTACGTGTCCGCCTCGACCTGTCCTACGACGGCACGGACTTCCACGGCTGGGCCAAGCAGGCCGGCGGCAAGCGGACGGTGCAGGGCGAGATCGAGGACGCGCTGCGGACCGTCACCCGGTCCCGGGAGAACTACGACCTGACCGTGGCCGGCCGGACCGATGCCGGGGTGCATGCGCGGGGGCAGGTGGCGCATGTCGATCTGCCCGAGGCGGTCTGGCGCGAGCATCACGAGAAGCTGCTCAAGCGGCTGGCCGGGCGGCTGCCCAAGGATGTGCGGGTGTGGGCGCTGCGGGAGGCGCCCAGCGGCTTCAACGCGCGCTTCTCGGCGATCTGGCGGCGGTACGCGTACCGGGTGACCGACAACCCCGGCGGAGTGGACCCGCTGCTGCGCAACCACGTCCTGTGGCACGACTGGCCGCTCGACGTGGACGCCATGAACGAGGCCGCGCGGGCGCTGCTCGGGGAGCACGACTTCGCCGCGTACTGCAAGAAGCGGGAGGGCGCGACCACCATCCGCACCTTGCAGCAGCTGAGCCTGGAACGGGGCGCCGACGGGATCGTCACCGCCACCGTGCGGGCCGACGCGTTCTGCCACAACATGGTGCGTTCGCTGATCGGGGCGCTGCTGTTCGTGGGGGACGGGCACCGGGATCCCGAGTGGCCCGGGAAGGTGCTGGCCGCGGGGGTGCGGGACTCGGCCGTCCATGTCGTACGGCCGCACGGGCTGACCCTGGAGGAGGTCGGCTACCCCGCCGACGAGCTGCTGGCGGCGCGCAGCAGGGAGGCGCGGAACAAGCGCTCGCTGCCGTCGGCGGGGTGCTGCTGACCTACTGGTTGGCGGCCGCCGAGGCCTGGGCCTGACCGCGCCGGTAGATCTGGTTGAAGATGAACTGCTGGAGGTCCTTGCTGACGCGGAAGACCTTGGTGTCCTTGTCGGTGACGTTCTTGCCGCTGATGAAGCCGCTGGTGGTGAAGTAGGCGTAGCGGCCGACGGCGTTCGTCGTGGTCAGGCAGACCGCGGAGTCGCAGAAGTCCTTGACCCCCTTGCCGGGCAGGGAGCGGACCATGGCGTTCTTGGTGGCCTGCTTGTTGACCTTGGTGGCCTGCGCCTGGTCGTCGAAGACGGCGACGCCGACGGTGACCGCGATGCCGGAGCCGTCGGTGTAGGTGGCGCGGAGCAGCCGGGTGCAGCCGTTGGCGGTGAGGATCTTGGGCAGGGTGCCGCCGGCGGCCGTGGTGCAGCGGGTGGTGTCGGCCGTGAGGCCCTTCTTGTACACCGTCCCGTTCTCGGTCAGCCGGGTGCCCGGGAAGAGGGTGTCGGCGCTGAGCGGGGCGGTGTCCTTCTTGGCGCTGGAGATGAACTCCTTCGGGTCCAGTGGCGGCGGGGCGCTGGTGGGCGCGAAGGAGGGGGTGGCCGAGCCGCTGGGCAGTGAGCCTCCATGGGGGCCGCCTGTGGGGCCGGCCACCGGGTCGTCGTGCTTGTTGGCGTTGACGACGGCCATGGCCACGGCGGCGCCGATGGCGACCGTGGCGAGCGCGCCGCCGGCTATGAACAGCACCTTGCGGCGTTTGGTGCGGGTCTCCGAGGCCTCCGCCAGCGCGGCCCAGTCGGGAGTCCCGTCGTCGCCGCCGCTGTTCCACGGCTGCTGGGATTGAGGTTTCCAGGGATCCCACTGAGACTGGGGTCCCCCCTGCCCGTAACTCATGGGGCGCATCTTAGACGGGGGGCGTGTGGTGCGGGGTCCGTCGTACGGCCTGCCTCGTTTTGACCCGTCCGGGGCCAGCCAGGTAACCTGCTTCTTCGTTGTGTATTGGCTTGCTCATTCTCACGGGACGGGCCCTTACACCGGTCCACCGGGCCGATGACCAGCGACCAGCACGCGGTTTGCGTCACCGCAGTGCGGTCAAGGCTGTCGTGATCGTTTCGGTGACCTGTTCAGGACCATTCACTCGAAGCGAAGGCTACGAACCGTGCGTACGTACAGCCCCAAGCCCGGCGATGTGACGCGCCAGTGGCACGTCATCGACGCTCAGGACGTCGTCCTGGGCCGTCTCGCCACCACTGCTGCGACCCTCCTCCGGGGCAAGCACAAGCCGATCTACGCGCCGCACGTCGACGCTGGTGACTTCGTCATCATCATCAACGCCGACAAGGTGCACCTGTCCGGCAACAAGCGGACCCAGAAGATGGCGTACCGCCACTCCGGCTACCCGGGTGGTCTGCGTTCCGTCCGCTACGACGAGCTTCTCGACAAGAACCCTGAGAAGGCGATCGAGAAGGCCGTCAAGGGCATGCTCCCCAAGAACTCCCTGGGCCGTCAGATGCTCTCGAAGCTGAAGGTCTACAAGGGTGACCAGCACCCGCACGCTGCCCAGCAGCCGGTGCCGTTCGAGATCACCCAGGTCGCGCAGTAAGTCCGGCCACCCCCTAAGACTGAAGAGAATCTGAGGAGAATCGTGGCCGAGACCACTGCCGAGCAGCCGCTCGAAGAGCTTGACATCGACAGCTACACCACCGAGTCCGAGGTTCCGGTGGAGGGTGAGTACACCTCCGAGTCCCTCGCCTCGCGCTTCGGTGAGCCCCAGCCGGCTGCCGGCCTGGGCCGCCGTAAGAACGCCATTGCCCGCGTCCGGATCGTTCCGGGCACCGGCAAGTGGAAGATCAACGGCCGCACCCTCGAGGACTACTTCCCGAACAAGGTGCACCAGCAGGAAGTCAACGAGCCCTTCAAGGTGCTCGAGCTGGAGGGCCGCTACGACGTCATCGCCCGCATCGCCGGTGGCGGTGTCTCCGGTCAGGCCGGTGCGCTCCGTCTCGGTGTCGCCCGTGCGCTGAACGAGGCCGACGTCGACAACAACCGCGGCCCGCTGAAGAAGGCCGGCTTCCTGAAGCGCGACGACCGTGCGGTCGAGCGCAAGAAGGCCGGTCTGAAGAAGGCCCGCAAGGCTCCGCAGTACAGCAAGCGCTAAGCTTCGCTGCCTGCTCGTACGTGTACGGGCTTCGGCCCCTGCGTACTCCGAACGCCCCGGCGGCACGCCACTTGTGCCGTCGGGGCGTTCGTTTATCCAAGCCAAGGGCGTATAACGACACAAGACGTTCAGGCGCTCAGAGGCTTGTGTGACCGGCTTGTGTGATCGGATGGAGGACAAGTGGGACGACTCTTCGGCACGGACGGCGTGCGCGGTGTCGCCAACGCGGATCTGACGGCCGAGATGGCGCTCGGCCTCTCCGTCGCCGCGGCGCATGTGCTGGCCGAGGCGGGCACCTTCGCGGGCCACAAGCCGAAAGCCGTGGTCGGACGGGACCCGCGGGCGTCCGGGGAGTTCCTGGAGGCGGCCGTGGTCGCCGGTCTGGCGAGCGCGGGCGTCGACGTCCTGACGGTCGGCGTGCTGCCGACCCCGGCGGTCGCGTACCTGACCGGTGCGCTCGGTGCCGACCTGGGCGTGATGCTGTCCGCCAGCCACAACGCCATGCCGGACAACGGCATCAAGTTCTTCGCCCGCGGCGGCCACAAGCTCGCCGACGAGCTGGAGGACCGGATCGAGGCGGTCTACGAGTCGCACCGCCACGGTGAGCCCTGGGAGCGCCCGACGGGCGCCGGGGTGGGCCGCGTCCGGCCCTACGACGAGGGTTTCGAGCAGTACGTCGGCCATCTGCTGTCGGTGCTGCCCAACCGGCTCGACGGACTGAAGATCGTCCTGGACGAAGCGCACGGCGCGGCCTCGGGGGTCTCGCCGGAGGTGTTCGCGCGGGCCGGTGCCCAGGTCGTGACGATCGGCGCCGAGCCGGACGGGCTCAACATCAACGACGGTTGCGGTTCGACCCATCTGGACCGGCTGAAGGCCGCGGTCGTGGAGCACGGCGCGGACTTCGGGGTCGCGCACGACGGTGACGCCGACCGGTGCCTGGCCGTGGACCACACCGGCGCCGAGGTGGACGGCGACCAGATCCTCGCCGTCCTGGCGCTGGCGATGCGGGAGCGGTCGGCGCTGCGCAGCGACACGGTCGTCGCCACGGTGATGTCCAACCTGGGCTTCAAGCTGGCGATGGAGCGGGCCGGGATCCAGCTGGTGCAGACGGCGGTGGGCGACCGCTATGTGCTCGAGGAGATGAAGGAGCACGGGTACGCGCTCGGCGGCGAGCAGTCCGGGCACGTGATCATCCTCGATCACGCGACGACCGGGGACGGCACGCTGACCGGGCTGCTGCTGGCGGCGCGGGTCGCGGAGACCGGGCGGTCGCTGCGGGAGCTGGCGTCGGTGATGGAGCGGCTGCCGCAGGTGCTCATCAACGTGCCGGACGTGGACAAGTCGCGGGTGAGGACGTCCGGCGACCTGGCCGCAGCCGTCACCGAGGCCGAGCGGGAGCTGGGCCACACCGGGCGGGTGCTGCTGCGTCCCTCGGGGACCGAGCCGCTGGTGCGGGTGATGGTCGAGGCCGCGGACATCGAGCAGGCCCGCTCGGTCGCCGGCCGGCTGGCCGACGCGGTGAAGTCGGCGCTGGGCTAGCCGGCATGGAGTGACTCGGTGGGCAGTGACGGCCCGGTGGCCGCATCGGCCCGGACCGCGCGCTGCACTACGAGAAGCTCCCGGTCTTCGCGGTACGTGCCCGCTGCCTGGCCCAGAACCACTTCTGGGCCAGCAGCGTGAGGGTGCCGGCCAGTACGATGCCGCCGAGGTTGGCGAGGAGCTGCCAGGTCGAGCCCCAGGTCTGGGAGTAGTCGGTGTAGCTGAGGGCCACCGCCGCGTTCGCCGCCGCCGGAACCGTGGTCACCGAGATCGCCACGCCGATCAGCGCACCGGACTTCGCGGACGTGAGGGACAGGGTTCCGGCGATGCCGGCCAGGAAGGCCACGACGAAGGACATCGCGTCCGGTTTCCAGATGAACCCGGTGTTCGGGCGGGCCGCCTCCACCATGGAGCGGTCGAAGTACCCCAGCTGGTCCATCAGCCAGCTGAAGCCCGCCGTCAGCACCATCGCGGCGGCGAATCCGGCCAGTAGCGCCCACAGCGACCGCGCCACCAGGGCCGGGGCCCGCTGCACCAGGGCCGTGGAGATGCCCGCGAGCGGACCGAACTCCGGGCCGACCGCCATCGCGCCCACGATCAGGATCGCGTTGTCCAGCATCACACCGCAGGCGGCGAGCATGGTGGCCACGGCCAGGAACGCGACGTAGGTGACGGAGAGCGTGGACTCCTCGTGCGTGGCGTCCGTCAGCCCCTCCCACAGCACGGCGTCCGCGCCCTCGCCCGGCGCCTCCTGTTCCGCCTTGTCGGCCCGGCGGGACAGCGACAGGTCGATGTTCTCCACCGCGATGGAGCCGGTGCGGTCCAGCTCCAGGCGGCGCAGCTCGGTGAGGAGTTCGTCGCCGGCCTCGCGGGCGACGTCGCAGAGCACCACGTCGCCGACGGGATTGCGGGCGGCTCCCGGCAGGACGACGAGGTGGGCGGTGCCGACCGTCTTCTCGATCAGCCGCACCACCTCGTCCGTCGTGTCAGAGGGGGTGATCAGGCGCAGATGCAGCATGGCGCCCATCCAACCCTGTGGACTACAGCTTGCGCAGCCTCAGCCGCTGCACCTTGTGGTCGGGGCCCTTGCGGACGACCAGGGTGGCGCGGCCGCGGGTGGGGGCGATGTTCTCGACCAGGTTGGGCTTGTTGATCGTCCGCCACTGGGTGCGGGCGTAGTCGAGGGCCTCCTCCTCGGACACCTGGGTGTACTTGCGGAAGTACGAGTTGGGGTCCTGGAAGGCGGTCTGCCGCAGCTTCCGGAAGCGGTTGAGGTACCAGCGCTCGACGTCGTCGGCGGCCGCGTCGACGTACACGCTGAAGTCGAAGTAGTCGGCGAGACCGACCCGGGTGCGGCCGTCCTTGCCGGGCAGGGCGGGCTGGAGGACGTTGAGGCCCTCGACGATCAGGATGTCGGGGCGGCGGACGACGAGCTTCTCGCCCGGCACGATGTCGTAGATCAGGTGCGAGTAGACGGGGGCGGTGACCTCGTCCTTGCCGGCCTTGATGTCGGCGACGAACCGGGTCAGGGCCCGGCGGTCGTAGGACTCGGGGAAACCTTTCCGCGACATCAGGCCGCGGGCCTGGAGCTCCTTGGTCGGCAGCAGGAAGCCGTCGGTGGTGACGCGCTCCACCCGCGGGTGCTCGGGCCAGCGGGACAGCAGCGCCTGGAGGAGCCGGGCGACGGTCGACTTGCCGCAGGCCACGGAGCCGGCGATCCCTATGACGAACGGGGTGCCGGACTGGGAGCCCTGCTCGCCGAGGAAGGTGTTCAGCGCGCCTCTGAGGCCGTCGGTGGCGCCGACGTAGAGATTCAGCAGGCGCGAGAGCGGGAGGTAGATGTCCCGCACCTCCTCCAGGTCGATCACATCGCCCAGGCCCCGCAGCCGTTCCACCTCCTCGGCGGTGAGGGGGAGCGGCGTCTTGTCACGCAGCGCGCTCCACTCGGCGCGGGTGAGGTCGACGTAGGGAGTCGCCTCCGGCCTGTGCCGGTGGGCGCTCCGGGGCATCGAGGAGACCGGTGAGATCACATTCCATTGTTAACGGAGTTTGTACGGCGCGGGGAGGTGGGGTCCGTCACGCCTGCCGGAGCGCTCGTATGGCGGTGGGAATTTCCGAATTCGGGCACGCGGAAGCGGTTTCCGGCGCCGTGTGGACCGTAGGCTGCGGCGCATGTGCGGAATCGTGGGATACGTGGGATCGCAGTCGGCGCTCGATGTCGTGATGGCCGGGCTGAAGCGGCTGGAGTACCGGGGGTACGACTCGGCGGGCGTCGCCGTGCTGGCCGACGGCGGGCTGGCCGCGGGCAAGAAGGCGGGGAAGCTGGTCAACCTGGAGAAGGAGCTGGTCGAGCGGCCGCTGCCGACGGGCTCGACGGGCATCGGTCACACCCGGTGGGCCACCCACGGCGGCCCCACCGACGCCAACGCCCACCCGCATCTGGACAACGCGGGCCGGGTCGCCGTCGTCCACAACGGCATCATCGAGAACTTCGCGGTGCTGCGCGCCGAACTGGCCGAGCGCGGTCATGAGCTGAACTCCGAGACCGACACCGAGGTGGTCGCCCACCTGCTCGCCGAGGAGTTCTCCTCCTGCGCCGACCTGGCGGAGGCGATGCGGCTGGTGTGCCGACGGCTGGAGGGCGCGTTCACGCTGGTCGCGGTGCACGCGGACGAGCCGGACGTGGTGGTCGGCGCGCGCCGCAACTCGCCGCTGGTGGTGGGCGTCGGCGAGGGTGAGGCGTTCCTGGCCTCCGACGTCGCCGCGTTCATCGCCCACACCCGCTCGGCGATCGAGCTGGGCCAGGACCAGGTGGTGGAGCTGCGCCGCGACGGCGTGACGGTCACCGGGTTCGACGGCCGCCCGGCGGAGGTCCGCTCCTACCACGTCGACTGGGACGCGTCGGCGGCGGAGAAGGGCGGCTATGACTACTTCATGCTCAAGGAGATCGCCGAGCAGCCCAAGGCGGTCGCCGACACCCTGCTCGGCCGGATCGACCCGTCCGGCTCGCTGACGCTGGACGAGGTGCGGATCAGCCCCTCCGAGCTGCGCGAGATCGACAAGGTCGTCATCGTCGCCTGCGGTACGGCCTTCCACTCCGGCCTGATCGCCAAGTACGCCATCGAGCACTGGACGCGGATCCCCTGCGAGGTGGAGCTGGCCAGCGAGTTCCGCTACCGGGACCCGATCCTGGACAGCCGCTCGCTGGTGATCGCGATCTCCCAGTCCGGCGAGACCATGGACACCCTGATGGCGCTGCGGCACGCCCGCGAGCAGGGCTCGAAGGTGCTGGCCATCTGCAACACCAACGGCTCGACGATCCCGCGCGAGTCGGACGCGGTGCTGTACACGCACGCCGGCCCGGAGGTGGCGGTCGCCTCGACCAAGGCGTTCCTGACCCAGCTGGTCGCCTGCTATCTGGTGGCCCTCTATCTGGGCCAGGTGCGCGGCACCAAGTGGGGCGACGAGATCCAGGCCGTGATCAGGGACCTCTCGCGCATCTCGGAGGAGGTCGACCGGGTCCTGGAGACGATGGAGCCGGTACGGGCGCTGGCCCGCACCCTCGCCGACAAGGACACGGTCCTCTTCCTGGGCCGGCACGTCGGCTACCCGGTCGCCCTGGAAGGCGCCCTGAAGCTCAAGGAACTCGCCTATATGCACGCCGAGGGCTTCGCGGCGGGCGAGCTGAAGCACGGCCCGATCGCGCTGATCGAGGAGGACCTGCCGGTGGTGGTCGTCGTACCGTCCCCGCGCGGCCGCTCGGTCCTGCACGACAAGATCGTCTCCAATATCCAGGAGATCAGGGCGCGGGGTGCGCGCACGATCGTCATCGCGGAGGAGGGTGACGAGGCGGTGGTCCCGTACGCCGACCACCTGATCCGCATCCCGGTCACGCCGACGCTGCTCCAGCCGCTGGTGGCCACGGTGCCGCTCCAGGTCTTCGCCTGCGAGCTGGCCACGGCGCGGGGCAACGACGTGGACCAGCCGCGGAACCTGGCGAAGTCGGTGACGGTGGAGTAGCGGCGGGGAGCGCGGCCGGTGTGCGTGGTCAGTGGACGGAGAAGCCGCCGTCCACGCAGATCGACTGGCCCGTGAGGTAGGCGGAGGCGCGGCTCGCGAGGAAGACGGCGGCGCCCGCGAAGTCCTCGGCGAGGCCGTTGCGGCCGGTCATGGTGCGCGCGGCCAGCGCCGCGACCCGCTCCGGGTCGGACGACAGCCGCCGGTTGAGCGGCGTCATCACGAACCCGGGCACCAGGGTGTTGACGGTGACGCCGTGCGGGGACCAGGCCTCGGCCTGGGAGCGGGCCAGCGACTCCAGCGCGCCCTTCGACACGCCGTACGCACCGCTCTGTACGAAGGCGCGGTGCGCCTGCTGGGAGGTGATGTGGATGATCCGGCCGAAGCCCCGCTCGGCCATGCCGGGGCCGAACCGCTGTCCCAGCAGGAAGGGCGCCGTCAGGTTCACCGCCATGGTGGTGTCCCAGACGTCCTCGTCCAGCTCGTTCATCGGCGGGCGCAGGTTGATCCCGGCGGAGTTGACGAGGATGTCGGGTTCGCCGAACACCCCGGCCGCCTCCTCGGCCGCCGCCCGCACCCCGGCACGGTCGGTCAGGTCCCCGCTCACCCAGTCGGCCCGGCCGCCGGCCGCCCGCAACTCCTCGACGGTGGCGGCCAGTTGTTCCTTGCCGCGGGCGACGACCACCACCTGGGCGCCGGCCAGCGCCAGCGCCTCGGCGATGGCCCGGCCTATGCCGGAGCTGCCGCCGGTGACGAGGGCGACCCGGCCCTCGAGGGAGAACAACTCGGAGAGATACGTCTGCGGCGTCATGCGTGCAGGCTAAGGGGTGTGTGGGCGAGGGGGCCGGACGGTCCGTCAGTCGGTCTCGCTCGCCGCGAGGACGGTGACCCGGGTGCGGTCCGGGTCCAGACAGGCGAACGCGGTGTCCGTGAAGTCCCAGGTGAACCAGCGGTTGTCGGAGTGCTGGGGGAGGGCGAAACGCAGAAAGCGGAAGTCGGCGGCGCGGCGGATCGCCTCCGCGTGCGGGGTCTCCGGACCGAGGTCCAGTACCGCGTACAGGCTCTGCCAGGCGTGCAGCCGGGCGTAGGCGCCGTACTGCGGTTCGCCGTAGCAGCCGCCGCCGAAATCGGCGAGGAAGAGGTCGCCGGCGAGGTCGTCCGCGGTGGTGTGGACCGTGGTGACGGTGTCGCCGGTGGTGGCCTCCAGGCACTCCGCGTCCAGCTCGGCGAGCAGGGCGCCGTTGAAGTCGGCCGGGTCGAGGGGCTCCGGGAGCGCGTAGAACACCGCTTCCTGCTGCGCGAGTTGGCCGAAGCCGCCGGCCGCGGCCGTGGTGCGGGCGGGGTCCGCGATCCGGTGTGCGGCCCGTCCGGCGCGGGCCCCGCCGGCGGTGGGCGGTATCTCGGGGTAGCCGGCGCGCAGGCGCTCCGGGCCGTCCGAGCCGACGGCACCGTGTTCGGTACGGCTGGACAGCCACATCACCTGCTCGAAGCGGTACGAGGTGAGCGGCAGCCAGGCCAGCGGGTGGCCGAGGTCGCGCAGCCCGGCGCCGTAGGCGAGGTAGGCCGCGTGGTGGCGGGGGTGGTGGAAGCCGGAGCGCAGGGCCAGTTCGTACAGCAGACAGGCGCGGACCTCGGTCGCCGGGTCGTCGAGGGCGACGGGGGAGTGGGTCTCGAACAGCGGCCGGAGTGTGACGAGGCTGGTCCGCCGGGACAGCTGCCAGGCGATCTGCCGTACCAGCCGCCGCCAGGACTCCGGGTCCCGCACCGCGGCCAGATCCGCGGCCAGCCGTACGGCCCAGTCGGCGGACTCCTGCGCGTAGTGCTCGGCGAGGGCGCGGGACAGCTCGGCGGTCCGGTACCGGTCGGGCGCGGCCAGGGCCAGCTCGTACAACTGCTCCGGGGCGGTGCCCGGGTCGGCGGGCGGACGGGAGGGCTCGGACATCCGGTCACTCTACGGCGCCGCGCCGAGGGTGCGTTGCCCGGTCGCGCCTTAGGGTTCTCGGCATGAGCATCATCGGGGTGGGCATCGACGTCGCCGAGATCGACCGCTTCCGGGCGTCCCTGGAGCGGACGCCGGGGCTGGCCGACCGGCTGTTCGTGGAGCGGGAGTTGCTGCTGCCCGGCGGGGAGCGGCGCGGCATCGCCTCGCTCGCGGCGCGGTTCGCGGCGAAGGAGGCGCTGGCCAAGGCGCTGGGGGCGCCGCCGGGACTGCACTGGACCGATGCCGAGGTGTACGTGGAGGACAGCGGGCAGCCCCGGCTGCGGGTGCGCGGGACGGTGGCCGCCCGGGCGGCGGAGCTGGGAGTGCGCTCCTGGCACGTGTCGTTGAGCCATGACGCGGGCGTCGCCTCCGCGGTGGTGGTCGCGGAGGGCTGAGCGGCCCGGACCGGGTGTGGCGGGCGGGGGATACCGGGCAGACTCGGTTCCATGCGTACTGCGTACAGCGTGGAGACGGTAAGGACGGCCGAACGGGCCCTCATGGCACGGCTGCCGGAGGGCGCGCTGATGCAGCGGGCCGCCGCCGGGCTGGCCGCCGCCTGCGCCGAACTGCTCGGGCGGGTGTACGGCAGCCGGGTGGTACTGCTCGTGGGCAGCGGCGACAACGGCGGGGACGCGCTGTACGCGGGAGCCCGGCTGGCCCGGCGCGGCGCCGGGGTCACCGCCGTGCTCCTCGCGCCGGACCGGACGCACGCCGGCGGCCTGGCCGCGCTGCGGCGGGCCGGTGGGACGGTGACCTCCCCGGACCGCGCCGAGGACCTGCTGCTGCGGGCCGATCTGGTGGTGGACGGGATCGTCGGGATCGGCGGCAGAGGCGGGCTGCGGCCGGACGCCGAGCGGCTGGCCGGGGTGGTGGCGCGGTCCCGGGCGGCGGTGGTGGCGGTGGACCTGCCCAGCGGGGTGGAGGCGGACACCGGCGAGGTGCGGGGCGCCGCGCTCGCGGCCGATGTGACCGTCACCTTCGGGACGTACAAGCCGGGGCTGCTGGTGGATCCCGCGCGGGAGTACGCCGGTGTCGTACGGCTCGTCGACATCGGGCTCGAACTGCCCGCCGAGGGCGAGCTGGAGGCCTTGCAGCACGCCGAGGTGGCGCGGCTGCTGCCGGTGCCGGCGGCGGAGAGCGACAAGTACCGGCGCGGGGTGGTGGGCATCGCCGCCGGATCCGCGCGGTATCCCGGGGCCGCGGTCCTCGCCGTCTCCGGGGCGCTGCGGGGCGGGGCCGGGGCGGTGCGCTATGTGGGGCCGGCCGGGGACGCGGTCATCGCCCGGTTCCCCGAGACGCTGGTGTCCGACGCCGGACCCGCGAAGGCCGGGCGGGTGCAGGCGTGGGTGGTCGGACCGGGGGCCGGCGAGGACGCGGCGACCGTGGCCGAGGTGCTGGCGGCGGATGTGCCGGTCCTGCTCGACGCGGACGGGCTGCGGCTGGCGGAGCCGGAGTCGGTACGGGGGCGTACGGCGCCGACCCTGATGACGCCGCACGCCGGGGAGGCGGCCGCGCTGCTGGGGGTACGGCGGGAGGAGGTCGAGGGCGGCCGGCTGGCGGCGGTACGGGAGTTGGCGGCGCGGTACCGGGCGGCGGTGCTGCTGAAGGGGTCGACGACGCTGGTCGCCGAGGCGGGGGGCGCCGGGGCGGTGCGGGTGAACCCCACGGGCACGGGGTGGCTGGCCACGGCCGGGAGCGGGGATGTGCTGTCCGGGCTGGCGGGCTCCTTGCTGGCGGCGGGGCTGTCGGCGCGGGATGCGGGGAGTGTGGGCGCGTATCTGCACGGCCTGGCGGGGCGGTTCGCGGCGGCGGGGGCGCCGGTGGGGGCGCATGACGTCTCGGACCGCATCCCGGAGGCGTGGCGTGATGTGCGGGGCGTGTGAGGGTGTGCGCGGTGCTGTGGTTGGGCGGGGGTGGGACAGGGCGCTGCTCGCTGAGAGGTGCCGCTGCGCCCACCCGTGCCGCCCCAGCGGCACGACTGCCCGCAGCTCGGGCTCCGCTCCACCCGGGTGACCTTCCCGCGCGCCACCGCTGAACCGGCGGAGCCCCACGCTTGGCTGAAGAGGTGATCAGCAGACAAATCGCACAGCGAGGCCTCGCCGTGCTGCTCGCGGCAGCGGTGACCCTTCCCGCCGGGGCCCTCACCGCAGCCGCCGAGCCCGCGGCGGCGCACCCCGTCTCCCCGACCCCCACCACCGACCTCGTCCCGGGTGTCGCCCCCCGTCCCGGTCAGCCCTGGCAGATCGACACGCCCGACCAGGCGTTGCCGCCGAAGGTGTACACGCCGAGCCGGCAGGAGGACGCCGTAGAGCCCAGGGACGCGGCACCGGGGACGTACGACCTCATCGAGTACGTGCCCCTGAACGACGCCGTCGCCAAGGTGACGTGCAGCAAACAGGCCGGCCCCTACCAGCGCCAGGTCGAGCGCTGGCTGAAGCTGAAGGTGGACGGCAAGCAGTCCGCCTCCGACTGCAAGGCGATCCGCGCCTTCCAGATCACCTACAAGATCAAGCCCGCGATCGGCTTCGCCGGGCCGGTGACCTGGTCGACCATGATGCTGCTCTCGGCCAAGAAGAACCCGAACGCGGCCAAGAAGTGCCCGGTGCGGTCGTACCGGGTCGCCTGCGTCGATCTGGACCGTCAGCTCACCTGGGTGCAAAAGGGGTCGAAGGTGGTGTTCGGCCCGGTGCCGATCCGCAGCGGCCGCAAGGGATATGTCACCCGCAAGGGCTGGCACACCATCTACTGGCGGCACAAGAACCATGTCTCGACCCTCTACAACCAGCCGATGCCGTACGCCCAGTTCTTCGACGGCGGCCAGGCCTTCCACGCCGTCTACGGCAGCATCTACACCACCGTCGGTTCCATGGGCTGCGTCAACCTCAAGCTCGCCGACGCGCGCAAGCTGTGGGATGTCACGAAGAAGGGCGACCACGTGTATGTGTGGGGGCGGCGCCCGGGTACCTGAGACGGCACCCGAGGCCCCGTTCGGGCCTCTGAGAGACTGGGGGCGCGATGAGTGAGACAGCAGCTGTGCCGACCGCCCCCCTGCGCGCCCGCGCCGAGATCGATCTCGGCGCCCTGCGCGCCAATGTGCGGACCCTGCGCGCCCGGGTGAACGGCGCCGCCCTGATGGCCGTCGTCAAGTCCGACGGTTACGGCCACGGGGCGGTGCCCTGTGCCCGCGCGGCCCTCAAGGCCGGTGCGACCTGGCTCGGCACGGCCACGCCCGAGGAGGCCCTGGCACTGCGGGCGGCCGGGCTGCCGGGCCGGATCCTGTGCTGGCTGTGGGTGCCCGGCGGCCCCTGGCGGCAGGCGATCGAGGCGGACATCGACGTGTCGCTGAGCGGGATGTGGGCCCTCGAGGAGGTCGTGGCGGCCGCCCGGCAGGCCGGCCGGGTCGCCCGGGTGCAGCTCAAGGCGGACACCGGGCTCGGCCGGAACGGCTGCCAGCCCGGCGCCGACTGGGCCGAACTGGTCGCCGAGGCGCTGCGCGCCGAGGCCGCCGGGCTGGTCCGGGTCACCGGCCTGTGGTCGCACTTCGCCTGCGCCGACGAGCCGGGCCATCCGTCCATCGCCGCCCAGCTCGCCGGCTTCCGGGAGATGGTGTCGTACGCCGAGCGGCAGGGCGTGCGCCCCGAGGTGCGGCACATCGCCAACTCCGCGGCCGCGCTCACCCTCCCCGAGACCCACTTCGACCTGGTCCGCACGGGCGTCGCGATGTACGGCATCGCGCCGAGCCCGGAGCTGGGCACGCCCGCCGACTTCGGGCTGCGCCCGGTGATGACGCTCAGCGCCTCGCTGGCGCTGGTCAAGCATGTCCCGGGCGGCCACGGGGTGTCGTACGGCCACCACTACGTCACCCCCGGCGAGACCACCCTCGGCCTGGTCCCGGTCGGGTACGCGGACGGCATCCCGCGGCACGCCTCCGGCACCGGCCCGGTGCTGGTCGACGGCAAGTGGCGGACGGTCGCCGGGCGCGTCGCGATGGACCAGTTCGTGGTGGACCTGGGCGGCGACGAGCCCGCGGTGGGCAGCCAGGCCGTGCTGTTCGGGCCCGGGGACCGCGGTGAGCCCACCGCCGAGGACTGGGCGCAGGCCTGCGGCACCATCGCGTACGAGATCGTGACGCGCATCGGAACCCGGGTTCCGCGCGTCTATGTGAACGAGCACGCGTAACCCGTCCGGGCGAACTGCGGTACGGCGAAGAGGAGCGGTACGTGAGCGAGAGCAGTGCGGAGGCCGTGGCGGACGTCGTGGCCTCGGCGGCCGCCGCCTCCGCCGCGGGGGCGGCCGGGAGCTGGCGCAGGGCGACCGGCCTCGCCGGAGCCGCGATCGGCGTGCTGGCCGCGGGAGCGGCGGCCGGTGTCGCCCTGGAGCGGATGACGGTCGGCCGCGGGGTGCGCCGCAAGGCACGGCTGGCGCTGGACTCGGCGGGGCCGTACGGCACCCTGCGCGGCACCCCGGGCAAGGCCGTCGCCGACGACGGCACCGAGCTGTACTACGAGGTCGACGAGGTCGAGCCCGACTCCGGCGCGCAGGTCTCGCCGCGCCGGCGCCGGCTGTTCGGCCGCAAGGCGCCCGCCCCGGTCACCGTCGTCCTCTGCCACGGCTACTGCCTCAACCAGGACGCCTGGCACTTCCAGCGGGCGGCGCTGCGCGGGGTGGTCCGGACCGTGCACTGGGACCAGCGCAGCCACGGGCGCTCCGGGCGGGGCGTGGCCCAGACCCGGGACCGGGTGCCCGTCACCATCGACCAGCTCGGCCGCGATCTGAAGGCCGTCCTGGACGCCGCCGTACCGGAGGGGCCGATCGTGCTGGTCGGCCACTCGATGGGCGGGATGACGGTGATGGCGCTCGCCGCGCACTTTCCCGAGCTGATCCGGGACCGGGTCGTCGCCACCGCGTTCGTCGGTACCTCCTCCGGCCGGATGGGCGAGGTCAACTTCGGGCTGCCGATGGCCGGGGTCAACGCGATCCGCCGGATACTCCCGGGGGTGCTCAGGGCGCTCGGGCAGCAGGCGGAGCTGGTGGAGAAGGGGCGCCGGGCCACCGCCGACCTGTTCGCCGGGATCATCAAGCGGTACTCGTTCGCCGGGCGGGACGTCGATCCGGCGGTCGAGCGGTTCGCCGAGCGGATGATCGAGTCCACCCCGATCGACGTGGTCGCCGAGTTCTATCCGGCCTTCACCGAGCACGACAAGACCGAGGCACTGGCCTGCTTCCGGGAGCTGCCGGTGCTGGTGCTGGCCGGGATGCAGGACCTGGTGACGCCGAGCGAGCACAGCGAGGCCATCGCCGGCCTGCTCCCGGACGCCGAGCTGGTGCTGGTGCCGGACGCCGGGCACCTGGTGATGCTGGAACACCCGGAAGTGGTCACCGACCGCCTCGCCGACCTGCTCACCCGCGCGGGTGCGGTACCCGCAGGGGCTACGGTTATGGGCTATGGAAGCACCAGCAGCACCGCACCTCCCCGCTGAGACCCGCCTGACGATCACCTCGCCCGAGCAGATGCGCGAGCTGGGCCGCCGGCTGGCCGCGCTGCTGCGCGCGGGCGACCTGGTGATGCTCAGCGGTGAGCTGGGGGCGGGCAAGACCACGCTGACCCGGGGACTCGGCGAGGGCCTGGGCGTGCGCGGCGCGGTCACCTCGCCGACCTTCGTGATCGCCCGGGTGCACCCCTCGCTCGGCGACGGTCCGCCGCTGGTCCACGTGGACGCCTACCGGCTCGGTGGCGGCCTGGACGAGATGGAGGACCTCGACCTCGATGTCTCGCTGTCCGACTCGGTGATCGTCGTGGAGTGGGGCGAGGGCAAGGTCGAGGAGCTGACCGAGGACCGCCTCCAGGTCGTCATCCACCGTGCCGTCGGCGACACCACCGACGAGGTACGGCATGTGACGCTGACCGGGCTGGGCGCGCGGTGGACCGGCTCGGACCTGGCCGCCCTGACCGTCTGACCCGTTCGGCGTCCGACCCTTTCGGCGTCCGACCTTTTCCGACAGGCCGTCGGCAACCTGTTGCGCGGGACCTCCGGGCGTGATGACATGGTATCCAGCCCTTGGTTAGGCATGCCTAACCCCGCCCGCCCCCGCACCTCAGGAGGCGTCCATGTCCGACGTGTCGATGAGCGACCTGCTGGCGTCGTGCGCGGCGGCGGACGCGATTTCGAGGGCTCCGGAACCCCCCGAAGGCGGGACACCCCCGCAGCCCCCTGCGGACCATGGCCCTGCGGACCGCGACCCTGCCGACCGTGCCCACCGTGACGCCGCCTAGCGGATCACGACCACCCGCACCCCGATCGTGGCGAACTTCCACATCGCGTCGCCGTCCTCCCGGTTCTCCCGGATGCCGCCCGTCTTGACGCCCGGCTCGGGCCCCGCGCCGGAGCCGGAGTCGCCGCTGCCGACCGCCGCGCTGAAGCCGATCGCCACCCCGTCCACGCTGGTGAACCGCACCACGTGTTCGACGGGCAGCCCGTCCGTGCCGGTGATCGCGTTCGAGCGGGACGACACCCAGTAGGTGCCCGGCAGCGGGTCCAGGGTGCCCGGGAACACCGGGAACGAGCGCTCCACCCGGCCGCTCTCGCCGACCAGCCAGACCCGGTCGTCGTCCACCGAGTACACGACCCGCTCACCCGTGCCGGAGCCGCTCGGCAGGGCGGTCGGGTTGTGCCGGTCCCGGGGCGCCTTGCTGGCGGCCGCCGACGCGGACGCGCCCGGCGCGGGCCTGCCGCCCAGGCCCGCCGGCACGGTCGCCTGGGCCTGGTAGGCGAGGAAGCCGACGGCGCCGACGGCCGCCGCGGTGAGAGCGGCCACGATCCCCGAGCTGGTCCCTGCCACCTGCGCCCACCTCTGCTCGCACCGAATGCCGGACAAGAAATGCCGGACAGGAAATGCCGGACAGGATTGCCGGACAAGAGCTGTCATATGTCGTACTTCGTGACGTACTCCGTACAGACCGTAGCAGCCGGTGACCGTGCGCCCCGGACGGGCGTGCGCGAGCCGCGGGCGCCGTAGGCTGTTCGCGTGCTCTTGCTCGCTCTGGATACCGCAACACCCGCCGTCACCGTCGCGCTGCACGACGGCACGGACGTCATCGCCTCGTCGAGCCAGGTGGACGCGCGCCGGCACGGAGAGCTGCTGCTGCCGGCCGTCGACCGCGTGCTCGCCGAGGCCGGGCTGAAGCTGGAGGCGGTCACCGGGATCGTCGTCGGCATCGGACCCGGCCCCTACACCGGCCTGCGCGTCGGGCTGATGACCGCCGACACCTTCGGGCTCGCGCTCGGCGTCCCCGTGCACGGGGTCTGCACCCTGGACGGCCTCGCCCACGCCGCCGACATCGAGACCGGCCCCTTCGTCGTGGCGACCGACGCCCGGCGCAAGGAGGTCTACTGGGCGAAGTACGCCGACTCGCACACCCGGCTGACCGATCCGGCGGTGGACCGCCCGGCGGACATCGCCGAGCAGGTCGCCGGGCTTCCGGCGGTCGGCGCGGGCGCGCTGCTCTACCCGGACACCTTCCCGAGCGTCCACGAGCCCGAGCACGTGTCCGCCGCCGCGCTCGCCTCGCTCGCCGCGGCCCGGCTGGCGGCCGGCGAGGAGCTGCCGGCGCCCCGCCCGCTGTATCTGCGCCGCCCGGACGCCCAGGTTCCCAAGAACTACAAGGTGGTCACCCCGAAGTGACGGTACGACTGCGCGAGATGCGCTGGTGGGACATCGACCCGGTCCTGGAGCTGGAGAAGGACCTGTTCCCCGAGGACGCCTGGTCCCGGGGCATGTTCTGGTCCGAGCTGGCGCACGCGCGGGGCCCCGAGGCGAGCCGCCGGTACCTGGTGGCGGCGGAGGACGGCCGGATCGTCGGATACGCCGGGCTCGCCGCCTCCGGCACCGGGTCCGACAGCGGCTCCGCCGCGGTCGGTGACATCCAGACCATCGCCGTCGCCCGCGACCTCCAGGGCACCGGCCTCGGCGCCCGGCTGCTGACCGAGCTGCTGCGGGCCGCGACCGCCTTCGAGTGCACCGAGGTCATGCTCGAGTGCCGGGTCGACAACGTCCGTGCCCAGAAGCTCTACGAGCGCTTCGGCTTCGCCCCCATCGGGTTCAGACGCGGCTACTACCAGCCGGGGAACGTGGATGCCCTGGTCATGCGCCTGACCGACCCCGCCTCATCTGTACAAGGAACCGAGATCAATGGCTGACGAACCGCTCGTCCTCGGCATCGAGACCTCCTGCGACGAGACCGGCGTCGGCATCGTCCGCGGCACCACCCTGCTGGCGGACGCCGTCGCCTCCAGCGTGGACGAGCACGCCCGCTTCGGCGGTGTCGTACCGGAGGTGGCGTCCCGGGCGCACCTGGAGGCGATGGTCCCGACCATCGACCGCGCGCTGAAGGAGGCCGGGGTGAGCGCCCGGGACCTGGACGGCATCGCCGTCACCGCCGGTCCCGGGCTCGCGGGCGCCCTGCTGGTCGGGGTCTCGGCGGCCAAGGCGTACGCCTACGCCCTCGGCAAGCCCCTCTACGGCGTCAACCACCTCGCCTCCCACATCTGCGTCGACCAGCTGGAGCACGGCCCGCTGCCCGAGCCGACCATGGCCCTGCTGGTCTCCGGCGGCCACTCCTCGCTGCTGCTGTCCGAGGACATCACCGCCGACGTACGGCCCATGGGCTCGACCATCGACGACGCGGCCGGCGAGGCCTTCGACAAGATCGCCCGCGTGCTGAACCTGGGCTTCCCCGGCGGCCCGGTCATCGACCGGTACGCGCGCGAGGGCGACCCGGAGGCCATCGCCTTCCCGCGCGGCCTGACCGGCCCGCGCGACCCCGCCTACGACTTCTCCTTCTCCGGTCTGAAGACGGCCGTGGCCCGCTGGATCGAGGCCAAGCGCGCGGCCGGCGAGGAGGTCCCGGTCCGGGACGTGGCCGCCTCCTTCCAGGAGGCCGTGGTCGACGTGCTGACCCGCAAGGCCGTCCGTGCCTGCAAGGACGAGGGCGTCGACCACCTGATGATCGGCGGCGGGGTCGCGGCCAACTCCCGGCTGCGCGCCCTCGCCCAGGAGCGCTGCGAGGCGGCCGGCATCCGGCTGCGCGTCCCGCGCCCCAAGCTGTGCACGGACAACGGCGCGATGGTGGCCGCGCTCGGCGCCGAGATGGTCGCCCGGAACCGGGCCGCCTCCGCCTGGGACCTGTCGGCCGACTCCTCCCTGCCGGTGACCGAGCCGCACGTGCCCGGCCACGACCACGACCATGTGCACGAGGTCAGCAAGGAGAACCTGTACTCGTGACGGTCGCGCTGATGTGGGAGGCCCGGGCGGCCGAGGGGCGCGGCGGGCGGCTGCTGGACTGGGTGCGCGCGCAGCCCCTCGCCGCCGAGCCGGTGCGCCGGGAGACCTTCCGGGCGCCGCAGGACCGGGTGCTGGTCATCACCTGGTGGGACGCGCCGTACGACGCGGAGCTGCCCGAACTGCCCGAGCCGGACCCGGAGCTGGTGACCCGGGCGGTGCACCGCTGGCGGTTCGAGCAGGTGAGTTGACGGACCGGGCCGCACTTCCGCTATGATCATCTCACCGCGAACGGCCGGAACACCGGCCCGGACGCAGTGCGTTGGTGGTCCAAGGAAAGACGTCCCGCTTCCTGCGGGGAGATGCAGGTGCAAGGCCTGCCCGGCGCTCCATCCGAGACCCGCCTCCGAATCTCCGGAGGCGGGTCTCGTCGTTTCAGGACCCGTCGAGGAGCGTCTCGCAGCGCAGCCGGCGCTCCGCGCCCACCACCCGCACCGGACCGGTCAGTTCGAGCCGGGCCGTGTGCCGGATCTCCGCGCTGGAGGTGCCCAGCCGCAGCTCCAGCGCGCCCGGCTCCACCACCCGCGTCCCCGTGCCGTCCGTGAAGGCGGACAGGTCGGCGTGGAAGCGGAAGGTGAGCCGGCGGGACGCGCCGGGGGCGAGGTCCACCCGCCGGTATCCGATCAGCCGTACGTCGGGCCGGGTCACGCTCGCCACCGGGTCGTGCAGATACAGCTGGACGACCTCCGCCCCCTCACGTTCTCCGGTGTTGCGGACGGTCAGCGAGAGGTCGCAGGTGCCGTCCGTGGAAACACTTGTTTCCGTCGCCTGGACGTCCTCCCAGGCGAAGGTGGTGTACGACAGGCCGTGCCCGAAGGGGTACAGCGGGGTCGGGTCCAGGCTGCTGACGTCGTTCGGCAGGCCGAGCGGCGGCTGGAGGTAGGTCCACGGCTGGCCGCCGGGCACGCGCGGCACGCTCACCGGCAGGCGGCCGGAGGGGTTCACCCGGCCGGACAGCACCCCGGCCACCGCAGGGCCGCCCTCCTCCCCGGGGAAGAAGGCCTGGACCACCGCGCCGAGCCGCCCGTGCCAGCGGCCGAGGGCGTACGGCCGTCCGGTCAGCAGCACGAGGACGACCGGGACGCCGGTCTCGACCAGCGCGTCCAGCAACTCCCCCTGCACGCCCGGCAGGCTCAGGTCGGCGACGTCGCAGCCCTCGCCCGAGGTGCCCCGGCCGAACAGGCCCGCCCGGTCGCCGAGCACCGCCACGCACACGTCCGCCTCCGCCGCCCGGGCCACCGCCTCCGCGAACCCGGCGGTGTCCGGCTCCGCGACGCCGCAGCCCTCGGCGAACGTCACCTTGGCGTCCGGCAGTTCGCCGCGCAGCGCGTCCAGCAGGGTCGGGATCTCGATGCCCAGCGGGACCTCGGGGTGCTGCGGCAGGACATGGGAGGGGAAGGAGTAGCAGCCGAGCATGGCGAACGCGTCCGCCGCACGCGGCCCGACGACCGCGATCCGGGCGTCGGGGGCCAGCGGCAGCGCGCCGCCCGGGTTGTCCAGCAGGATCACCGACTCCTCGGCCAGCCGGCGGGCGAGGGTGCGGTTCGCCGCCGAGTCCAGGTCGACCGGGCCCTCCGGCTCCGGCCGCCAGTCCTCGTCCAGCAGGCCCAGTTCACACTTCTGCACCAGCACCCGGCGGGCCGCGCGGTCCACCAGCGACTCCGGGATCCGGCCCGCGCGGACGGCGGCCACCAGCGGGGTGCCGTAGCACTTCAGGGTGGGCAGCTCGACGTCGATGCCCGCCACCAGCGCCCGGTGGGCCGCCTCCTCCTCGTCCGCCGCCACCCGGTGCAGGGTCTGGAGGAAGGCGATGCCGAAGTAGTCGGCGACCACCGTGCCGGTGAAGCCCCACTCCTCGCGCAGCACATCGGTCAGCAGCCGCGGGTCGGCGGAGACCGGCACCCCGTCGGTCTCCGTGTAGGCCGCCATCACCGACCGGGCCCCGCCCTCGCGCAGGGCCATCTCGAAGGGCGGCAGGGTGAGGTCCGCGAACTCCCGGACGCCCGCCCGGACCGGCGCCAGGTTGCGGGCGCCCGCCGAGGACGCGTAGCCGGCGAAGTGCTTGAGCGTGGCCACCACGCCGGCCGACTCCAGGCCGCGCACATAGGCCGTGCCGACCGTGCCGACCAGGTACGGGTCCTCGCCGATCGTCTCCTCGACCCGTCCCCACCGCGGGTCGCGGACGACGTCCAGCACCGGTGCCAGACCTTGGTGGACCCCGGCCGAGCGCAGATCACGGCCGATGTGCCGGCCCATCTCCTCGACCAGCTCCGGGTCGAAGGAGGCGCCCCAGGCGAGCGGCACCGGGTACGCCGTCGCCTGCCAGGCGGTGAACCCGGCCAGGCACTCCTCGTGTGCGACGGCCGGGATGCCGAACCGGCCGGCCCCGGCGATCCGGCGCTGGGCGCGGGCCAGGGCCCGGGCGGCGACGTCCGGCTCGACCGGGGCCGTGCCGAAGGAGCGGGTCAGCTGGCCCAGGCCGAGGGTGATCAGCTCGTCCCAGTCGTAGGCGGCGCTCATCTCGCGTTGCAGGGGGGCGACTCCGTCGCCGTCCGTGGCGGCGCCCACCCACACGCCGTACAGCTGGGCGGCCTTCTCCTCCAGGGTCATCCGGGAGAGCAGGTCGTCCACGCGGGCGCCGGCGGGCAGGTCGGGGTCGCGCCAAGGGGCGGTGGTCATGGAACTCCCGTCTGACTCAGCTGGACTCTTGGCTGTGGCTGTTCGGTTCTCTGTACGGCGACTACGAATGTTTCGAAGTGTATAGCGAATGTTCCGGGAACCTATGGCTCGCGAAGGCCTTCGTCAAGGGGTGCTGCGGCGATACGATCGCGGGCATGAAGCCTTCGAAGCCCGCAGAAACGCAGACGGCGACCCTCGCCGAAATCGCCCGTGAGGCCGGGGTCTCCGCTCCGACTGTTTCGAAGGTGCTCAACGGCCGTGCCGACGTGGCCCCGGCGACCCGCACCCGGGTCGAGGAACTGCTGCGCGCCTACGGCTACCGGCGCCGACGCGCCGAGGCCTCCCGCTCCCCGCTGATCGACCTGGTCTTCCACGAGCTGGAGAGCGCCTGGGCGATGGAGGTCATCCGGGGCGTGGAGAACGTGGCCCGGGACGCCGGGCTGAGCGTGGTGCTGTCCGAGTCGGCCGGCCGGCTCACCCCGGGCCGCACCTGGGCCGACCAGGTCGCCGCCCGCCGGCCGCACGGGGTGGTGCTGGTGCTGTCCGGGCTCGACGAGTCCCAGCGGGCGCTGCTGACCAGCCGGTCCATCCCGTTCGTGGTGATGGACCCGGCCGGCGACCCGGGCCCGGACGTGCCGTCCGTCGGGGCCACCAACTGGCAGGGCGGGCTCGCCGCCACCCGGCACCTGGTCGACCTCGGGCACACCCGGATCGGCGCGCTCAGCGGCCCGTCCCGGATGATGTGCGCCCGGGCCCGGGTCGACGGCTACCGGGCGGCCCTGGAGACCGCCGGCCTGCCCGTCGACCCCTCGCTCGTGCTGACCGGCGACTTCCACCACGACGCCGGCTACCGGCTGGGCCTGGAGCTGCTGCGCCGCCCGGACCGGCCGACGGCCGTCTTCGCGGGCAACGACCTCCAGGCGCTCGGGCTGTACGAGGCCGCCCGCGAGCTGGGACTGCGCATCCCGGAGGACCTCAGCGTGGTCGGCTTCGACGATCTGCCGGTGGCCCGCTGGGTCGGCCCGCCGCTGACGACCGTACGGCAGCCGCTGACCGAGATGGCCGAGGCGGCCGCCCGGCTGGTGCTGGAGCTGGGGCGCGAGCAGCAGGAGCCGGCGGCGAGCCGGGTGGAGCTGGCGACGAGTCTGGTGGTGCGGTCGAGTACGGCGGCGCCGGTGGCCGAAAGTTGATGTTTTGACGGGTTGGATGGGTGCCCCGACATTCCTCCGAAGTCAATCGGTTGCTCAGTCGAAACTTTCGGAGTCACGTGTACCGTCAGGCGCCGTCGCCGGCAGCCGGAAAAAAACTTCGGCGGGGTGTCGATTCGGGGTGGGGCCCGTTCGACACACAGGTGAGCGGCGGGGGAGAGGCCCCGCCCACCACCGAAGGAGTGCACCATGCCCCGCTACCTGTCGATCGTGCGCGTCGACGAGTCCACCGCCCCGGCCGAGGGCCCCAGCCCCGAGCTGATGGAGCGCATGGGCGCGCTGATCGAGGAGATCACCAAGGCGGGCGTCATGCTCGACACCGCCGGACTCACCCCGCACAGCCAGGGCCGGCGAGTGCGCTGGGAGGGCGGCCAGGTCACCGTCACGGACGGGCCGTTCACCGAGTCGAAGGAGGTCGTCGGCGGATACGCCCTCATGCAGTGCAAGGACATGGACGAGGCCATCGAGTGGACCAAGCGGTTCCTCAAGGCCCACGAGGAGTACTGGACCGTGACCTGTGAGGTACGCGAGATCGCCGAGGGCTGAGGCGCCTGGCGCGGTGCGGTACGGGGGTGTTGCATGGTGGGCTGTGGAACCACAGCCCACCCCGGCACACCCCGAGCCCGTCGTGTACGACACCGCCCGGCGCGACACCGCCCAGGCCATCGAGACCGTCTTCCGTCTGGAGTCCCCGCGCGTGATCGCCGGCGTCGCCCGGATCGTCCGGGACGTCGGCCTCGCCGAGGAACTGGCGCAGGACGCGCTGGTCGCGGCCCTGGAGCAGTGGCCCCGGGACGGCGTGCCCGACAACCCGGGCGGCTGGCTCATGGCCACCGCCCGGCACCGCGCCGTCGACCTGATCCGGCGCCGCGAGACCTACGCCCGCAAGCTCGCCGAGATCGGCCGGGACCTGCGGACGGCCCCGCCGGCGTACGACGAGCCCGCCGACCCGGACGACATCGACGACGACCTGCTCCGGCTGGTCTTCACCACCTGCCACCCGGTGCTGTCCGCCGAGGCCCGCACCGCGCTCACACTGCGTCTGCTCGGCGGTCTGACCACCGCCGAGATCGCCCGCGCCTGCCTGGTCCCGGAGCCGACGGTCGCCCAGCGCATCGTCCGCGCCAAACGCACCCTGGCCCGGCGGAACGTCGCCTTCGAGGTGCCGTACGGCCCGGACCGCGCGGCCCGCCTCGGCTCCGTCCTGGACGTCATCTACCTGATCTTCAACGAGGGGTACGCGGCCACCGCGGGCGACGACTGGCTGCGCCCCGGGCTGTGCGAGGACGCCCTGCGGCTGGCCCGTGTGCTGTCCGCGCTGATGCCCAAGGAACCGGAGGTGCACGCGCTGACCGCGCTGCTGGAGTTCCAGGCCTCCCGCACGGCGGCCCGCACCGGCCCGGACGGCGAACCGGTGCTGCTCCAGGACCAGAACCGGCGCCGCTGGAACCGCCTGCTCATCGCCCGCGGCGTGCAGGCCCTCTCCCGCGCCGAGGCCCTGGCCCCCGGCGCCCCGGGCCCGTACGCCCTCCAGGCGGCCATCGCCGCCTGCCACGCGCACGCGTACACGTACGAGGAGACCGACTGGCCCACCATCGCCACCCTGTACGACCTGCTCGCGGCCCGCGCTCCGTCCCCCGTGGTGGAGCTGAACCGCGCGGTCGCCGTCGCGATGGCCGAAGGCCCCGCCGCGGGCCTGGCGCTGGTGGACGCCCTGGCCGGCGAACCGGCCCTGCGCGACTACCACCTGCTGCCCAGCGTCCGCGGCGACCTGCTGTCCCGGCTGGGCCGTACGACGGAGGCACGGGCCGAGTTCACGCGCGCGGCCGGCCTCACCCGCAACGCACGCGAACGCACCCTGCTGCTGCGCCGCGCCGCCGAGACGCCGGACTAGGGGGGTTCTTCGGATCAGGCGGGGCGGCCGACGAGCATGGTCGGGGCGCCGGCCACCCGGGTCAGGAAGACGGTCGCCGCGTTCGGGCCCTGCGGCTTGACCTTCCTGCGCAGCTCCTCCGGCTCGACGGCCGACCCGCGCTTCTTCACGGTCAGCGTGCCGACCTCCCGCTCCCGCAGCAGCGCCTTCAGCTTCTTCACGTTGAAGGGCAGCACGTCCGTGATCTCGTAGGCCGAGGCGTACGGCACGGGTCGCAGCTCGTCGGCGGTGACGTACGCGATGGTCGCGTCGATCAGTCCGCCGCCGACCTGCTCGGCCACCTCGGCGACCAGGTGCGCGCGGATCACGGCGCCGTCCGGCTCGTACAGATAGCGCCCCACCGGCCGTACCGCGGGATCGGGCAGCCCCCGGCCGAGCAGCGTGCGCGGGCCGGGCAGCAGCGTGGCCCGGACCGTGCCGGGCGCCCCGGTCCCGAACCACAGCACCGCCTCCTTCACATCGCCGCCGTCGGAGATCCACTCCGCCTCGGCCTCGGCGGGCACCGCCTCGTGCGGGATGCCGGGCGCGATCTTCAGCGCGGCGCGGGGCGCCGCCAGGGCCTTGCCGACGGCCCAGGACAGCGGCGGTGAGTACGCCTCCGGGTCGAAGATCCGCCCGCGGCCCCCGCGCCGGGCGGGGTCCACGAACACCGCGTCGTACCCGGCGGTGTCCACCTCCGTGACATCGGCCTCCCGCACCTCGATCAGCCCGGCGAGCCCGAGCGCCTCGGCGTTGGCGCGCGCCGTGGCCGCCGTCACCGGGTCCCGGTCCACGGCCAGCACCCGGATCCCGGCCCGGGCGAGCGCGATCGCGTCCCCGCCGATCCCGCAGCACAGGTCGGCCACCGAGGTGACGCCCAGCTCCTTCAGCCGGGCCGCCCGGTACGCCGCCACGCTCGCGCGCGTCGACTGCTCGACCCCGTTGGGCGTGAAGTACATCCGCTGGGCGTCCGCCGCGCCGAACTTCGCCGCCGCCCGCTGCCGCAGCCGGGCCTGGCCGAGCGCGGCCGACACCAGCTCGGCCGGGTGGTCGCGGCGCAGCCGGGTGGCGACGGCGAGTTCGTCCGCCGGGGCGGTGTCGCGGACCTCGGCGAGGAGGGCACGGCCTTCGGGGGTGAGGAGGAGAGCGAGGTCGTTCACCGGGTCATTGTGGGCCAGTCGGTGGATGGTGCGCGTGCGGTGGGTGGTGTCGGGCGGGGTGGCCGGGTGGGGCCTGGGAGGATCCGGCACCATGCGAGTAGTCGTACAAAACGATAAAAATCGGGCCGGACTGCGATGCGGTCCCCGGGCCCGCGTCCGCCGGACGGCCCTCGGCTGCGCCGCCGCCGCGCTGGCCTCGGCCGCGCTCCTCGCCGGCTGCGCCGGTCCCGACTCCGTCGCCCCCGCGGCCCCCGCCGCCCCCGGCCAGGGCGGCCCCGCCCACGTGCTGTCGCCGAAGGCCCGGCGGGCCGCCGAACACGCCCGGCTGGTCGCCGCCGCCCGGCGCTGGGGGCTGGACGAGGTCCCGCTCACTCCGCCCGCCCCGCCCAGGAAGAAGCCGGAGATCACCGCACGCCCCGGCTTCGAGGTCGACCACCAGGAGGACTGGGACCTGCCCCCGGTCTTCACCACGATCCCGACCCGCGACAAGGTCGTCTTCCTCACGATCGACGACGGCTCGGAGAAGGATCCCCGGTTCCTGAAGATGATGCGGGACCTGAAGATCCCGTACACCGCCTTCCTCAGCAACTACCTGGTGAAGGACGACTACGGCTACTTCCGGAAGATGCAGTCCTACGGCCACACCCTCAACAACCACACCCTGCACCACCCCTACCTGCCGGGTCTGTCCTACGAGGAGCAGAAGGACGAGATCTGCGGCATGCAGGACATCATGGAGCGGGAGTTCGGCAAGCGCCCGACCGTCTTCCGCCCGCCCTACGGCAACTACAACCAGGACACCCTGCGCGCCGCCAAGGCCTGCGGCATCAGATACGCGCCGATCTGGAACGAGGAGGTCTTCGTCGACCACTGGGAGTTCCGCGAGGACGACCAGCAGTTCCGCAAGGGCGACATCGTCCTGACCCACTTCCGCGGCCGCTCCGACTGGAACGGCACGATGGTCGACGACATGCGCCGCTTCCTGAACCGGATCACGCGCGAGGGCTACGCGGTGGCCCGCCTGGAGGACTACCTGTGAGGCCGCGGCGGGGCCCGGCCGCGGTCCTCGCCGCGGCCCTCCTCGCGGCCGCCCTCCTCGCCGGCTGCGCCCAGTCCGTCGACCCCATCGAACGCCTGGGCAGAAAAGCCGCCCAGGAGGTGCGCCCGCACGGCCCCGCCCCCGACCAGCCGTACCGCCACTGGGGGCTGAGCGAACCGCTCGCCCGGCCCCCCGCACCGCCCGCCGGCCGCCCGCTCGCGGCGCGCCCGGGCGGCCGCGCCACCCCGCCCGTCCTGGACCACGTCCCCACCCGGGACCGGGTCGTCTTCCTCACCTACGACGACGGCGCCGAGCGCGACCCCCGCTTCCTCGCCATAGTCCGCGAACTCCGGCTCCCGGTGAGCCTCTTCCTCACCGACAGCGTCGCCGGCCGCGGCTACCCGCACGTCGCCCGGCTGCACCGGCTCGGCGCCGGCATCGAGAACCACACCCTGGACCACCGCGCCCTGCGCGGAGTGCCGTACGCCGGCCAGCGCGCCGAGATCTGCGGCCAGCAGAGCCGCCTCGCCGCCCGCCTCGGCGTCCACCCCCGGCTGTTCCGCCCGCCCCACGGCACGTACGACACGGTCACCCTGCGCGCGGCGGCCGACTGCGGCATCTCGGCGATCGTGCTGTGGCGGGCCGTGATGACCCCGGCCGACCTCGTCTACACGCACGGCGAACACCGGCTCGAACCCGGCGACATCGTCCTCGTCGGCCCGGACGGGACGACGGGCCCGTCGCTGCGCCGGCGGACCGCGCGGCTGCTGCGCCGCATCCAGCGACGGGGACTGACGGTCGGACGGCTGGAGGACTACCTCTAGGGCCGGCCCACGGGGGGCGTGCCGCGGTGTGCTCGGCCGGACCTGTGGGCGACGCGCGGCCGGAATTGGCACTCGGCTTGACCGAGTGCTAATCGCGGTCATAGTCTCGCTCTGGCACTCCCCCCTGGAGAGTGCCAACAAACGCGACGGGCAGGTCCGGCACCCGCGACGACGGATCGACCTGGTCGCCACCTCAGACAGTTAACCCCGTGAGATCTCCGAAGGGGGAGGTCGGATCGTGACGACCGCCAGCTCCAAGGTTGCCATCAAGCCGCTCGAGGACCGCATCGTGGTCCAGCCGCTCGACGCCGAGCAGACCACGGCTTCCGGCCTGGTCATCCCGGACACCGCGAAGGAGAAGCCCCAGGAGGGCGCCGTCCTCGCCGTGGGCCCGGGCCGGTTCGAGAACGGCGAGCGTCTGCCGCTCGACGTCAAGGTCGGCGACGTCGTCCTCTACAGCAAGTACGGCGGCACCGAGGTGAAGTACAACGGCGAGGAGTACCTCGTCCTCTCGGCTCGCGACGTTCTCGCGATCATCGAGAAGTAAGACCACCTCAAGCATTCTGAGCTGCGCCCCTGGCCCCCGCGACCGATAACGAAGCCGGGCGCCCGGGGCGCAGTTCGGTTTTTCACCCACAGATTTCCGAGAGGGCTCCCGCTGTCATGGCGAAGATCCTGAAGTTCGACGAGGACGCCCGTCGCGCCCTCGAGCGCGGCGTCAACAAGCTGGCCGACACGGTGAAGGTGACGATCGGCCCCAAGGGCCGCAACGTCGTCATCGACAAGAAGTTCGGCGCCCCCACCATCACCAACGACGGCGTCACCATCGCCCGTGAGGTGGAGATCGAGGACCCGTACGAGAACCTCGGCGCGCAGCTGGTGAAGGAGGTGGCGACCAAGACCAACGACATCGCGGGTGACGGCACCACCACCGCCACCGTCCTCGCCCAGGCGCTGGTCCGCGAGGGTCTGAAGAACGTCGCCGCCGGTGCCTCCCCGGCCGCCCTGAAGAAGGGCATCGACGCCGCGGTCAAGGCCGTCTCCGACGACCTGCTGGCCACCGCCCGTCCGATCGACGAGAAGTCCGACATCGCCGCCGTCGCCGCGCTGTCCGCCCAGGACCAGCAGGTCGGCGAGCTGATCGCCGAGGCCATGGACAAGGTCGGCAAGGACGGTGTCATCACCGTCGAGGAGTCCAACACCTTCGGTCTGGAGCTGGACTTCACCGAGGGCATGGCCTTCGACAAGGGCTACCTGTCGCCGTACTTCGTCACGGACCAGGAGCGCATGGAGGCCGTCCTCGACGAGCCCTACATCCTGATCAACCAGGGCAAGATCTCCTCCATCCAGGACATGCTGCCGCTGCTGGAGAAGGTCATCCAGGCCGGCGCCTCCAAGCCGCTGCTGATCATCGCCGAGGACGTCGAGGGCGAGGCCCTGTCGACCCTGGTCGTCAACAAGATCCGCGGCACCTTCAACGCCGTCGCGGTGAAGGCCCCCGGCTTCGGCGACCGCCGCAAGGCGATGCTCCAGGACATGGCCGTCCTCACCGGCGCCACCGTCATCTCCGAGGAGGTCGGCCTCAAGCTCGACCAGGCCGGTCTCGACGTGCTCGGCACCGCCCGCCGCGTCACCGTCACCAAGGACGACACCACCATCGTCGACGGCGGCGGCAAGTCCGAGGACGTCACCGGCCGCGTCGCGCAGATCAAGGCCGAGATCGAGAACACCGACTCCGACTGGGACCGCGAGAAGCTCCAGGAGCGCCTCGCGAAGCTGGCCGGCGGCGTGTGCGTGATCAAGGTCGGCGCCGCCACCGAGGTGGAGCTGAAGGAGAAGAAGCACCGTCTGGAGGACGCCATCTCCGCGACCCGCGCCGCGGTCGAGGAGGGCATCGTCTCCGGTGGTGGCTCCGCCCTGGTGCACGCCTCCAAGGTCCTCGAGGGCAACCTCGGCAAGACCGGCGACGAGGCCACCGGTGTCGCGGTCGTCCGCAACGCCGTGGTCGAGCCGCTGCGCTGGATCGGCGAGAACGCCGGCCAGGAGGGCTACGTCATCGTCTCCAAGGTCAAGGACCTGGAGAAGGGGCAGGGCTACAACGCCGCCACCGGCGAGTACGGCGACCTGGTCAAGGCCGGCGTCATCGACCCGGTGAAGGTCACCCGCTCCGCCCTGGAGAACGCCGCCTCCATCGCCTCCCTGCTGCTCACGACCGAGACCCTGGTCGTCGAGAAGAAGGAAGAGGAAGAGCCGGCCGCCGCGGGCCACGGCCACGGCCACGCCCACTGAGCGAACCGGTCACCGCGCGCCCTGTGACGCGCAGACCCTGACGATGGCCCGGTGCCGCCCTTGCGGCGCCGGGCCATCGGCCGTTCACTGCTCCAGCTCGTCCAGCGCGCCGAGCTGCTGCATCAGCCCCAGCTGGTCGTGCTGCCACCACAGCTCGGCGATCTTTCCGCCGGCACCGAACCGGAACAGCGTCATCCCGGTCATGGTGACCTTCCGGCCGGTGGGCGGGATGCCCAGGAAGTCACCGGTGTGCGTGGCCCGCCAGGTCCACCGCGCACAGGCCCGGTCGCCCTCGGTGAACACGTCCTCGAGCGACCAGGTGAAGTCGAAGGCGCCCCGCCACATCCGGAACTCGCTGCGGACGTTGTCCAGCCCGATGGTGTCCTGCGGGTTCACCGGGTCATGGCTGTGGATGTCCTCCTCCAGCAGGTCGTTGAACGGAGCCAGCTCGCCGGCCTGCTCCAACGCGGCGAAGAACCTGCGGACGGCGTCCTCCGCCAGCCGCTCGTCCCGTACGACGTCCAGGTCGACGAAGGTCGGCATCTCGTCGCACAGCGCGACCATCCCCTCGAAGATCCGGTCGGTCTCCGGCAGGTTCGAGTTCCGCATCGCCTCCTCGTAGGAGGAGAACTCCACCACTTCCACGATGTGCGACGCGTCCGAGCGGTCCTTGCCGACCAGCGCGTGCCGCGCCGTCCGCTTCCCCTTGGTCTGCTCGACCCAGTCGTCCATGAGCCGGTTCATCTCGTCCAGCCGGCTCGTCCTGCACTCGATGAGCTGTACGAAGGTCATGACGCCGCCTCCCGGCCCCCCTGGCCCGGTTTCCGTCAGGCCCATCTTCCCACCGGGGCGACGGCGCCACCCGTTCACCGACGGGTGCGGCCCTCGGGCACTACTGCGGCCCGTACTTGCGCCCCGTCTTCGAGGTGACCCCGCCGAGCAGCCCCCGGGGCGCCACCTTCACCAGGCCCATCAGCGCCTTGTACCGGGGGTCCGGGATGGACAGCGTCCGGCCCCGCGCGAGATCGGCGAGCGCCGTGGCGACCAGCTTGTCGGCGTCCAGCCACAGCCAGCCCGGGATGTTGTCCGTGCCCATCCCGGCCCGCTGGTGGAACTCCGTGCGCACGAAGCCCGGGCACAGCGCCATCAGCCGCACCCCGCTGCCCGCCAGGTCCCGCGCCGCGCCCTGGGTGAACTGCACGACCCAGGACTTGGAGGCGCCATAGGTCCCCCGGGGCACGAAGGCCGCCACCGAGGCGACGTTGACGACCCCGCCCCGGCCGCGCTCCCGCATCCCCTCGACCGCCGCCGAGGTCAGCCGCAGCACCGCCTCGCAGTGCACCTTGAGCATCTTCAGCTCGTCGGCCATGGGCACCTCGAGATAGCGGCCCTTGTTGCCGAACCCCGCGTTGTTGACCAGCAGGTCGACGGGGTTCTTCCGGTCGCCGAGCCGGTCGGCCACCGCCTCGATGCCCTTGTCCTCGGACAGGTCGGCGGTCAGCACCTCCGCCTCGATGCCGTGCCGGTCGTGCAGTTCCGTCGCCTGCTCGCGCAGTCGGCGGGTGTCCCGGGCCACCAGGACCAGGTCATGTCCGTCCGCCGCCAGCCGCCGCGCGAACGCGGCACCGATCCCCGCGGTCGATCCCGTAATCAGAGCCGTTGTCATGGCCCAAGGGTAGTGACCCGCACCGACAGCGCCCGCTGCCGGTGACCGGCCCTCAGCCGGCCTGTTCCGCCACGTACTTGCGGGCCGCCGCCAGCGACTCCGAGTGCAGCGCCTCGCCCGCGGCGAGCAGCCGCGGCAGCAGTTCCCGCTCCGTGGTGGCCGCGCGGAACTGCATCTCCGCCGTCACCCCGTGGTCCGGCCGGTGGACGATCTCGATCGCGTCGCCCGCGCGGATCTCACCCGGCTCGATCACCCGCAGGTAGGCACCGGTCGCGGCCTTCCGGGTGAACCTCTTCACCCATCCCCGCTCGCCCAAATGGCCCTCGAAGGTGCGGCACGGGATCCGCCCGGCGGTCACCTCCAGGACCAGTTCCGCGCCGATCCGCCAGCGTTCGCCGACCAGCGCCCGGGAGACCTCCAGCCCGATCGTCGTGAGGTTCTCGCCGAAGCAACCGTTGGCCAACGGTCGGCCCAGCTCGCGCTCCCAGTCGTCGAGGTCCTCGCGCGCGTAGGCGTACACCGCCTGGTCGTCGCCGCCGTGGTGGCGCAGCTCGCACACCGCGTCCCCGGCCAGCCCGCTCGCGCCGGTCCCCTTGGGCCCCGGCGCCGTCACCCGCACCGGCCCGTCGACCGGCTTCTTGTCGATGCCCGTCACGCCGTCCCGCTGGCTCGTGTACGGCACCCGCTGCGGACGGCCCAGGTTGAGGGAGAGAAGCTTCATGCCGGTACGGTACGGGGCCTGCCTCAAAGCGTCGAGCGATTATTGGGCGCTTTCCCTAAGGCTGC
Source organism: Streptomyces sp. NPDC127190 (assembly GCF_042672505.1). Classification (NCBI taxonomy): domain Bacteria; kingdom Bacillati; phylum Actinomycetota; class Actinomycetes; order Kitasatosporales; family Streptomycetaceae; genus Streptomyces; species Streptomyces sp. NPDC127190. The sequence continues at coordinate 104,044 of NZ_JBHXVE010000010.1, forward strand.
CTTATGCTCAAGGGGTGATCGAGGCACGTCATCTCCGCGTCCTGCGCGCCGTAGCCGCCACCGGGTCCTTCTCGGCGGCGGGGCGCGAACTGGGCTGCACCCAGCCCGCCGTCAGCCAGCAGATGAAGGCCCTGGAGACCTCCGTGGGCACCCCGCTGCTGGTGCGCAGCGGCCGCGAGATGCGCCTCACCCAGGCCGGCGAGGCCCTCGTCCGGCACGCCTCCGGCATCCTCGCCGGACTCACCGCCGCCGAGGAGGAGGTCGCCGCCATCGCGGGCCTGAGGGCCGGCCGGGTCCGGCTGGTCTCCTTCCCCAGCGGCAGCTCCACCCTGGTCCCCACCGCCCTGGCCGCCCTGCGCGCCGCCCACCCCGGCACCCGTGTCTCGCTGGAGGAGGCCGAGCCCCCGAAGTCCGTCGCCCTGCTCCGGGACGGCGACTGCGACCTGACGCTCGCCTTCCGCTACGAGGGCGCGGCCGTCGCCGAGGACTGGGACGACCTCGTCGTCCGCCCCCTGTTGACGGACCGTCTGGTGGCCCTCGTACCGGAACGGCACCGCCTCGCGCGCGCGGAGACCGTGGCCATCGGCGAGCTGGCCGAGGAGCCCTGGATCGCGGGCTGCCCGCGCTGCCGGGGCCAGCTGGTGGAGGTGTGCGAGGGGGCCGGCTTCAGCCCGCGCATCGACTTCGCCACGGACGACTATCCGGCGGTGGCCGGCCTGGTCGGCGCGGGCCTCGGAGTCGCCGTACTGCCCCAGCTGGCGGTGGAGTCGGTACGGCCCAGGGGGGTGCGTGCGGTCCGGCTGGAACCGGCGGTACGGCGGGAGATCGTCGCCCTCACCCTGCCCGACCTGGCACAGGTGCCGGCCGTGGCGGCGACGCTGGAGCAGCTGGCCCGCGCGGCCCGGCGGCCGTAGGGGCCGGAGGAACCCGGAGCCGCGGGTGCGGCTTCTGCGCGGCCTGCTGTGTGCGTACTTCTTCGCAGAAACGTTCCTTCAGGCGTGCTTCAAGCTCTTCTCAGGCGGTCGAGGCGGTGCCGCCGGAGCCGGCCGAGGCCGGCACCAGGCGGTTGCGTGCCCGCCCCATCAACTCTTCGCGCTCGTCCTCGGTCAGGCCGCCCCACACTCCGTACGGCTCGCGCACCGCCAGCGCGTGCGCCGCGCACTCCGCACGGACCGGGCACCTCATGCAGACCTCCTTGGCCGAGTTCTCGCGAGCGCTCCGTGCCGCCCCGCGCTCGCCTTCCGGGTGAAAGAAGAGCGAGCTGTCCACCCCGCGGCAGGCAGCCAGCAGCTGCCAGTCCCACAGGTCCGCGTTCGGTCCGGGAAGGCGGGAGAAATCTGCCATTACGTGACCCCTTGTAGCCGTTCTGGGCGGATACGGTGCCAACGACCGTACATCTCCGGTCTAAGGAGATGAAAATATGACTCATTGCGAATCTAGCCTCGGACACCACGAAACGGGAAGAAAAGGGTCCGAATGGGGCATAGGTTGTGATGAAAAGTTGAGGGTCTCTTGCTCGTGACTGCACCGTGTCGGGCCCCTCACGTAGAGTGCCGAAGACGGCACGCGGGCCCGTAACTCTTTCGAGTGACCGTCGTTGAGAGTGCGGAGGCGGTTGAGAACACAAGCGCTCGGGCAGGCGTCCGAGGCGGTCGACCGCACAGGTGACGATTCCGTACCAGCCTGGAGGCTCAAGGTGACGCGCATCAGCTGCGGAGGGCGGTCATGACATCCGTCCTCGTCTGCGACGACTCCCCGCTTGCCCGAGAAGCGCTCCGCCGCGCGGTCGCGACCGTGCCCGGCGTCGAGCGCGTGACGACGGCGGCCAACGGCGAGGAAGTCCTCCGCCGCTGGGGCGCCGACCGCTCCGACCTCATCCTGATGGACGTGCGCATGCCCGGCCTCGGCGGTGTCGAAACCGTCCGCCGGCTGCTCTCCGCCGACCCCGGCGCGCGCATCATCATGCTCACGGTCGCCGAGGACCTGGACGGCGTGGCCCTCGCGGTCGCCGCCGGCGCCCGTGGCTACCTGCACAAGGACGCCTCGCGCGCCGAACTGCGGGCCACGGTGACCCAGGCGCTCGCCGACCCCACCTGGCGCCTCGCGCCGCGCCGTCTCCGCTCGGCCGAGATGGGCGCCGCGCCCACGCTCACCGCGCGCGAGATCCAGGTGCTGGAGGGCATGAGCCACGGCCGTTCCAACGCCGAGATCGGCCGTGAGCTGTTCCTCTCCGAGGACACCGTGAAGACGCACGCGCGGCGCCTGTTCAAGAAGCTCGGCGCCTCGGACCGGGCCCACGCGGTGGCGCTCGGCTTCCGCTGGGGTCTGGTCCGGTAGGACATGCACAGCCCTGCGGGGCGGACGGCGCGCCAGCGCACCGGCCGCCTCCCGGGACCTGGCACCCCCGACGGGCAACGGCATCGGCGGTGGCGGCCGGGCGACTCGGCGGCGCCCGCGCCACCCACGGCTACCCCCTCGGCACCCCCTCCTCGGCATCCGGCCCCGGCCGGCCCGAGCGGGTGTGCCGGTGGCACCGGCTGCGGTGGGGTGGTGGGTGCGGGCGGGGGCGCCTGTGGCCGGAGCGCCGGGAGCGGGCGTCGTACGGCGGTGATCGGCGGCGCGGCTGCGGTGCCGGCTGGGCGGGTCGTCGCCGTGGGTGGTCGGCTCGGGGTGTCTGGCGTGTCGGCCGTGTTCGTGGCCGGTCGCTTTGGCGCGTTTGGCGTGGCTGTGGTGTCGGTGGCTGGTCGGCTCGGAGTGTCTGGTGTGTCGGCCGTCTTCGTGGCCGGTCGCTTCGGGGCGTCTGAGGCGTCGGCCGTTTCTGCGGCTGGTCGCCTTGGGGTGTCTGGCGTGGCTGCGGTGTCGGTGACAGGTCGGCTCGGGGCGTTTGGCGTGGCTGTGGTGTCGGTGGCCGGTCGCCTTGGGGCGTCTGACGTGTCGGCCGTTTCTGCGGCTGGTCGCCTTGGGGTGTCTGGCCTGGTTGCGGTGTCGGTGACAGGTCGGCTCGGGGCGTTTGGCGTGGCTGCGGTGTCCGGGGCCGGTCGCTTCGGGGCGTCTGACGTGTCGGCCGTTTCTGCGACTGGTCGCCTTGGGGTGTCTGGCCTGGTTGCGGTGTCGGTGACAGGTCGGCTCGGGGCGTTTGGCGTGGCTGCGGTGTCCGGGGCCGGTCGCCTTGGGGCGCCTGCCGTGCTGGCTGTCTCCGGGGCCGGTCGCCTTGGGGCGCCTGCCGTGCTGACTGTCTCCGGGGCCGGTCGCCTTGGGGTGCCTGCCGTGCTGGCTGTCTCCGTGCCCGGTCGCCTTGGGGTGCCTGCCGTGCTGGCTGTCTCCGTGCCCGGTCGCCTCGGGGTGTCCGCCGCCTGTGGCTGCCGTTGCGATGACTGGGGCGCCCGGCCGGTGGCCGTGGGCGCGTTCGGCGTTGTGCCGGGCACGGTGGCGGGTGCTGTGCGGGCCGGTTGGGCCGTGACGGTGCCGGCTGCTGTGCCTGTCGGCGAGGCTGTGAGGGTTCCGGCTGCTCTGCCTGTCGGCCAGGCCGCGGCTCGTTCGGCTGCTGTGCCGGGTGCTGTCTCCGCCACGGGCGCTGCGTCGGCTGCCGAGTCACGCGCTGCGTGTAGTGCTGCCTCGGGGGCCGGTCCGGGCCGGAGCGTTCCGGGGGTGGCGAGAGACGCCCTCGGCCGCGTGGGCGCCACCGCGTCCGCCCCAGCGCCGACCCGCCCGGCGCCCCCCTCTCCGCCGGCCCCCGCGGTGGTGATTCCCTCCGCCCTCGACGGCCGCCCGTGCGACGGGATGTGCCAGGCGCTGCCGGGCTGGTCGGATGCGCCGGTTGGTGGGGGGTGCGGGGGTCTGGCGGACGCCCGCTGCTCGTTTCGGCGCGGATGCCGCATCCTTGAGGTGTGGAGTCTCTCGGGGACGAGTCGGTCGAGCGGAAGGGGAGGGCGCAGGGAATGAGTGCCGGCGCACCTGCTCATAACGCTTCGGTGCACAACCACGAGCACGATGCGACGGACCGGACGGCCGCAGGGCACCATGGACCGATGCGCGACGACGAGGCGGGCACAGCCCAGGGGGCGATCGGCTCCCTCGTGCATCGTGCCGTCGACGGTGACGAGCAGGCCACGCACGATCTGCTCGCCCATGTCCACCCCCTCGCGCTGCGCTACTGCCGCACCCGGCTGTCCCGGCTGCCCGGCGACGCCCGGCACTTCGTCGAGGACCTCGCCCAGGAGGTCTGCGTGGCGGTGCTGCTCGCGCTGCCCCGCTACCGCGACACCGGCCGCCCCTTCGAGGCGTTCGTGTTCGCCATCGCCTCCCACAAGGTCGCCGACCTCCAGCGCGCCGCGATGCGCCACCCCGGTTCGACGGCGGTGCCCTCCGACGAGATGCCGGAACGGCCCGACGACTCCCTCGGCCCGGAGGAGCGCGCCCTGCTCAGCAGCGACGCCGAGTGGGCCAAGAAGCTGCTGGCCAACCTGCCCGAGAACCAGCGGGAACTGCTGCTGCTGCGCATCGCCGTGGGCTTGACCGCGGAGGAGACCGGGCAGATGTTGGGAATGTCACCCGGAGCCGTCCGGGTCGCCCAGCACCGGGCGCTGAGCCGGCTGCGCGCGCTCGCCGAGCAGTAACCCCTTGGGCAAAGCCCCCGCCGCGGCCTTTCCTGACCAGGCGCAGGCTTGCTGTCGTACGAACATACGAAGCCTGAAGCGACCCAGTACCGTGGAATTTGCTAGCGATGCTTCCCGTTAGCATGGACATCCGCACCGATCAAGGCCATTTGGGGAAGGTGTCATGACTGCCAACGTCGACGGAGTGCCCGGTAAATTCGCGACACTCGGGCTGACCTACGACGACGTGTTGCTGCTGCCGGGCCCGTCGGACATGGCTCCCGACGAGATCGACACCGCCTCCTACGTCTCCAAGAACGTGCGGGTCAACATCCCGCTGCTGTCGGCCGCCATGGACAAGGTGACCGAGTCCCGCATGGCGATCGCGATGGCCCGCCAGGGCGGTGTCGGCGTGCTGCACCGCAACCTGTCCATCGAGGACCAGGCCAACCAGGTCGACCTGGTGAAGCGCTCCGAGTCCGGCATGGTCACCGACCCCATCACCATCCACCCCGAGGCCACGCTCGCCGAGGCGGACGCGCTGTGCGGCAGGTTCCGCATCAGCGGCGTCCCGGTGACGGACAACGACAAGAAGCTCCTCGGCATCGTCACCAACCGTGACATGGCCTTCGAGAGCGACCGCAGCCGCCGCGTGCACGAGGTCATGACCCCGATGCCGCTGGTCACCGGCAAGGTCGGCATCTCCGGCCCGGAGGCCATGGAGCTGCTGCGCAAGCACAAGATCGAGAAGCTGCCGCTGGTGGACGACTCGGGCGTCCTCAAGGGCCTGATCACGGTCAAGGACTTCGTCAAGGCGGAGAAGTACCCGAACGCGGCCAAGGACGCCGAGGGCCGGCTGCTGGTCGGCGCGGCGGTCGGTGTGGCCGGTGACTCCTTCGAGCGCGCCCAGGCGCTGATCGAGGCCGGTGTCGACTTCATCGTCGTGGACACCGCGCACGGCCACTCCCGGCTGGTCGGCGACATGATCGCCAAGATCAAGTCGAACTCCTCCGGCGTGGACGTCATCGGCGGCAACATCGCCACGCGCGACGGCGCCCAGGCGCTGGTGGACGCGGGCGCCGACGGCATCAAGGTCGGTGTCGGCCCGGGCTCCATCTGCACCACCCGCGTGGTCGCCGGTGTCGGCGTCCCGCAGGTCACCGCGATCTACGAGGCCGCGCTCGCCGCCCGGGCCGCCGGTGTCCCGGTGATCGGCGACGGTGGCCTCCAGTACTCCGGCGACATCGCGAAGGCCCTGGTCGCGGGCGCCGACACGGTGATGCTGGGCTCGCTGCTCGCGGGCTGCGAGGAGTCCCCGGGCGAGCTGCTGTTCATCAACGGCAAGCAGTTCAAGTCGTACCGCGGTATGGGTTCGCTCGGCGCGATGCAGTCCCGCGGCGACCGCAAGTCCTTCTCCAAGGACCGCTACTTCCAGGAGGGCGTCGCCTCCGACGAGCAGCTGATCCCCGAGGGTATCGAGGGCCAGGTGCCCTACCGCGGCCCGCTGTCCTCCGTGGTCCACCAGCTGGTCGGCGGTCTGCGCCAGTCGATGTTCTACGTCGGCGGCAAGACCGTGCCCGAGCTCCAGACCAACGGGCGTTTCGTGCGGATCACCTCGGCGGGTCTGAAGGAGAGCCACCCGCACGACATCCAGATGACGGTCGAGGCGCCGAACTACAGCAGGAAGTAGCTCTCAGGTAGCACGCACGCACCTCCACGCGTGCGCGTGAGCGCGGCCCAGGGCGGCTCCGGAGCAACCGGGGCCGCCCTTGTGGTCCCCGCGGAGGGCCGGTGTCGTAGCCGTCGGCGATACTGGAAGGCGCTGAAACGCATCAGGGAAAGGCCACAGACGTGACTGAGATCGAGATCGGGCGCGGCAAGCGCGGCCGCCGGGCGTACGCCTTCGACGACATCGCCGTCGTCCCCAGCCGCCGTACGCGGGACCCGAAGGAGGTCTCGATCGCCTGGCAGATCGATGCCTACCGCTTCGAGCTGCCCTTCCTGGCCGCCCCCATGGACTCCGTCGTATCGCCGGCCACCGCGATCCGCATCGGTGAGCTGGGCGGTCTGGGGGTGCTCAACCTCGAGGGCCTGTGGACGCGGTACGAGGACCCGCAGCCGCTGCTCGACGAGATCGCCGAGCTGCCGGCCGAGCGGGCCACCCGCCGGCTCCAGGAGATCTACGCGGCGCCCATCAAGGAAGAGCTGATCGGTGCCCGCCTCAAGGAGGTGCGCGACTCCGGCGTGGTCACGGCGGCCGCGCTCTCCCCGCAGCGCACCGCCCAGTTCTCCAAGGCGGTCGTGGACGCGGGCGTGGACATCTTCGTCATCCGCGGTACGACGGTCTCGGCGGAGCACGTGTCGTCCGCGGCCGAGCCGCTGAACCTGAAGCAGTTCATCTACGAGCTGGACGTCCCGGTGATCGTCGGTGGCTGCGCCACCTACACCGCGGCTCTGCACCTGATGCGCACCGGTGCGGCCGGCGTGCTGGTCGGCTTCGGCGGCGGCGCCGCGCACACCACGCGGAACGTGCTGGGCATCCAGGTCCCGATGGCCACCGCGGTGGCCGATGTGGCGGCGGCCCGCCGTGACTACATGGACGAGTCCGGTGGCCGCTATGTGCACGTGATCGCGGACGGCGGTGTCGGCTGGTCCGGCGACCTGCCGAAGGCGATCGCCTGCGGCGCCGACGCGGTGATGATGGGTTCCCCGCTGGCCCGCGCCACGGACGCGCCCGGCAAGGGCCACCACTGGGGCATGGAGGCGGTCAACGAGGAGCTGCCGCGCGGCAAGAAGGTCGACCTCGGCACGGTCGGCACCATCGAGGAGGTGCTCACCGGCCCGTCGCACACCCCGGACGGCTCGATGAACCTCTTCGGTGCCCTGCGCCGCGCCATGGCCACCACCGGCTACAGCGAGCTGAAGGAGTTCCAGCGGGTCGAGGTGACGGTGGCGGACAGCCAGCACCGCCGCTGACCGCTGTGCGATGACGCGAGGGCCCGGCCACCGATGCGGTGGCCGGGCCCTTTCGTGTGGGGGTGCTCCCGTAGGGGCGCTGGGTTACTGGGCGGCCTTCTTGGTGCCGGAGAACGCGGCGGCCGCGGCGATCGCGAAGAACACGAAGGTCAGCGGGTCCGCGTCCTGCTTCCAGGCCTCCTGGACGACGTCGAAGTGCTGGAAGAACACCTCGGTGAAGCTCACGTCGAGCGCGTTGGCGCCGATCACGGCCTCGCCGACCAGCTGGCCCATGTAGACCGAGCCGAGCGCGAGCAGGGCGCTCACGACCGCCAGCGCGGGGTTGCGGCCGCCGACCTTGCCGGCCGCGAGACCGATGACGAAGCCGACGCCGACGGCCGCCCAGCCGATCTCGTGCTTGGTGAGGCCGATGACGATGCCGTAGACCGCGGCGGCGATCACGGCGGCCGCGACGGCGGCGAGCAGGCCGCCGACGAGGTTGTCGCGGCCCGGCGCGGGCGGCGCCGGCGGACCGGCGAAGCCGCCCGGCTGCGGCGGATACGGCTGACCGGCCGGCGGGTACGGCTGGCCGGCCGGCGGCTGCTGCGCGTACGGGTTGCCGTCCGCGGGACCGGGCTGGTGCGGCGGTGGAACTGACTGGCTCATGACAGGAACCCCCCGATGGTGGAGCATGGCTGCTGAAGGACAGACGGAGAACGTTTGCTCGCACACACACGCGCGTGTGCGGCGAGTCCGGGGGAGACTAACAGCCGGGGGCGACAAAGCCCCCGGCCGTTTTCCGTTCGTGACGGCTGTTCTCCGTTCGTGACCCGCACTCAGAGCCGGTGCGCCGCCCCGGTGGGCGTGGCCCCGCGGGTGTCCAGCAGCAACTGGGCCTTCACCGACAGCCCCTGGAGGTCGTATGTGCGGTGCTGCTGGAGCAGGATCGTCAGGTCGGCGTCCGCGGCGGCCTCGTAGAGGGAGTCCGCGCGCGGCACCGGGCGGTCCAGGACGCTCCACGCGGGCACGTACGGGTCGTGATAGCTGACGGACGCGCCGAGTTCCATCAGCCGTACGGCGATCTCGTGGGCCGGTGTGCCCTGTTGGTCGGCGAGGTCGGCCTTGTAGGTCACGCCGAGCAGCAGCACGCGCGCACCACGGGCGGACTTGCCGTGCTCGTTCAGGAGCGCGGCGGCGCGCTGTACGACGTACCGCGGCATCCGGTGGTTGACCTGCTGGGCCAGTTCCACCATGCGCAGCGCGCGGGGGGTCTGCCCGGTGAGGTCCTGCGGGACGCCGTGGCCGCCGACGCCGGGGCCGGGCCGGAACGCCTGGAAGCCGAACGGCCTGGTCTCCGCGCACCGGATGACGTCCCACAGGTCCACGCCCAGCTCGTGGCAGAGGACGGCCATCTCGTTGACGAGGGCGATGTTGACGTGCCGGAAGTTGGTCTCCAGCAGCTGCACGGTCTCCGCCTCGCGCAGGCCGCGCGCGCGTACCACCTTGTCGGTGAGCCGGCCGTAGAAGGCGGCGGCCGACTCGGTGCACGCGGGCGTGAGGCCGCCGATGACCTTCGGGGTGTTGGCGGGGGTGTGCTCGCGGTTGCCGGGGTCGACCCGGCTGGGCGAGTAGGCGAGGTGGAAGTCGCGGCCGGCCCTCAGCCCCGAACCCTGCTCCAGCAGCGGCCGCAGGAACTCCTCGGTGGTGCCGGGCGGCACCGGCGACTCCAGGATGACCGTGGTGTGCGGGCGGAGCCGTTCGGCGAGGGCTCGGGCGGCGGCCTCCACCTGGCCGAGGTCGAGGCCGCCGTCGGCGCCGCGCGGGGTCGGCGCGCAGATCACCGCCGTACGCACCCGGCCGAGCTGGGCCGGGTCGGTGGCGGGCCGGAAGCCGGAGGCGTGCATCCGGCGCAGCTCGGCCGGGCTGAGCGAGCCCGCCTCCGGACCGGTGGCATAGCCGATGGTGGGGATGCCTGCGGCGACGGCGGCCTGGGCGAGCGGCAAACCGTAGGGACCGAGTCCGATGACGGCGAGGTCTGCGGGCATGGCGTGAGCCGTCCTTCCCAGTAGCCGAAGCGGGACAGGTGCGCAACCGCTGTGGACAAGATGAGCGAGCGCACTGTCACACTAGGAGTAAATATGACCGTTATGTGGGATTGTGTTCGTGTGTCTTTCCAGGGGGCTGCACGAGTTGTCCACAGCGCCCCGGCCTCTGGTGGCTGAAGCCGGGCAAGCCGGTCAGAATTTGGGCATGAGGAGGGGATGAACCGGGCTTCGCCCACCCGGGTGCGGCCGACGCGAGCGGGTCAGCGACAGCGGGAGGCAGCGGTGAGGACAGCGACTCTGGGCCCGGCGCAGCGCGCCGGGGCACTGGCGGCGATGGCGGAGCGCGAGCTGGACGTACTGGTCGTGGGCGGCGGCGTGGTCGGCGCCGGCACCGCGCTGGACGCCGTCACCCGCGGCCTGTCCACCGGCCTGGTCGAGGCCCGCGACTGGGCGTCCGGCACCTCCAGCCGGTCCAGCAAGCTCATCCACGGCGGCCTGCGCTATCTGGAGATGCTCGACTTCGCGCTGGTCCGCGAGGCGCTGAAGGAGCGCGGCCTGCTCCTGGAGCGGCTCGCCCCGCACCTGGTCAAACCGGTGCCCTTCCTCTACCCGCTCCAGCACCGGGGCTGGGAGCGGTGGTACGCCGGCTCGGGCGTGGCCCTCTACGACGCGATGTCCATGGCCCGCGGGCACGGCCGGGGCCTGCCCCTGCACCGCCACCTGACCCGCCGTCACGCCCTGCGCGTGGCCCCCTGCCTGAAGAAGGACTCCCTGGTCGGCGCCCTCCAGTACTACGACGCCCAGATGGACGACGCCCGCTTCGTCGCCACCCTGGTGCGCACGGCCGTGTCCTACGGCGCCCAGGCGGCCAACCGCGCGCGCGTGACGGCGTTCCTGCGCGAGGGCGAGCGGGTCGTCGGCGCCCGGGTGCGGGACGTGGAAGGCGGCGGCGAGTACGAGATCCGCGCCCAGCAGATCGTCAACGCCACCGGCGTGTGGACCGACGACACGCAGGCCATGGTGGGGGAGCGGGGCCGGTTCCACGTCCGCGCCTCCAAGGGCATCCACCTGGTCGTGCCCAAGGACCGCATCCACTCCACCACCGGGCTGATCCTGCGCACCGAGAAGTCCGTCCTGTTCGTCATCCCCTGGGGGCGGCACTGGATCGTCGGCACCACCGACACCGACTGGGACCTCGACAAGGCCCACCCGGCCGCGTCCAGCGCCGACATCGACTATCTGCTGGAGCACGTCAACTCGGTGCTCTCGGTGCCGCTCAGCCGCGACGACGTGCAGGGCGTGTACGCCGGTCTGCGCCCGCTGCTGGCCGGCGAGTCCGACGCCACCAGCAAGCTGTCCCGCGAGCACACGGTCGCCCACCCGGCACCGGGGCTCGTGGTGGTGGCGGGCGGCAAGTACACCACCTACCGGGTGATGGCCAAGGACGCCGTCGACGAGGCCGTGCACGGACTGGACCGGCGCGTCGCCGACTGCGTGACCGAGGAGACCCCGCTGCTCGGCGCGGAGGGCTACCAGGCGCTGTGGAACGCCCGCGCCCGGATCGCCGCCCGCACCGGACTGCACGTGGTCCGTGTCGAGCACCTGCTGAACCGGTACGGCTCGATGGCCGAGGAGGTCCTCGACCTCGTCGCCGCCGACCCCTCGCTCGGCGAACCACTCCGGTGCGCGGACGACTATCTGCGCGCCGAAGTGGTCTACGCGGCCTCGCACGAGGGCGCCCGGCACCTGGACGACGTCCTCACCCGGCGCACCCGCATCTCCATCGAGACCTTCGACCGGGGCACCCGCAGCGCCCGCGAGGCGGCCGAGCTGATGGCACCGGTCCTCGGCTGGGGCAAGGACCAGATCGAGCGCGAGGTCGAGCACTACGAGAAGCGGGTGGAGGCGGAGCGGGAGTCCCAGCTCCAGCCGGACGACCAGACGGCGGACGCGGCCCGCCTGGGCGCACCGGACATCGTGCCGCTGTGAGAACCGCCTGAAACCAAGTCAGCGGCACGGCGCCACGGGTGGCTTCGGTGGCGGTTCCTCCCTTTCGCACGCACTTTCGCGCGGACTGTCGTCCCGGTAAGCGGAATTCGTCCTTCATCCGGGCTTCCGGCGTACGGAGGCGGGGGCCGGTGCCGGGGCCCCTGGGCGTCGGCCACTTGTCGGGTGAGAGACAATGGAGGCTCTGTCAGGGCGGGTTGTATGAGGGGACGCATGTCGGAGGCGGAGCGGGCGGGTACATCTCGTCAGGAGACTCGTCAGGACAAGAGCGAACGGCGTCTCCTCGCCGGGCGGTACCGGCTGGGAGACGTGCTGGGCCGCGGCGGCATGGGCACGGTCTGGCGGGCCGAGGACGAGACCCTGGGCCGTACGGTCGCGGTCAAGGAGCTGCGGTTCCCGTCGAACATCGACGAGGACGAGAAGCGGCGCCTGATCACGCGCACCCTGCGTGAGGCCAAGGCGATCGCCCGGATCCGCAACAACAGCGCGGTCACGGTCTTCGACGTGGTCGACGAGGACGACCGGCCCTGGATCGTCATGGAGCTGGTGGAGGGCAAGTCCCTCGCCGAGGTCATCCGCGAGGACGGCCTGCTGGAGCCGAGGCGCGCCGCCGAGGTGGGGCTCGCCATCCTGGACGTGCTCCGCTCCGCGCACCGCCAGGGCATCCTGCACCGGGATGTGAAGCCCTCCAACGTGCTCATCGCCGAGGACGGCCGGGTCGTGCTCACCGACTTCGGCATCGCCCAGGTCGAGGGCGACCCGTCCATCACCTCCACCGGCATGCTCGTCGGCGCCCCCTCCTACATCGCCCCCGAGCGCGCCCGCGGCCACAAGCCCGGGCCGGCGGCCGACCTGTGGTCGCTCGGCGGCCTGCTCTACGCGGCGGTCGAGGGCGTCCCGCCGTACGACAAGGGCTCGGCGATCGCCACGCTCACCGCGGTGATGACCGAGCCCCTGGACGAGCCCAAGCACGCGGGCCCGCTCAGGGACGTCATCTACGGCCTGCTCACCAAGGACCCGGCCAAGCGGCTCGACGACGCCGGGGCCCGGGCCATGCTCAACGCCGTGATCCACGCGCCCGAGCCGGAGCCGATGGACGCCACCCGGGTGGTGCCGCTGCCGGTGCCGCCCGGCGGGGGCGAGGGCAAGCGGGGCGAGGACGCCGCGGACAAGCTCCGCGGGGCGCTGCGGTCGGTGCGCAAGGCGGCCGGCGCGGCCACCGCCGGGGGCGCGACGCGGGCCCGAAGCGGCAGCGGCAGCAGCGGTAGTGGCAGCGGCACGGCCGTGCCGGGCGCCGGTGGTGCGCCCGGCGCGGGCGGGGCCGGACCCCGCGGGACGCGACCGGCCGTGCCCCCGGCCAGGGCGGCTGCGGACGGCATAACAAGACCGGCGGGTCCGGCCGCCGGTTCCGCCACCGTGCCGAACTCCGGCTCCGGCAACAAGCCCGGCACGGGCTGGCCCGTGGTGCCGCCGCCGGACCTGGACCTGCCGCCGCGCCCGGTGCCGCGGGCCCCGCTGACCGATGTGGTGCCCCGGCGCACGCTGGTGGTCATCGCGGTGGTGGTCGCGCTCGCGGTGCTGGGCACCGTACTGGCCTTCGCGCTGAACGGTGACGACAGCGGCGACAAGGGCGCCTCGGCCACGTCCGGTACGACGGCCGGGGCCACCACCCGGCAGCAGAAGGGCAAGGACGCGAGCGCGGACACCGGAGCCCGGACGGACGGCGCGAGTTCGGCCCCCACCGGCACCGGAGCGGCGCCGGGCGGCACGGCGGCCTCCGGTGCGAGCGCGTCCGCCGAGGCCTCCGCCTCCGCCGCGGCGAAGGACGCCGGCAGCGCGCCGGCCGTCAGCACGCGCAAGGGCGGCCAGGGCTACTCGATCGGGCTGCCCAAGGGGTGGGCGTACAAGTCCAGCGACGGGGCCGGCGACCGCTACACCGGCCCCGGCGGACAGAAGCTGCTCGTGGCCTGGACCGGCACGCCCAAGGGTGACCCGGTGGCGGACTGGAAGAACCAGGAACACGCCATGATCCGCCCCCAGTACCAGCGGATCCGGATCGAGAAGGTCGGCTACCGCGGCTGGAACACGGCCGACTGGGAGTTCACCTACGTCGACGGCGGCACCAAGTACCGCACCATCGACCGGGGTTTCGTGGTGAACGGTCATCTCGGCTATGCGTTGATGTACACCGCGAAAGCCGCGAACTGGGACAGTGAGCTGCGCAAGGACACCTGGAAGACGCTGCGGAAGTCCTTCGAGCCCAAGTCGTAATGCAGGGCAGGGCGTATTGCAGAGCAGGGCGTACCGGTTCGGGCCGGGATAATCCGGCATCCTCTCCATGAGGGTTGCCTCCGGCACGTATCGTGAATGGTTGCGGACCGTACGCAGCCGGATGTCTGTGCGAAACGGGTCGCGAGGCGAACGGATGTGAGCAACCGGGCGGCCGGGGGAGGCACAGTGGAGGACTACGCGGGGCGGGTGCTCGCCGACCGCTACCGCCTGCCGCTGCCGCCGGCCGACGAGTACGAACTCACCGAGACCCGCGCCTTCGACACCTACAGCGGACAGGAAGTCCTGGTCCGGCAGGTGCCGTTGCCCGAGGTCGTCGAGGCCGAGGTGCTCGACGCGGAGGGGCTGCCCGAGGGGTTCACGGCGCGTGCGCGCGGGACCCGCCGGGCGCCGGAGACCAGAGCCGCCACCCGGCGGCCCGCCGACCCCGCGGTGCGGCGCGCCGTCGAGGCCGCCCAGGCGGCGGCCCGCATACCCGACCATCCCCGGCTGGACCAGGTCTTCGACGTGTTCGCCGAGGGCGGTTCGCTGTGGATCGTCAGCGAGTGGGTGGCCGCGCGCCCGCTGTCCGCGCTGCTCGCCGAGAAACCGCTGACGCCGTACCGGGCCGCCGAGGTCGCCTCCGATGTGCTCATGGCGCTGAGGGTGCTGCACGCCCACGGCTGGGTGCACCGCAATGTCACCGCCCGCACGGTGCTGGTCTGCGACGACGGCCGGGTGCTGCTGACCGGCCTCGCCACCGGCGCGGCGGAGGAGGCCCTGTGCGGGTACGACCCGGTGCCGGCCCAGGACGACGAGGAAGCGGCGCCGACCGGGGTGTCGGAGACGGCCGGTGGGCTGTCCGCCGACATCGATGCCGGTGCCGGTGCCGGTGCCGGTGCCGGTGCCGGTGCCCATCGTGATCCCGAGGCCGCGCGGCGGGCCGCGATCCAGGCGAGGGCGGCCGGAGGACTGCCGGCGCCGGGGGCGAACGGCGCGTCCAGGCCGGCCGGGCCGCGGGCGCTGGAGAGCGGCGCCGACATCCGGGCGGCCCGGGCCGGGGCGATCGCCGCCTACCGGGCGGGTACCCGTGCCGCCGCCCGGGTCCAGGACGACCGGCAGAGCGGGCGCGCCGCCCTGCCCGGCGCCCGCACCCCCGCCGACAGCGGCACCGGTGCCGACCGGGCCGACGGCGCGGCGCAGGCGCCGTACGGCTCCGGGACGGGACCCACGCCACCGCCCGGCCGGACGGCCGACGGCGCGGCGCAGTCGCCGTACGGCTCCCGGACGGGACCCACAGCCGACCCCTACGGC
This sequence comes from Streptomyces sp. NPDC127190, assembly GCF_042672505.1. Taxonomy (NCBI): domain Bacteria; kingdom Bacillati; phylum Actinomycetota; class Actinomycetes; order Kitasatosporales; family Streptomycetaceae; genus Streptomyces; species Streptomyces sp. NPDC127190. The sequence goes on from NZ_JBHXVE010000010.1 coordinate 119,228, forward strand.
GCGGCGGGCGCCCGTGCCGCCGTCCCGCGCCCCGGCTCCGGGCGCGTCCCTGTCCCGGCCGAGAAGGCCGACTCGCCGTATCCCGGGGCGGGGGACGGTTCCGTGCTGCCCGCGCAGGCCCGGTGGGACGAGCGCGGGGGCGGTGGGCGGCGCGGGCCCGGGACCGCGCTGGCCGCGGAGCGGGCGCGGCAGCTGAGGATGACCGTCGTCGGGCCGGTGACCGAGCGATGGGCGCCGGAACAGGCCGGGCCCGTGCACGAGAACTGGCAGCTCGCCGCGCCGGTCGGCCCTGCCACCGACCTGTGGGCGCTGGGCGCGCTGCTGTTCCGGGCCGTGCAAGGGCACGCCCCCTACCCGGAGGAGTCCACGGCCGAGCTGGTGCAGCTGGTGTGCGCGGAGCCGCCCGCGTTCGCCGAGGAGTGCGGACCGCTGCGGCCGGTCGTGGAGTCGCTGCTGCGGCAGGACCCGACCGAGCGGCCGGACGTCGAGGAGCTGAGCGGCTGGCTGCGCTCCCTGGTGCGTTCCGCACCGGAGCCGGACGCGGGCAGGCATGTGGTGCCCGTACCGTCCGCCGACCCGCGGCGGCTGCCGATCGTCCGGCGCCGCGGCGAACTGGTGCGGCGCCGGCGCGCCGGACTGCCCGCGACCCACCCGCACGGCCGGCACAAGCGCGGCCGGGAGCCGGAGCGTTCGCCCCGCAGCCTCGGCCGCATCCTGCTCCTGCTGATCCTCCTGCTGCTGGCCGGCGCGATCGCCTACGCCATGCTGTTCATGCCCAAACAGGGCGGGACGGACCGGACCGGGGCCGTCGGCCGGACCGGACCCGTACCCTCGCGCGCCGGGCAGCACTCCGCCGGACAGCCGTCGGGGCAGCCGACCGCCGGGCAGAGCACGCCGGAGAGCAGCGCGGCCGCCACCGGCACCCAGACCCAGACCGGCGGCGACCCTTCCGTCGCCTCCGGCTTCACCCTGCGCCAGGACCCGGAGGGTTTCCAGGTCGCCGTCCCCGAGGGCTGGGACCGCACCCCGAAGAACGGCAGCGGTCAGGTGGTCTACGCACACGGCGACTTGGAGCTGATCGTCGTACCCGGGCGGGACGGCGCGGCGGCCTACGGCGGCGATCCGATGGCCTACCAGCGGGACAAGGAGCGTGAACTCCAGCCGTACCGCGATTCCAGCTGGGCCACGGCGACCGGGTTGAGAACCATCGAGGTGGGTGGACGGACCATGGCCGAGGGGCAGTTCACCTGGACCGACGGCCAGGGCCGCGACCTGTTCGTGCGCAACATGGCGATCCTGCTCGACGGTCGCTACCACATCATCCAGGTGCGGGGTCCGGACGCGCAGCGCGACGCGGTGACCCGGCTGTACGAGCAGGCCACGGCGACGTACCGCTACACGGGTTGAGCGCCCCGTACACGCGCGTAGCGCCAACCGTCACAGTGCTGTCACCTTGGCACCCCGCCGGTTCCCTGACCGGGGGCCGGTCCTTAGTCTGACCCTGTCAAGAGCATTGCGGGGCAACGTGAATCAGATGCAGGGCCTGCTCATAGCGGGCCGCTACCGGCTCGCCGATTCCATCGGCAGCGGCGGCATGGGCCGGGTGTGGCGCGCCCACGACGAGGTGTTGCACCGGACGGTCGCGATCAAGGAGCTGACCGCCGCGCTCTACGTCTCCGACAGCGACCAGGCCGTCCTGCTCGCCCGCACCCGGGCCGAGGCGCGGGCCGCCGCCCGGATCACCCACTCCGCCGTCGTCACCGTGCACGACGTCCTCGACCACGACGGCCGCCCGTGGATCGTGATGGAGCTGGTCGAGGGCCACTCGCTGGCCGACGCGGTCAAGGAGCGGGGGCGGCTGGAGCCGAGGGAGGCCGCCCGCATCGGGCTGTGGGTGCTGCGGGCGCTGCGCGCCGCGCACTCCGCCGGTGTGCTGCACCGGGACGTCAAGCCCGGCAACGTTCTCCTCGGCCGCGACGGGCGGGTGCTGCTCACCGACTTCGGCATCGCCCAGATCGACGGCGACACGACCATCACCCGCACCGGGGAGGTCGTCGGCTCGGTGGACTACCTCGCGCCGGAGCGGGTGCGCGGCCACGATCCGGGCGCGTCCTCCGACCTGTGGGCGCTCGGCGCCACGCTGTACACGGCGGTCGAGGGACGGTCGCCGTTCCGCCGTACCTCGCCGCTGAGCACCATGCAGGCGGTGGTCGAGGAGGACGCCGCCGAGCCGCGGCACGCCGGTCCGCTGGCGCCGGTGATAGCCGCGCTACTGCGCAAGGAGCCCGCTCAGCGGCCGACCGCCGAGGAGACCGAGCAGATGCTCGCCGAGGCGGCGGAGGGCCGACGGCCCAGCGCGGCCCAGGCGTTCGTGCCGACGCAGAGCACGGGCACGATGACCGGTGCCGGGTACCGGCCCACCCCGGGCGCACCGGGCCCGGGCTACGGCCCCGGCGCCACCGCGTCCGGGTATCCGCCCACTCAGGCATCCGGTCACCCGTCCGTCACCGGCCCGACCGCCGTGGCGCCCGCACCGCCCTCCGCACCCGCCGGCCCGGCGGGCGGCGCTTCCGGACGGGCGGGCCGCCCGCGCCGCCGGCTGCGGACGCTCGCGCTGGTCGTCGCCCTCGCGGCCGTCCTCGGCGGAGGCGCCGCCGTCGGTGTCCAGCAGTGGAACGCGATGCAGCAGGACACCGTGGCGAACGGCCTCACCGACCCGGCCCCCGCGACCACGAACACCACGACGGCCTCGGGCACGATCCCGGACAACTGGGTGGTCCACCACGACCCGCTGGGCTTCAGCCTCTCCCTGCCCAAGGGCTGGAAGCGGAAGGTCTACGAGATCTCGGGCGCGCTCAAGCAGATCGACTACACGCCCGACAACGGCAAGCACTTCGTCCGCATCGCCATCGACAGCTCGCCCGACTTCGCCGACGCCTACCAGCACCAGGTGGACCTGGAGCAGCAGCTTCAGCGGCTGGTCGACTACCGCCGCGTGAAGATGAAGGCGAACATCTACCGCGACCGCAAGGGCTCGCGGTGGGAGTACACCTGGACCGCGCTGAAGAAGGACCCGCCGTACGTCCCCGGGCCGCGGCACGCCGTCGAGGAGACGTACTTCTCGCGCACGGGCACCGAGTACGCGCTCTACATGTCGTCGCCCGCCGCCGACTGGGCGACGGCGAGCAAGCAGTTCACCTGGGTGTTGCAGGGCTGGCAGGAGCCGCAGACGGGCTGACCGGGGCCGGGGCGCCGGACCGAGACGGCTGAAAACCGCAGGCTGGACCGCCCGGTTGGCCGATCGGTGCCCCGGAGCGCATGCGCCCCGTGCGGCATGATGGGGCGCATGGGGACCGAGGGCGCCGACTGCCGGGTGATCGCGGGCCGTTACCGACTGGAGGCACGGATCGGGCGCGGCGGCATGGGTGTCGTGTGGCGGGCGAGCGATCAGGTGCTGGGACGGCGGGTCGCGGTCAAGGAACTCCTCGGGGACGACGCGCCGGCCCAGGACACACGCCCGGAGGGCGACGCGCGTTCCGCGGGCGACCCGCGCGCGGCGGAGGAGGCGCGCGCGGACGACGAGGCGCGCCGCCGCCGCGACCGCATCCTCCGCGAGGCCCGTGCGGTGGCCCAGTTGAGCCATCCGCACATCGTCGTCGTGCACGACGTCGTCGAGCAGGGCGGACGGCCGTATCTGGTGATGGAGCTGATCGACGGCGGCTCGCTCGCGGACCGGATCGCCCGGCAGGGCCCGGTGGACGCCGCCGAGGCCGCGCGGATCGGGATCGCGCTGCTCAGCGCGGTGCGCACCGCGCACGAGGCCGGGGTGCTGCACCGGGACATCAAACCCGCGAACGTCCTGATCGAGTCCGGCACCGGCCGGGTGGTGCTCACCGACTTCGGTATCGCGCAGGTCTCCGGCGCGACCACGCTCACCGAGACCGGGTCCTTCGTCGGCTCGCCCGAGTACACCGCGCCGGAGCGGATGGCGGGGCTGCGCAGCGGTCCGGAGTCCGACCTGTGGTCGCTGGGTGCGCTGCTGTGTACGGCGCTCAGCGGCGAGTCGCCCTTCCGGCGCGACTCGCTCGGCGGCATCCTGCACGCCGTCGTCACCGATGACATCCGGCCACCCGCGCAGGCCGAGCCGCTGCTGCCCGTCGTACGGGGCCTGCTGGAGCGCGACCCGGACCGGCGGCTGCGCGCGGCGGAGGCCGAGGAGATGCTGCGGGCCTATCTGGAGACGGGCCGCACCCCGCAGGCACCGGGCGTGGCCGGATCGCCGCCGGCCGGGCACGGCCACCGGTTCGGCGACGCGGTCCGGGCGGTGAAGGCCGCGGCGCACCACCCGCCGACCGAGCGGGACCTGCCGCACCACGGATCCTCCCCGCACCCGCCGGCGGAGCAGTCGCCGGCCCGGTCCTCCACGCGCGGTGTGCTGATCGCGGCCCTGCTCGTCGCCGCCCTGGCCGGGGCCGGCGTGTCGGCCGCCACGCTGCTGCTGCACGGCCGCGGCGGCGGGGGCGGCGGAACCCCGGGCGGTACGGCGACGGCACCGGCGACCAGCCCCGGAACCAGCGGCAGCGGACCGTCCTCCCCGACGGCCACCGGGACGCGCCGGCCGGGGTCCACCGGGCCCGGCGCCACCGCGTCGCACGCGGCCGTCCGCCCGGCGCCCTCCGGGTACCGCACGGCCCACGACCCGGCGGGCTTCTCCCTCGCCGTGCCGCAGGACTTCGTCCGCAGTCCCGAGGGCGAGCGGGTCTTCTATCTCTCGCCCGGGGAGACGTACCGCCTCGGCGTCCGGGCCGGCGACCCGCAGCCGGGCGGGCCGCAGGCCGTGATGGAGGCGTCGGCCGCCAACGGGCCCGCGACGAACCCCGGTTACCGCGACGGCCGGGTCACGGCGACCACCCACCACGGACACCCCGCCGCGCTCTGGGAGTTCACCTGGGACGGCTTCAGCGCGGCACAGGGCCCGCGGCACACCTACGACCTGTGCTGGGAGGAGGGCGGGCGGCTGTACGACGTGTGGGTGTCGGCGCCGGTCGGCAGGGTGCGGGAGGCGCGGGAGTACTTCGACGTGGCGGTCGACACCTTCACGGCCACGGGAGACTGACGCGCCCGGTACCGGCCCGGAGTGATGCCGAACTCCCGGCTGAAGGCGTGCGAGAGGGCGTACGGGCTGCCGTACCCGGTCTCGCGCGCGACGGCCGCGAGCGGCGCGTCCGTCTCGCGCAGCCGCCGCGCCGCCAGCGTCAGCCGCCACCAGGTGAGGTAGGCCATCGGCGGCCGGCCCACCAGGGCGGTGAAGCGGCGGGCGAGGGTGGCGCGCGACACCCCGGCCGCGGCGGCCAGCCGGCCGGCCGTCCAGGGCGCCGCCGGGTCGGTGTGCAGGGCGCGCAGCGCGGCCGTCGTCACCGGGTCGGCCAGCACCGCGGGCCAGGCGCCGGTGTCCGCGCGGGCGGTCCAGGCGCGGATCATGTAGATCAGCAGCAGGTCCAGCAGGCTCGGCAGGGCCAGACAGCCGCCGGGCCGCCGGTCCTCCAGCTCCCGCGCCAGCAGGTCGACGGCCGCGCGCAGTCCGGGCTGCTCGCCGGCCCGGTGCGGCAGATGCACGACCTGCGGCAGCTCGGCCAGCAGGGGATGGGTGCGGCTGCGGTCGAGCCGGTACTTGCCGCACAGCAGCTCGACCTCGGCGCCCGGCCGCGGCAGATCTTCCGACACGGTCGGGAAGGGCGCCGCCCGGCGCGCCGAGACGGTCTCGAAGGGCACCGCCCGGCGTGCCGCGTCCGGGCCCGCCGCCGCGTCGGCGAGCACATGACCGGCCCCGTGCGGCAGCAGCACCACGTCTCCCGGGCCGAGGCGCACCGGCGTGCCGCCCCCGTCCGGCAGCAGCTGACAGGCTCCGCTCAGCACGACATGGAAGCCCGCGCCCTCGTACGGCGCCAGCCGCACGGACCAGTCGCCCCCGACCCGGAGCCGGTCGGAGGAGGGGCTGCCCACCCGGACCGCGGAGATCGCATCGCTCAACACGTCCATGAGACGTCAGCGTATCCGTGTGAGCCACAAGAGCATTGGGACGCTCACTCCCGGCGCCTAGGGTCGTGGACATGGCTGAAGAAGACGACGTACAGCGTTTCCTGATCGGGGACGTCGAGGTGCTGCGGATCGTGGAGTGGCGGGGACCGTACGTGCCCGCCGCCACCCTCGTCCCCGAGGTCGGCCCTCAGGTGTGGCAGGCGCACGCGGACCAGCTCGTCCCCGACCACCGGGAACCCGGCTCGGACCGGGCCGTGGTGGCGCTCCAGACCTGGGTGGTGCGCGGCGACGGACCCACCGTGCTGGTCGACACCGGGGTGGGCAACGGCCGCGAACGGCCCGGCAACCCGCTCTTCCACCACCGGCAGGGCGACTTCCTGGACCGGCTGGAGCGGGCCGGGATCCGGCCGGGGGACGTCGACATCGTGGTCAACACCCACCTGCACGCCGACCACGTCGGCTGGAACACCGTGGACGCCGGCGGGGAGTGGGTGCCGGCGTTCCCCCGGGCGCGGTATCTGCTGCCGGCCGCCGACGACCGCTACTTCGGCCCGACGGGCGGCTACGCGGGCGGCGTACGGCCCGACGACCGGCTCGTCTACGAGGACAGCGTCGCCCCCGTGCACCGGGCCGGGCAGGCGGAGTTGTGGGAGGACACGTACCGGATCGACGGACACCTGGTGCTGGAGCCGGCCCCCGGACACACCCCGGGCTCCTCGGTACTGCGCCTCGAATCCCGGGGCGAACACGCGGTGTTCGTCGGCGACCTGCTGCACAGCCCGGTCCAGATCCTGCACCCCGAGTGCAACAGCTGCTTCTGCCTCGACCCGCGGCAGGCGGCGGCGACCCGGCGGCAGGTCCTGGAACGCGCGGCGCAGGAGCGGGCGTTGGTGGTGCCGGCGCACTTCGGCGGCACGGGCGCCGTGGAGGTCCGGAGTGAGCTCGGCGGCTTCACCTTCCACCGGCGGGAGACGGCCTGACCGCCACGCCCGTCCGCTTCGACAAGGGCGTGGCGGGCACGGTACTCATGGGACATGACCGAAGACGGCGAACACCCGCCCGACGCACGCCTGATCGGCGGCCGCTACCGGTTGGCCGGGCGGCTCGGGGCCGGTCCGTCCGGCACCGTCTGGCGGGCCCGGGACGAGCAGGAGCACCGGGACGTCGCCGTCAGACAGCCGTTGCTGCCCGGAGATCCGGCGACGGACGAGGCGAGCCGGCGCCTCGCCCGCCGGCTGTACCACGAGGCCCGGGCCGCCACCCTGGTGCGGCACCCCTCCGCCGTCACGGTGTACGACGTCGTCACCGAGGCCGGGGTGCCCTGGACCGTCATGGAGCTGGTCGCGGGCGAGTCCCTGCGGGAGGCCCTGCGGCGCGGCCCGCTCCCGCCCGCCAAGGCCGCCCGGATGGGACTCGCCGTGCTCGGTGCCCTACGCGCCGCGCACACCGTCGGCATCGTGCACCGGAACGTCAAGCCGTCCAACGTCCTCCTGGAGACCGCCACCGGGCGTGTCGTCCTCACCGGCTTCGGCACGGGTGGCAGCTCCGCCGGTGACACCGCCGCCGGGTTCGTCGCCCCGGAGCGCGCCGCGGGGCCCGGCGCCGGACCCGCCTCCGACCTGTGGTCGCTGGGCGCGCTGCTGCGCACCGCCCTCGGGCCCACGGACCCCGGCCCGCTGGCACCGCTGCTGGACCGGCTCCAGGCCGAGGAGCCCGAGGCCCGGCCCGGCGCGGCGGAGGTGGACGCCGCACTGCGCGACCACCTCGGCCTGACCGCCGTACCGGACCCCGACCCGCACCCCACCCCGACCCCTTCCCCCACCCCCAGCCCCGCCCCCGACCCCCGCCGCCGTACCCCCCTCGCCGCCCTCGGCCTGCTGCTGGCGAAGAAACCCGGAGTCGAATGATCGTCCGGCGCTCCCCGCCCGTCGCCGCCCTGATCAGCGCATTCTCTGCCAGTGATCGCTGGCGGTGTGTGAGCGCTCGGTGAATCCCCGTTACCGACGGGTACACAAAGGCTCCGCCGCGGCATACCCTGCGCGTCATGACGGACACGCAGTCCCAGGACATCGCCGGTACCAACCCCCTCGCGCCCGCCCCCGAAGGCGCCCGCACCGCCGTCGACGTGGTCACGCCGGAACTGGTGGCCCGGCTCACCAAGGGGGTCGTGGGCTCCGGCCGCACCGCCAACCACACCCCCTTCACCGGCGAGAAGCTGGCCGACCTGCCCGAGTCCACCCCCGAGGACGTCCGCGAGGCCTTCGCGGCGGCCCGGACCGCGCAGGCCGTCTGGGAGCGGACCCCGGTACGGCAGCGGGCCGCCGTCCTGCTCCGCTTCCACGATCTGCTCCTGGAGCGGCAGGCCGAGGTCCTGGACCTGATCCAGCTGGAGACCGGCAAGGCCCGGCTGCACGCGCACGAGGAGATCCAGGCCGTCGCCATCGCCTCCCGCCACTACGGCAGGAAGGCCCCCGCCTATCTGCGGCCCAAGCGGCACGCCGGCGCCATGCCGACCCTGACCAAGGTCACCGAACTCCGTCACCCGCGCGGCGTCGTCGGCCAGATCGTCCCCTGGAACTACCCCCTGGAGCTGTCCGTCGGCGACGCCCTGCCCGCCTTCGTGGCCGGCAACGCCGTGGTGATGAAGCCGGACACGGAGACCTGCCTGACCGCGCTGTGGGCCCGCGACCTGCTGATCGAGGCCGGTCTGCCCGAGGGCGTCTTCCAGGTCGTCCTCGGCGAGGGCCCGGTCGTCGGCCCCGAGGTGGTCCGGCACGCCGACTACGTCTCCTTCACCGGCTCCACCCGCACCGGCCGCGAGGTCGCCCAGAGCGCCGCCGCCCGCCTGGTCGGCGTGTCCCTCGAACTCGGCGGCAAGAACGCCATGCTGGTGCTGGACGACGCCGACATCGAGAAGGCCGCCGCGGGCGCCGTACGGGCCTGCTTCTCCTCCGCCGGCCAGCTCTGCATCTCCATCGAGCGGCTCTACGTCCACGAGTCGGTCGCCGACGCCTTCCTGGAGCGCTTCGCCGCCCGCACCAGGGCGATGCGGCTCGGCAACTCCCTCGCCTACGGCGCCGACATGGGCTCGCTGGTGGGCGAGCGCCAGCTGAAGACCGTGGAACGGCATGTGCAGGAGGCCCTGGCCAAGGGCGCCAAGGCGATCGCGGGCGGAGTGGCCCGCCCGGACATCGGCCCGTACTTCTTCGAACCCACCATCCTCGACGGTGTGGCGGACTCGATGGCGGTGTGCGAGGAGGAGACCTTCGGCCCGGTCGTGTCGGTCTACCGCTTCGCCACCGACGACGAGGCGATCGACCGCGCCAACGCCACGCCGTACGGCCTGAACTCCTCCGTCTGGACGAAGAACGCCCGCCGTGGCGCCGAGGTCGCCGCCCGCCTCCGTACCGGCACGGTCAACGTCAACGAGGGCTACGCGCCCGCCTACGGCAGCGTCCAGTCCCCGATGGGCGGCATGAAGGACTCCGGCCTCGGCCGCCGCCACGGCTCCGAGGGCATCCTCAAGTACACCGAGGCCCAGACGGTGGCCCAGCAGCGGTTGCTGCCGATGGCGCCGTCGCTGGGCATGACGGACGAGGCCTACGCCCGATTCATGAGCACGAGTCTCCGGGTGATGAAGGCATTCCGGTTCAGGTGACCCCCTGGGGGCGCGGGGAACTGCGCGATCAACCACCGACGGCCCGCACGCGAAACTCAACGAGGAGACACCCGTGCCCCAAGACGCCTACGACTACGACGTCGTTGTGGTCGGTTCCGGCTTCGGCGGCTCCGTATCCGCCCTGCGCCTGACGGAAAAGGGCTACAAGGTCGGCGTGCTGGAGGCGGGCCGCCGCTTCACCCGCGACACCCTCCCGAAGAACTCCTGGGACCTGAAGAACTACCTCTGGGCCCCCAAGCTCGGCTGCTACGGCATCCAGCGCATCCACCTGCTGGGCAACGTGATGGTGCTGGCGGGCGCGGGCGTCGGCGGCGGCTCCCTCAACTACGCCAACACCCTCTACGTCCCGCCGAAGGCCTTCTTCGACGACCCCCAGTGGCGGGACATCACCGACTGGCAGGAGGAGCTGAAGCCGTACTACGACCAGGCCCAGCGCATGCTCGGCGTCCGGCTGAACCCGACCATGACCCCGTCCGACGTCCATCTGAAGGCCGCGGCGCAGCGGATGGGCGTCGGCGACACCTTCCACATCGCCCCGGTCGGCGTCTTCTTCGGCGACGGCAAGGACGCCGACGGCACGGCGAAGGCCGCCCCCGGCGAGCAGGTGGACGACCCGTACTTCGGCGGCGCCGGACCCGCCCGCAGGGCCTGCACCGAGTGCGGCGAGTGCATGACCGGCTGCCGGCACGGCGCGAAGAACACCCTCAACGAGAACTACCTCCACCTCGCCGAACGGGCCGGCGCCGTCGTCCACCCCATGACCACGGTCGTGTCCGTCACGGACGACTCCCGGGGCGGCTACGCGGTGGCGACCCTGCCGACGGACCGGAAGAAGAAGGGCGCGGGCCGGACCTTCACCGCGCGCCGGGTCGTCCTCGCGGCCGGCACCTACGGCACCCAGACCCTGCTGCACCGGATGAAGGCTGGCGGCCAGCTGCCGTACCTCTCCGGTCTGCTCGGCCGGCTGACCCGGACCAACTCCGAGGCGCTGGTCGGCGCGCAGACCGACAACCGCCGCTACCGCAAGGCGACCGGCGAGCCCCGGGCGGACTTCACCCGCGGTGTCGCCATCACCTCCTCGATCCACCCCGACGAGAACACCCACATCGAGCCGGTCCGCTACGGCAAGGGCTCGAACGCGATGGGCAGCCTGTCGATCCTCCAGGTGCCGTACGCCGAGGGCTCCTCCCGGGCCCTGGCCTGGCTGGCGAACGCGGCCCGCCACCCCGTGCTGGTCGCCCGCTCCCTGTCCAACCGGCGCTGGTCCGAGCGGACGATCATCGGCCTGGTCATGCAGTCGCTGGACAACTCGCTGACCACGTATCTCAAGCCCGGCGGCGTCGGCAAGGGCCTGCTCACCGCCCGCCAGGGCCACGGCGCCCCCAACCCCAAGCAGATCAGGGCCGCCACGGAGGCCGCGAGCGCGCTGGCCGCCGAGATCAACGGCTTCGCCGGCAGCAATGTCGGCGAGCTCATGGGCACCCCGCTCACCGCGCACTTCCTCGGCGGCTGCCCCATCGGCGACTCGCCGGAGACGGGCGTCATCGACCCCTACCACCGGCTCTACGGCCACCCCGGAATCTCGGTCGTGGACGGCGCCGCGGTCTCGGCGAACCTGGGTGTGAACCCGTCGCTGACGATCACCGCGCAGGCCGAGCGGGCGATGTCCTTCTGGCCGAACAAGGGCGAGGAGGACCCGCGTCCGGCGCCGGGCGCGGCGTACGAGCGGCTGAAGCCGGTGGAGCCGCGGACCCCGGCCGTCCCGGCGGAGGCCTTCGCCGCCCTGCGCCTGCCGTTCCTGGGGGTGCCGACGGTCCCGCCGAAGCAGTAGCCCGGCCCGGGGGGCACGTCCTGCCCGGGGGGTACGTCCTGCCCGGTCCCGGGTACGCCGAGGGGGCCTGCACCCCCTCCTGGCGC
>NZ_JBHXVE010000010.1:130872-248959 GCF_042672505.1 Streptomyces sp. NPDC127190
ATACTTAGGGGGGGGGTGTGTTGGTGTTTTTGTTGAGGGCGCGGCGGGGCGCCGCCCTGTGGGGGGGGGCGGGGGGGGGGGGCGCCGCGGCCGCCCCGCCCGACGGGTGTGACGCGGTTACGCGGCGGCGTTCCCCTTGCGGCGCCGGACCGTGTAGATCGCCCCGGCGCCGACCACGACGGCGACACCGCCGACGAGACCGATGGTCGGCAGCATGGAGCTGGTACCGGTGTGCGCGAGGGTGCCGGTGGGCGCGATCTCGGTGGCACCGCCCTGCGGCTCCTTGCCGCCGGCCGGCTCGGTGCCCTTGCCGGGCTTGGCCTTGCCCGGGTCCGGGTTGCTGCTGCCCGGCTTGAGCACGGTGAACTCGTAGGAGGCGAACGCGTCGTGGACGCAGTTCTTCTCCGCGTCGAGGTAACCGCCGAAGCCCATGCTGAAGCCGTCGCCGGCGGGGGCCTGCGCGGTGATGTCGACCCGCAGCTTGATGCCGACCGTCTGCTTGGGGCCGAGCGGGGTCTCGCCGAAGTAGAGGCCGCCGCCGACCTCGTCGTCCATGGACTCCCAGGCCTTGGTCTGCGGGTTGAAGTACTCCAGCTTGGCGTAGGTGCTCAGCCAGTCCTTCTCGTCGGCGCTCTCCGTGTCGTTGTCCACGACCGCGAGCCACTGCACGGTGCCGAGCGACTGGTCGCTGTGGTTGGCGGCCGTCATCGAGAAGTAGTGCCAGCCGCTGCCCGCGACGATCTTCCCGGGCAGGCCGGAGAGGGAGAGGGTCAGCTGTGAGTCGGGGTCGGACAGGTCGCCGTCCACCGGGCACTCGCTGGGCTCGGCGGTGGGCCTGGCGCTCGGGGACGCCGAGGCCGAGGCGGACGCCGAAGCCGACGCCGAGGCGCTCGCGCTGCCGGTCGCGGAGCCGGAGGCGGTGGGCGAGGCGGAGTCGGACTGCGAAGCGGTCGGGGAGGGGGAGCCGGAGGGCGAGCCGCCGGTCCCGTCCGTCGGGCTGCTCTCCCCGGTGGGGGAGCTGTCGTCCCCGGCCGTGGGGCTGGTGTCGCCGCTGGGGGAGCTGTCGTCGGCGGCCGGGCTGCTCACCGTGGTGGTGGGGGACTCGCCGGTCTCGGCGTACGCCGTCGGAGCGGACAGCAGGGCGATCGGTGCGACGGCTGCCGTCGCGGCCACGGTGACCATGGCGCGGCGAAGCTTCATGAAGACCTCTGATGGGCGGGCGTGCCGCACAGACCGCAGCACGTGTCGGGAGGCCTCCGCGTGTGGGGCGCGGGCGTGGCCGTTGGTTTCGCAGAGGAGACCTGGGGCCCGGGGGGATGGTTGCGCCGCCCTGACGGGATCTTTATATGACCTGGATCACTCACCGGCCGTGCCGGCTCGGACATCCCGCGCATCTGTTCAGTTGTCCCGGCGACCGGCCCCGGGCGTCCCCGGAGCCGGTCGTTCTTTGGGTGACCGGGCTGCTGTCCCCTGCCGTCCGGTCACTTCCTGGAGCGAGGTCCCACGGCGTACGGCACGACCCGTACGCCTCATCGCTCCAGCGAGCCACGCGTGGTTCTGTTCGGGCCCGCCCCTGGCTGGCACGGACACCCCCCTCAACGAGGCGGTGCGCGGGCCGGTCACGCGCCGTACGGGTGAGAGCGGGACCGAACTCAGATGCGACCCCGGCACAGCTCCAGCAGCGTCATGGCGAGGGCCGTACCCGGCTTGCCCAGGGCGTCCCGGTAGCGGCCGAGGATCTCCATCTCCCGGGACAGGTGCACGCGCCGCCCGCCGGCGGCGATCCGGGTCTGCTGCACGACGGCGGAGACGGCCATCCGCTCCTGGATCAGACCGATGATCCGGTCGTCGAGCGCGTCGATGCGCTCCCGGGCGTCGCTGATGGTCGCTTCCGGTGTGGTGGTGGTCATGTCGGGGCTCCTCGGGTGGGATGAGCGTCCCGGAACGACGGAACCCGGAGAACGACAGGCGCCCCGGGCCTTGTCGGCCCGGGGCGCCTGGGAAGTCGCTTGGCGTTCGTTCAGCTCAAGCAGCACGACCATGGCAGCCGGCGGGCCGGGTGCCATAGGTAAAGACGAAGGTCTGGTGCTGGAGCATGTGACCAGTATGCCACGGCAGTACGCGCCCGCCCGGGGGCGTCCACTCCCTGGACAACCCTGGACAACCCTGGACCCGGCCCCCGGCTCCGGTCGGCTTCCGGCCTCCGGGAGGGGTGGCCCAGGGACGTCCGGGCCACCCGCGGCCACCCCGGTAGACTCGTAGACACCGACCCCCGCCCGACCACCAGAAGGCACCCCGTGTCATCAGCGAACCCCGCTGCCGCCGCTCCCGACACCGTCCTGGTCGTCGACTTCGGCGCACAGTACGCCCAGCTCATCGCCCGTCGCGTCCGCGAGGCGCGGGTCTACAGCGAGATCGTGCCGAGCACCATGCCGGTCCGGGAGATGCTCGCCAAGAACCCCGCGGCGATCATCCTCTCCGGCGGCCCGTCCTCGGTCTACGAGGAGGGTGCCCCCCACCTCGACCGCGAGATCTTCGAGGCCGGTGTCCCCGTCTTCGGCATGTGCTACGGCTTCCAGCTGATGGCGCAGAAGCTCGGCGGCACCGTCGACAACACCGGTGCCCGTGAGTACGGCCGTACCGACCTGCACGTCTCCCGCCCCTCCTCCACCCTCTTCGAGGGCACCCCGGACGAGCAGCACGTGTGGATGTCGCACGGCGACGCCTGCTCCGCCGCCCCCGAGGGCTTCACCGTCACCGCGTCCACGGACGTCGTCCCGGTCGCCGCCTTCGAGAACGACGAGAAGAAGCTCTACGGCGTCCAGTACCACCCCGAGGTCATGCACTCCACGCACGGCCAGCAGGTCCTGGAGCACTTCCTGTACCGCGGCGCGGGCCTGAAGCCGACCTGGACCACCGGCAATGTGATCGAGGAGCAGGTCGAGGCCATCCGCGAGCTGGTCGGCGACAAGCGCGCGATCTGCGGCCTGTCCGGCGGTGTGGACTCCGCGGTCGCCGCCGCCCTGGTCCAGAAGGCCATCGGCTCCCAGCTGACCTGCGTCTACGTCGACCACGGCCTGATGCGCAAGGGCGAGACCGAGCAGGTCGAGAAGGACTTCGTCGCGGCCACCGGCGTCCAGCTGAAGGTCGTCGACGCCGAGGAGCGCTTCCTCACCGCGCTGAAGGGGGTCAGCGACCCCGAGGAGAAGCGCAAGATCATCGGCCGTGAGTTCATCCGCGTCTTCGAGCAGGCGCAGGCCGAGATCATCGCCGACGAGGGCCCGGCCGTGGAGTTCCTGGTCCAGGGCACCCTCTACCCGGACGTGGTGGAGTCCGGCGGCGGCACCGGCACCGCGAACATCAAGTCGCACCACAACGTCGGCGGCCTGCCCGAGGACCTCGAGTTCAAGCTGATCGAGCCGCTGCGCAAGCTGTTCAAGGACGAGGTCCGCATGGTCGGCCAGGAGCTGGGCCTGCCGGAGGAGATCGTCCAGCGCCAGCCCTTCCCGGGCCCCGGCCTCGGCATCCGCATCGTCGGCGAGGTCACCAAGGAGCGGCTGGACCTGCTCCGCGAGGCCGACGCGATCGCCCGCGAGGAGCTGACCGCGGCCGGCCTGGACCGGGACATCTGGCAGTGCCCGGTGGTCCTGCTCGCCGACGTCCGCTCCGTGGGCGTCCAGGGCGACGGCCGCACCTACGGCCACCCGATCGTGCTGCGCCCGGTCTCCTCCGAGGACGCCATGACCGCCGACTGGTCCCGGCTGCCGTACGACGTCCTCGCCCGCATCTCGACCCGCATCACCAACGAGGTCCGGGACGTCAACCGCGTCGTCCTCGACGTGACCTCGAAGCCCCCGGGCACCATCGAGTGGGAGTGACCACCCGCGCCTGACGGGCGCGGGGACTCACCGGGCCGCAGGATCCAGGCCCGGTACGGAAGAGGTGGAACGGCTGCGGCGGTTCCACCTCTTTTTCGCGTACGTCATCTTCACAAGAACAGCTCTGCCCTTCTGCGCTGACCGGCGGTAACTTCCCGCGCAGAGAGCAATCCCAGCGCTGGAGGACCTATGCACGGGCCCACCCCGCCCCGGCCGCTCCCCACCGACCAGCTGCGGTTCGCCATGCCGCAGATGTTCGAGTCGGTCGAGGACGAGCGCCGGCACCGCAAGGAACGGCTCGCCGGTGCCCTGCGGATCTTCGGGCGCAGCGGCTTCGAGGACGGGGTCTCCGGGCACATCACCGCCCGCGACCCGGAGTTCACCGACTGCTTCTGGGTCAACCCCTTCGGCATGCCGTTCCGGCACGTCACCGTCAGCGACCTGGTCCTCGCCAACCAGGACGGGCAGGTCGTCGAGGGCCGCTACCACGTCAACCAGGCCGCCTTCACCGTGCACGCCCAGGTGCACGCCGCGCGCCCGGACGTCGTCGCCGTCGCCCACTGCCACTCCGTGCACGGCCGGGCCGTCGCCGCCCTCGGCGACCTGATCGATCCCATCACCCAGGAGAGCTGCGCCTTCTACGAGGACCTCGCGCTCTACGACGCCTACAGCGGTGTCACCGTCGACGCCGAGGAGGGCCGCCGGATCGCACTCGCGCTCGGCTCCCGCAAGGCGCTGGTGCTGCGCAATCACGGGCTGCTCACCGTCGGCGACTCGGTGGACGCGGCCGCCTGGTGGTTCCTGTCCCTGGAACGGTCCTGCCAGGTGCAGCTCATGGCCAAGGCCGCCGGGCGCCCGGTACTCATCGACCACAAGCTCGCCGTCGCCACCCGCGAGCAGCTCGGCGGCGACCTCGTGGCCTGGATCAACTACCAGCCGATGTGGCAGGACATCAGCCGCACCGAACCCGACCTGCTCAGCTGACCCCGAGGGCCTTTCTTTCGGATCAGGTCGGCTGCGGCACCGGCGCCCTTTCTGACCGACCGCGACGCCGGCAAGATCCGAAAGAGAGGCCCTATAGCGGCACCCGTCAGCAGAACTCCCTCAGTACCACCGCCTTGGTCCGCGCGAACTCCTCGTCCGTGAGCACCCCCTCCCGGTGCAGCCGGCCCAACTCCCGCAGCCGGCGCAGCAGTACGTCATGACGGTCGCCCTGCGCCGGTACGCCCGCCCGTGCCCGGCCCGCACCGCCGCCGTGCCCCCCGCCCGCCCGGGCCGAGGGATGCGGCAGCCGGGCGGTGACGGCCGCGGCGACCAGCGCCGTCAGCAGATCGCGGCGCACGCTGCCCCACAGGTCCAGGGTGTAGGGGTCCCGCTCGGGCGGCAGCTTGGAGAACGCCGTCTCCGGGGTCACGAACCGCAGGAACCCGTCCTCGCCCCCCGAGTTGGGCAGCCACTCCACCTGCACGATCTCCCCGAGCGCGATGATCCGCGGGCCGGTCGCGCGCTTGACCCGGTCGGAGGTGTCGGCCCAGTCGATGCGGACCTGGGTGCCGTCGAAGGAGGCCGTACCGTCGGAGGACCGCACCGACACCGGAACCGGCGGTCCCGGCAGCAGATAGGAGTGCGTCGGCTCCTTGGGCACCTGCTCGATGAGCAGCGCGTGCCGGATCTCCTCGGCGATGTACTCCGCGTTCGCCCCCCGGTCCGCGTCCACCGCCAGCCGGTAGGGATCGGCCGCCTCCGGCAGCCGGCCGCCGGTGGCCTGCAACAGCGGGTCGGCGCCCTCGCGCAACCGCATCCGCAGCCGGCCGCGCTTGCGCTCCGGTTCGTAGCCGACCCCGGACACCGCTTCCAGCGGTACGGCGATCTCCCCGTACGTCTGCCGGAACAGCGGCACCGAGCGGTGCAGTCCCGGGGTGATCCGGATCGTGCTGCCGTCGAAGGCCCAGGTCCCGTCCCGCTGGATGATCTCGGCCATACGCACATTCTTGCAGTCGGGTCAACACGCCGGCTCCCGCATCACCCGTCATGACCCGCTCCGGCGGCCCCACAGGCCCCGATGTAGGGCACAATTCGCTGACGGCACTGGGCAGTTGCATGGCCGTGGCGCGCGCACCGAGGGTGCCGCCGGCCGTGCCGGAAGGTCGCGGGGAAGGCGGGCGTCGGGCGTGGCGGTGCAGGAGGCGAGAGGGGGCACGGGCCCCGACGGAATCCATGAGGGCGGCTGCACCTGCGGGGACTGTCCGCACGGTGCACGCGAGGGACATCGGCGGGCCGTCGCCGCGTTTCTGCGTCGGCGCGACGAGTTCGCGGCCGGGCAGGGACTGCCCGCGGCCGTGGTCCACTCGGCCTCGGCCTCCCGGAGCTGGGTCTCCGAGGAGCTGACCCAGCGGGCGGAGGCCGTCGCCGACCGCGGCCGCGCCGAGGGCGAGGCCTGGCTGGCCCGGCTGTGGCTGCGGACCCTGGCCGTGGTGTGGGGCGCGGTGCTCGGCCTGCTGCTCGGCGAGGCGCTCACCGCGGTCGGCGCCGGCTGGACGGACGCCCGCACCGCGGCCCTGCTCGCCGCGCTCGTCACCGCCCTCTCGCTCAGTGCCGCCTGCTGGTTCCACCGGGCCCGCGGCGGGGCGCTCGCCCCGGTGATCGGCGAGGACAATCGCATGTCCACCTCCCGTACGGTCGCCGTCTGCTGGGTGCTGTTCCTCGGTTACGCGATCCTGCTGCTGGCCGGCCGCCTGGCCGCCGCCTCCGACCACGCCGAACGCGACGCCCTCATCTCCGGCCTCGACCTCGCGCGCGGAGCGGGCACGGTGACCGTCCTCGCCGTGGTCTGCGGCATCGCCGTCCTGGTCCGCCGGGTGGTCAGCCTGCGCATCCTCGCCCAGCGGCTCCAGAAGCTGCCGGCCCACCGGCCGCGCGCCGCCGACCTGCTCACCGACGACTCCGGCCGGGGCGCCTTCACCGACATCCAGTACGTCGCCATCAGCGCCGTCGCCCTGCTGTTCGCCGCCGTACGGCTCGCCCGCCGCCCCGACCAGCTCCCCGACCTGCCCTGGGGACTGGCCACCGTCGTGCTGATCTCGGCCGCGACCTACCTGGCCGGCAAGTACGCCGAGGGCGGCCGCCCGGTCATCCTCTCCGTGGTCCGCGCCCGGGAACCCGGCGACCTGGACGGTCCGATCCGCACCGGCGACGACATCGAGATCCGCGGCAGCGGCTTCGTCCCGCCCGGCGCGCACACCGCCGACCGGCTGGCGCGCACGGTCGTCCGGATCGGCGCCGTCGACGTCCATGTCCCGCTGGTCCCCGTCACGGGTGGGTTCCGTAACCCCACGGACACCGTCCTGACCGTGCCGGTACCGGCCGATGTGGAGCCCGGCACCGCCGAGATCCAGGTGGTGACCGCGGCCGGGGTGGCGACCAACCGGTGCATCGTCCACATCACCGAGTGAACGAAACACGGCAGGACATCCGGCCCGGGGGTTGAACCGGCCCCGCCCGCCCTACGTATCGTCGGACAAGGGGGCAGTGCGGGAGAGAGGCGGCTGACGGCGATGACTCACGGTATGCGATCCGACACGCATCCAGCCTGGCTTGGCGACCGCCGCGGACTGCGGGACACCGCCGCCCACTACGCCCTGCTGCCCCTGCGCGTCTTCCTCGGCGTCACCTTCGTCTACGCCGGGCTGAACAAGCTCACGGACAGCGCCTTCCTGAAGGCCGGCGGCGCCGGTTCGATCGGCGACACCATGCGCGCGGCCCGCGACTCCGCCGCCGTCCCGGCCCTGATCGACCTGGCCCTGAAGAGCCCGGTCGGCTTCGGCTACGGCATCGCCCTCGGCGAACTGGCCGTCGGCATCGGCACCCTGCTCGGACTGCTCGGCCGGGTGGCCGCGCTCGGCGGCGCCCTGATCTCCCTCAGTCTCTGGCTGACCGTCAGCTGGGCCACCACCCCCTACTACTACGGCAACGACCTCGCCTACCTGATGGCCTGGCTGCCCCTGGTCCTGGCCGGCGCCCCCTACCTCTCACTGGACGCGGCCTGGCGAGCCCGCCGCCGCGCCCGCACCGGCGGCTACCGCTGACCTTCCCCGGCGCCGGCCCGTCTGCGTATGCCCCGGGAGACGGCCGCCGTGACAACCGCCAGACAGAGCCCGCCCACGACCAGCGGCAGAACACCGAACCACGGGGTGTTCCACCAGCCGGCCGCATCCCCGGCGAAGACCACGCCGGTCGCGGTGAGGAAGAGCCCGGCGACCAGCCTTCCCGGCTGGAACTCATGACGCAGCACGACTGACCTCCACCTGTCCCACACCGACCCCGAGCGTGAGGTCCAGGGTGCCGGTGCCCCGGGCTCCCTTGACCGGGGCCAGCGTCACCGTCCTGTGCCTGCTCGGCTGCACGTCCACATCCTTGCTGCTGTCACCGGGCAACCGGATGTCGCCCACGCCCACATCGATCTTCATCCGGACGGCCGACCCGGCGGGCACGATCACCTTCAGCTGTCCCGCGCCCACATGGGCCTTCGTGGCGACCGTCTGCCCCTTGGCCGGGTGCACCCCGGTCAGGTCCAGCGTCCCGCGTCCGGTCCCGAGGTCGTACGCCGGACGTATCGGGGCCGTCGCGGTGGGCGTCCAGGTGGTGTTCCGCCAGTGCGTGGTGATGTCTTGGGGGAGGGCCGCCGCACCGGCGAGCAGCGCGGCGGTGACGATCGCCAGGAACACCGTCCCGGCACCGGTGCGGCCCAGCAGCGAGCTGACCGCGAGCCCCAGCCCGAAGACCGCCAACGCGCAGGCCAGACCGGCCTCCAAGGTGGCGCCCAGCGGATGCGTGTCCCAGGTCAGCCCGGTGCCCAGGCCGCCCGCGACCAGCGCCAGCAGGAACACCCAGCCGCCGATCCAGCGCGGGCCGCGCGGGCCGCTCGGTCTCGGGGGCGCGGGCGGCGGCTGCTGCCGGGCGCCGGGGTGGGTCCAGGGGAGGGGGATGCCGATGTCGACGCCCGAGGGCACGTCCCGGTCGCGGGCGTCCCCGGGTCCCCACAGATACCCGGTGCCGCCGACATGGGTGCCGTCCTTGACGATCGGGTCCCGCCACCACGAGGGGTAGGAGATGACGACGGGTGGCGCCTGGGCCTCCGGCGGGGCGTCGGCGGCGGCCTGCGCGGCGAGAGGGTCGGGATCGGAGGCGCCGCGGCGCCGCGACCAGTACCCGGCGCCCGCCAGCAGCAGCGAGAGGACCACGGTGAAGGCCAGCACCCCGCCGTTTCTCAGCATGGTCAGGAAGAGCCCGCAGCCGACCAGCGCGAACAGCACGGCGGCCAGGGCCTGGCCGTCCACCCGGCCGGTCAGGAGCTTGCGCAGCTCGTTCTCCTCCTCGTCTGCGTACGGCACCAGGAGCCAGGCGAAGCCGTAGAAGATGAGGCCGATTCCGCCGGTCGCGGAGAGCACGGCCAGCGTGATCCGGAAGATCACCGGGTCCATGTCGGTGTGCCGGCCCAGGCCCGCGCACACGCCCGCGATCATCTTGTGCCCGCGGTCGCGCTGGAACCGGCCGAAGGCCGCGCCGGCGTCCTGCTCCGGCTCCTGCGGGCCGGTGCCCGGCTGCTCCTGCGCGTCGGTGCCCGGGCGGGTGCCGCGGCCGCCGGGGCGCGGGTCGGTGCTGCCGGTGCCGGTGGTGGTCCCGGCGGTGCTGGTGGTGTCGGTGCCCGGGCTGGCGGTGTCGGTGGCGCCGGTGCCGGCCGCGTCCGTCTTCCCCGTCGCGGCGGGCGCGGCATCCGTCGGCCCGGTGCCCGGGGCCGGGCGCGGGCCGGGGCCGGGTCCCGGACCCGTCGCGGCGTGCTCGTGATCCGTCATGCGTCCATGGTGACGGCCCGGCCGCCGCCACGGCAGTCGGGAAGACCCTGGCCGAACCCTGAGATCGGCCCTGACACGAGCCAGGGCCGCGGTCGAGCGGCCCCGGCGGGCCCAGGACACCGCAGCCCCGGCCCCTGCTCGGGGAAGATCAGGGGTGTCTCCGGGGCCGACCCTGATGCCCCGCCCCGCCACCCCGTGTGACCATCGATGCCATGCCGGAAGCCGCAAGCCCGCCCCTCGACGACCCGCGGCCGCCGCGCAAGCTCTACCGCAGCAGCGACGGACGCTGGCTCGGCGGAGTGGCGCGGGGCCTCGCCGGGCACCTCGGGCTGCCCGTCGTCTGGGTCCGGCTCGCCTTCGCGGGCCTGTTCATGGCCCACGGATACGGAGCGCTGCTGTACGCGGCGTTCTGGTTCTTCGTCCCGCTCGGCGTCGGCGGGGTCGCGGCGCAGAAGCAGTCGCTCGTCGCCACCGAGACCGCGCCGGACGGCCGCCGAAGACTCGTGACCCGCAAGCCCGACCGGGGCCAGATCGTCGCCCTGCTCCTCATGGTCGTCGTGTCCGTGGTCTTCGTGACCAGCGTCGACCTCGGCGGCGTGGCCAAGGCGTATCTGCTGCCCGCCGTGCTCGTCGCGGCCGGTGTCGCCCTGGTCTGGCGGCAGGCGGACAACGCCCGCCGGGCCCGCTGGGTCGAGGCCGGCCGGCGCCGCCGCACCCTCACCCTGGTGCGCGCGGCCGCAGGCGTCCTGCTCGTCACGGCCGGCGTCTCCGCCATCTTCGTCCTCCAGGGCTCGGCCGCCCATCTCGGCGCGGTCCTCCAGGCGGCGCTCGCCGTCCTCGTCGGCATCACCCTGCTCGCCGGCCCGTACCTGGTCCGGATGACCCAGGACCTGTCCGAGGAACGCCTGATGCGCATCCGCGCCCAGGAGCGCGCCGAGGTCGCCGCCCATGTCCACGACTCCGTGCTGCACACCCTGACCCTGATCCAGCGCAACGCCGACAACGCCGGCGAGGTGCGCCGCCTGGCCCGCGCCCAGGAGCGCGACCTGCGCACCTGGCTCTACAAGCCGGAGGGCACCGGCAAGGACGAGGCCGACGAGCCGGACACGGTCGCCGAGGCCGTGCGGCGCAGCGCCGCCGAGGTGGAGGACAAGCACGGAGTGCCCATCGAGGTCGTCGTCGTCGGCGACTGCCCGCTGGACGACAGGACCGGCGCGCAGATGCAGGCCGCGCGCGAGGCGATGGTGAACGCCGCCAAGTACGGTGGCGAGGGCGGTGCCGTACAGGTCTACGCCGAGGTCGAGGGGGCGACGGTCTTCGTGTCCGTGCGCGACCGCGGCCCGGGCTTCGACTTCGACTCGATACCCGCCGACCGCATGGGTGTCAGAGAATCGATCATCGGTCGCATGGAGCGCAACGGCGGCACGGCCCGGCTGCGGGCGGTGCCGGGCGGCGGCACCGAGGTGGAGCTGGAGATGGAGAGGGCGGAGAGGACGTCATGAGCGACGCGAACGAGGCGAACGGCACGGCGGGGGCGGGGGAGCCGGCCGGGCGGCACGTACGGGTGGTGCTCGTCGACGACCACCGGATGTTCCGCGCCGGAGTGCAGGCCGAGATCGGCCAGACCGCCGAGACCGGGGTCGAGGTGGTCGGCGAGGCCGCGGACGTCGACCAGGCGGTCACGGTCATCACCGCGACCCGGCCCGAGGTGGTCCTCCTCGATGTGCACCTGCCCGGCGGCGGCGGGGTCGAGGTGCTGCGCCGGTGCGCGGCGCTGATGGCGGACGCCGAGCAGCCCGTCCGCTTTCTCGCGCTGTCCGTGTCGGACGCGGCGGAGGATGTGATCGGCGTGATCCGCGGCGGCGCCCGAGGCTATGTCACCAAGACCATCACCGGCTCCGATCTGGTCGACTCCATCTTCCGCGTCCAGGAGGGCGACGCCGTCTTCTCCCCGCGGCTGGCCGGGTTCGTGCTGGACGCCTTCGCCTCCACCGACGCCCCGCCGGTGGACGAGGACCTGGACCGCCTCACCCAGCGCGAACGCGAGGTGCTGCGCCTGATCGCCCGCGGCTATGCCTACAAGGAGATCGCCAAGCAGCTGTACATCTCGGTGAAGACGGTCGAGTCCCATGTCTCGGCGGTGCTGCGCAAGCTCCAGCTGTCCAACCGCCATGAGCTGACCCGCTGGGCGACGGCCCGCCGGCTGGTCTGAGCCGGGGCGCCTCAGACCACCCGGGTCGCTCCCGCGAACGGCATCTCGTCGACGGGGGCGATCCGCACCGGCGCCGACGGGTTCGGGGCGTGGATCATCTGTCCGTTGCCGATGTAGAGCCCGACATGGCTGATGCCGGAGTAGAAGAACACCAGGTCGCCCGGCTGGAGTTCGGAGCGGGAGACGCGCCGGCCGGCGTTGATCTGGGAGTAGGTGGTGCGGGGCAGGGAGACCCCGGCGGAGCGGTAGGCGGCCTGGACCAGGCCGGAGCAGTCGAAGGCGTTCGGGCCGGTGGCGCCCCACACATAGGGGCTGCCGAGCTTGGCGTAGGCGTAGGCGACGGCCGTCGCCGCGCGGGGGTCGGGGGCGGTGACGGAGCCGGTCGGGTCCAGCGGCTGCCGGGGCTCCGGGGCCGACCGCGAGGCGGGCCCGGAGCCGGTGCCGGTGGCGCCGGTGATGTGGTCGCGCTGGCGCGGGGTGAGCCCGGCGAGCAGTCGCCGGGCCTCGTCCAGCTTGCGGGTGATGGTGGTCTTCTGCCGTCGCAGCTCCGCCTGCCGGGACCGCAGCGACGCCAGCTCCACGCGGGCGGCGCCGCGCAACCGCTCGATCTCCCGCAATTGTTGCCGTACCCGCGACACCGCGGCCGCCTGCCGGTCGCCGGCCCGCTCGGCGAAGGCGGCGCCGTCCAGATACCGGTCCGGGTCGCTGGACAGGGCGAGTTGCCAGGCCGGATCGATGCCACCGGAGCGGTACTGCGCCGCGGCGAACGAACCGAGCGCCTCCCGGGCCGAGTTGAGTTTCTGCTCCTTGCGGGCGGCCTCGTCGCGCAGTGAGTTCAGCCGCCGCTGCCCGGCGTCCGCCTTCTCCTTCGCCCCGTCGTACTTCTCGGTGGCGTCCTCGGCCTCCTGGTACAGCTTGTCCACCTTCGTCTTCACCTGCGCCGGCGTCAGCTGCGGCTCCGCGTGTCCCGTGCCGTCGAAGGCGGTCGCGGTGGCCGCGCCCGCCAGGGCGAGGGTCGCGGCCGTGCGGGCCGTATGGCCTCCGAGCGGGCGTTGCCGGGGCTTGCGATGCGCTGCCACCTGGACCGTCACGTCCTTCCGTCCGGGTCGTACGAGCGGGCCGTCCGGGCCCCGGCGGCGGCCGGCACAGGGGGAGCGGGCCGCCGCCGGGCCTTTCTCGGCGGTGGTGGCCGGCTGCCGCCCCTGGCCGGGCGGCGTTGGGGAGCCGGTCACCTGGGGGAGGACGCTAGGCCTGACGGTGACAAGTCGGTAACGCGGTGTACGGAACTGGTCGGGAGGGACCGGATCCCAACCGAGGATGACCGAATGCGCCGCCCGGAGTCGTCGCCTTCACGCAGCGTGGTGACCGAAGCGCGGAAAAGGGAGACGGGGGAGGGTGATGGGGTGCTATGGCACGGATATATGCAAGATCGACAGCGGTGTAGGAAGCCGAGAGTGGACACGGGACACCGGCATGTCGGCATCCGGCTTCCTGAAGGGTCCTGGTGGGACTGGGACGTCATTGCCTGGGACGCGGCCGAGTTCCGGCTGGCGGCCGGGTATGACCTCAGCCACTCCCACGGCCTGGAACTGGTCTTCGGGGACCCGGCCTTCGTCACGTGTCCGGCGCAGTTCGCCGACCCGGTCTTTCGCACCCCGTCGGAAGACGAGCTCGCGAGAGTCACTCATCAGCTTGGTGAGATACCGCCTGTGCTCCTCGCCTTCGAGGCAGACGCGGGCGGGCCGGAGCCGGTCTCCTGTCTGATCGCTGCGGAGCGGGTTGAGGTCGTACAGGAAACCGTCCTGCGGTACTGGCGTGCCGACGCGGCTCCCGGGCAGCGGTTCGCGCCGTGGGTACGGCCGCCGGCGCTGTAGGAGAACCGGGCGGGTGGCCCCCCGCCTGGCGGGCACGGCACCCTGCCGTCCGGGGGGCTGTGGGGGACGAATTAGGCTCCGGCCCCATGGACGTACTCATCCATCTCTTCGTCGGCCTGCACATCATCGGTATCGCCGCGCTGCTCGGCGGTTTCCTCACCCAGATGAAGGCGATGGGCCAGGGCACGGCCCGGTTCGTCCCCGGGATGCTGCACGGCGCGCTGACCATGCTGGTCACCGGCGTGGCCCTGGTCGGCCTGAACCAGGCCCAGGGCGCGCACATCAACACCATCAAGATCGGCATCAAGCTGGCGCTGCTGATCGTGATCCTCGGCCTGGTCTATGTGAAGCGCGACGAGGAGACGATCGACAAGGGCCAGTTCGGCCTGGTCGGCGCCCTCACGGCGACGAACGTGTTCATCGCCGTGCTGTGGACCTGACGGCCGCCGGTGCCATGAAGCGAGTCGCGCGCCCCGGTCGTCACCGGTCAGCCCGGGCGCACCACGCTGTGGACGAGTGACTCACCCCAGCGGTACACGGAGTCCTCACGGATGTACGCGCCCGGCTCGGGGGAGTGGATCATCATGCCGTTGCCCGTGCAGAGGCCGACGTGGCTGCTGTCGTCGTAGAAGAAGACCAGGTCACCGGGGCGGGCGTCGGCGAGCGGCACGGGCGTGCCGGCGGCCGCCTGGTCCCGGGCGGAGCGCGGAAGGGTGACGCCGGCGGCCTTCCAGGCGGCCTGGGTGAGGCCGGAGGCGTCGTAGGAGCCGGGGCCGCTGGCGCCGGACACGTACGGCCTGCCGATCTGGGCGCGGGCGAAGGCGACCGCCAGCTCGGCCCGGGTGACCTGGGCCCCGTACGCCGGACCGGCACCCTCCGCCCGTTTCCGCCCCGCGAGCGCGGCCGAGCGGGCGTCCGCCTCGGCGGTCAGCCGGAACAGCAGCTCCCGCGCGGTGGCGAGCTTGCGCTGGACGGCGGCCTTGGCGGTCTTCACGTCGTACGGGGCGGCGGCCGGTGTCGCCGTGCCCCGGTCGGCGGCAGCCGGTATCGGCGTGCCCCGGTTGGCGACAGCCGATGCCAGCGCGCCCCGGTCGGCCATCGCGCGCGTGCCAGGGCGCTCGCCCCGCGGACCCGCATCGGTGACCTCGCCGAGCGCGTCCCGGCCCGCGTCCCGGCCGCGCGCGTTCCCGCCGGCGGTGGCCCTGGTCCGCTCCGCCGCGTCCTTCACGCGCGAGGCCAGCCGGTTCATCACCCGGCTCGGCGCGAAGTGGTCCTGCGGGAACTCATCGAGCAGCGAAGCGGCCACGTCCGGCGCAGCGGCGAACGGCACCAGGCCCGCGCGGGCCCGGGCGTGCCGCCCCGCGGGCCGGGCGCCCCCCGCGCGCGGGTCGTCCTGGCCCGGGTCGTCCCGGCGCGCTTCCGCCGCGTGCGCCGGTCGCCGCGCGGCCGACGCCTCCGCGGAAGCGGCATGGGCCCCCTGCCGGGCGGCTCCCGGCTCCTCGAAGCGGGTGCCCTGCCGGGCGGCTCCCCGCTCCTCGAAGGGCGCCCCCTGCCGGGCAGCCTCCGCCGCCTCCGCGCGGGCGCGCTGGCGGGCGGCCGCCGACTCCTGCGAGCGTGCGCGCTGCCGGGCCGCCGGTTCCGCCTCCGCGGCCGAGTCGGCGCGGCGGTAGAACTCGTCGATCTTCTTCTCGATCTCCTCCAGGCTGGGCCTGCCGTCGGGGGCGGGGACGGCCTCGGCCGTCTGGGACAGGACGGCCACGGAGGTGAACGCGGCGGTGGCCAGGGCGGGGCCGCGCAGGCCCGGTCCATGGGTGCCGCCGGGCCACGGCTTGCGGTGCGACGCCAAAAGAGGCGACTCCTTCCAACACGCCGCCTACCGGGTTAGCTGTCGGGTTCGGGCGGGTGCTTCGGAAGGGTTGCCCTACGGCGTCGTCCCGGGCGGGAGGTCGGCCGATTCACCCCAGGATCGGTGGGTCCCCGGCTCCGGTGCACCCTGCGGGGCGCGCCGGATTCGGCGGAGGCCGCGCGGCCCGGCGAGGTTCGCCGGAGAGGGGTCGTGCGGCCTGACGGCAACCTAGCCAACTCGTGTGCGTCCTGTGAAGGTTGGTGCGAGGTATGTCCGATACATTTCCGTGACCTGGGGGCACTTGTCTACGCGCGTGAGCAGGCGCTTCCGCAGCGTGAGCGGTCGGCGGGCGCCCCGCGGGCCGTGATCGGCGGGGTCGTCGGTCGGCCGGGTTCCGGGGACGGCGACCGGTTGTCGGTGGGGCACCCTAGACTCGGAGAGCGATGAGCAGCCTCTTTGACGACAGCTTCCTGGCGGACCTCCAGCCCCCGCGTGGGCACGAGGAGGAGCCCCCGCCGCCGACCGAGGACGATCACGCTCCGGAGCCGCTTCCGGACGATCTGTTCGGCGGGAAGTTCGACGTGCCGCCGGACCGGGATTCCTACTACCGCGACGGCGCCCCGCGTCCCGCCATCGACTCGGCGGCCCTCCTGGAGGGGCTGAACGAGAACCAGCGCGCCGCGGTCGTGCACGCCGGCTCCCCGCTGCTCATCGTCGCCGGCGCCGGCTCCGGCAAGACCCGCGTGCTCACCCACCGCATCGCCCACCTGCTCGGCGAGCGGCATGTCCACCCCGGCCAGATCCTCGCGATCACCTTCACCAACAAGGCCGCGGGCGAGATGAAGGAGCGCGTGGAGCAGCTCGTCGGCCCGCGCGCGAACGCGATGTGGGTGATGACCTTCCACAGCGCGTGCGTGCGCATCCTGCGCCGCGAGTCGAAGAAGCTCGGCTTCACCTCGTCGTTCTCGATCTACGACGCCGCCGACAGCAAGCGCCTGATGGCCCTGGTCTGCCGCGACCTGGACCTCGACCCCAAGCGCTTCCCGCCGAAGTCCTTCAGCGCCAAGATCAGCAACCTGAAGAACGAGCTGATCGACGAGGAGGACTTCGCCGCCCAGGCCACCGACGGCTTCGAGAAGACCCTCGCCCAGGCCTACGCGCTCTACCAGTCGCGGCTGCGCGAGGCCAACGCGCTCGACTTCGACGACCTGATCATGACGACGGTCAACCTGCTGCGCGCCTTCCCCGACGTCGCCGAGCACTACCGCCGCCGCTTCCGGCACGTCCTGGTGGACGAGTACCAGGACACCAACCACGCCCAGTACGCGCTGGTGCGCGAACTGGTCGGCACCGGGGAACACGACGAGGACGTCCCGCCCGGCGAGTACGACATCCCGCCCGCCGAGCTGTGCGTCGTGGGTGACGCGGACCAGTCGATCTACGCCTTCCGCGGTGCGACGATCCGCAACATCCTCCAGTTCGAGGAGGACTACCCGAACGCGACCACGATCCTGCTGGAGCAGAACTACCGCTCCACACAGACCATCCTGTCCGCCGCCAACGCGGTCATCGAGCGCAACGAGTCCCGCCGCCCGAAGAACCTGTGGACCAACGCCGGCCAGGGCGCCCGGATCACCGGCTATGTCGCCGACACCGAGCACGACGAGGCCCAGTTCGTCGCCGACGAGATAGACCGCCTCACGGACGCGGGCGAGGCACGCGCGGGAGACGTCGCCGTCTTCTACCGCACCAACGCCCAGTCCCGTGTCTTCGAAGAGGTCTTCATCCGCGTCGGCCTGCCCTACAAGGTCGTCGGCGGCGTCCGCTTCTACGAGCGCAAGGAGGTCCGGGACGTCCTCGCCTACCTGCGGGTGCTCGCCAACCCGGAGGACTCGGTGCCGCTGCGCCGGATCCTCAACGTCCCCAAGCGGGGCATCGGCGAGCGCGCCGAGGCGATGGTCGACGCCCTCGCCCAGCGCGAGAAGATCAGCTTCCCGCAGGCACTGAAGCGGGTGGACGAGGCGTACGGCATGGCCGCGCGCTCCACCAACGCGGTCAAGCGGTTCAACACGCTGATGGAGGATCTGCGCACGATCGTCGAGTCCGGCGCCGGACCCGCGACCGTCCTGGAGGCGGTGCTCGAACGCACCGGCTACCTGGCCGAGTTGCAGGCCTCCACCGACCCGCAGGACGAGACCCGGATCGAGAACCTCCAGGAGCTCGCCTCCGTCGCCCTGGAGTTCGAGCAGGAGCGCGGCGAGGAGGAGCGGGGGACGCTCGCCGACTTCCTGGAGCAGGTCGCCCTGGTCGCCGACTCCGACCAGATCCCCGACGAGGAGGACGGCGACGGCGTCATCACCCTGATGACCCTGCACACCGCCAAGGGCCTGGAGTTCCCGGTCGTGTTCCTGACCGGCATGGAGGACGGCGTCTTCCCGCACATGCGCGCCCTCGGCCAGACCAAGGAGCTGGAGGAGGAGCGGCGCCTGGCGTACGTCGGCATCACGCGCGCGCGGGAGCGGCTGTATCTCACGCGGTCGGCGATGCGCAGCGCCTGGGGTCAGCCGTCGTACAACCCGCCCTCCCGCTTCCTGGAGGAGATCCCGCCCACCCATGTGGAGTGGAAGCGGACCGGGGCGACCGCGCCGGTCTCGTCCGGGGTGGCGGCCTCGCTGTCCACCACCCGCTCCCGCTCCTCGGCGTCGGGTGCCTCCGGATTCGCCACCCGGCGCGCCTCCGAGAAGCCGGTGGTGTCCCTGGCGGTCGGCGACCGGGTCACGCACGACCAGTTCGGACTCGGCACGGTCGTCGCCGTGTCCGGCGTGGGCGACAAGGCCCAGGCGACCATCGACTTCGGCGACGGCAAGGCCAAGCGGCTGCTGCTGCGGTACGCGCCGGTCGAGAAGCTCTAGCAGGACGGCACCGGCGGCCGTCCGTCCGGTGCCTTACGTCGCACCGGGGGCCCTCCGTCCGGTGCCCTACGTCGGGTCCAGGCCGTGGCTGCGCAGCCACGGCAGGGGGTCTATGGCCGCCCCGCCCGCCGGCCGCACCTCGAAGTGCAGGTGCGGGCCGGTGGAGTTGCCCGAGTTGCCGGAGTAGGCGATCGGATCGCCGGCCTTCACGGTCGTACCGGAGGGGACGCGATAGCTGGACAGGTGGCAGTACCAGGTCTGCGTGCCGTCCTTCGCCGTCAGGATCAGCATGTTGCCGTAGGCGCTGTTCCACTTGGTGGTGACGGTGCCGTCGGTGGCGGCCATCACCGTGGTGCCGTAGGCGACGGGGAAGTCGATGCCGGTGTGCACCGACATCCAGTTCACGCCCGCCTGCCCGAAGTAGGCGCTGAGCCCCTTCTGCGTCACCGGCAGCACGAACTTGGGCCGCAGCCGCTCCTTGAGCGCGGCCTCCGCGGCCGCCTTCTTCTTCTGGAGCTCCTGCTGGTTCTTGAGGTCGATCCGCTCCTGGGTACGGCTCGCCCGGTCGGCGAAGTCGTCGGCGCCGGCGGAGAGCGTCCGCAGCTGGGTGTCCAGCTTGCTGTTGGCGACCGAGGGCGCAACCGCGTGCGCGTCCGAGGCCGTGGCGGTGGTGTCCTTGCCGCCGTCGTCCGTCAGCGCGCCGACGGAGGCGGCGGCGATCCCGGCGACCCCCATCACACACGCGGAGGGCACGGCGATGGTCAGCAGCGCGGAGCGCTTGGCGGGCGTACGGCGCCGGGAACGCGCCCCGCCGCGCGCACCCGCGCGGGTCACCGGCGCCGGGGTGACCTCTTCCTGCTCCTCCAACAGCCCGGGCTGCTCGGGGAGTTCGTCCGCGGCGGGATCGTCGTACGCCACCTGCTCGAACGTCGCCGTGGGCTGCTGGTCGAACGGTTCGGCACCCTGCTCGGGCTCCGCCGGTACGGCCGTCTGCTCGGCCGGGTTCCACTGGGTGGCGTCGTACGCGCCGGTGTCGAAGGCCTGGGTGCCCCACTCCCACTGCTGGGTGGCGTCGGCGGCGCCGGACTGCTCGGGCTGGAGCCAGGCGCTCGCGTCCCACTCACCGCTGACGTCGTTGCCCGTGGCCTGCGCGGGGAAGGTCCAGGCGGTGCTGTCGTAGGCGCCGGAGTCGTAGCCGGTGTGGTGCTGGGCCGCGTACGCGTCGTGGGCCGGGACCTGGCCGGTGCCGGTCTGCCACTGCGTGGTGTCGTACGCGCCGGTGGAGTGCGGGTCGCCGGGGAGGCTGCCGAAGAGCGGGTCCGTGTCGAAGGCCGTGCCGTTCCCGGCCCCGGCGGGAAATCCGGTGGCGCCGTGGCCGCCGTACGTGGTGAGGTCGTCGTAATGGACTTCCGGTGTCCCGTACGGCGCGTAGTGCGCGGTCGAGGCGTCGGAAGCCGGGGCCGGGGTGGTCATGGTCCCCGACGGGTGACGGTCGTTCACCAACTTCTCTTTCGCCTCGACAACAGGGGCTGCCAGAGCAGTGCGGCGACTGTACCCGGCGGTATACGGGCGCGACAATCTTCGGCTGGTTTCGAGGTGGCGGGAAACGGGCAATCGGCCGTGTTTCGGGGGAGGCCGGACGCGACCTTGGCCTTCTGTTCGATGAGCGTTCGAGGTCGGGTGACCGTGCGTCACCGGCGGGCCGGTGCCGGACCGCGTCTCAGGCCACCGTCAGACCGCCCGCGCTCAGGTCCCCGGCGGGTGCCGAGTCGAGGGCCTCGCGTATCCCCGCCGCGACGGCCGGGTGCACCGGCAGGGCGAGATGCCCGATGCCGGAGACCCGGATGTTCTGCGCGTCCAGATCGGGATGGTCCAGGCAGGCCGTCTCCAGCGGCTCCATGATGGAGTCCAGGTCGCTCCAGAAGCTGACGAAGCGGGTACGGCAGCCGGGCGCGGGCCGGGCCAGCTCCTCGATGACCGCGGAGCCCGGCCGCATCTGGCGCACGATCGGATGGGCGTCGGCCAGCGGCGCCACCCGGGTCCCGGAGTGCGGCGTGCCGAGGGTGACCAGCATGCGCACCCGCAGATCGCCGCCGAGGCACTGCACGTAGTACCGCGCGATCAGGCCGCCGAGGCTGTGCCCCACGATGTCGACCTGCGCGCTGCCGGTGCGCTCGCACAGCTCCTCGATGTGCCGCCCGAGCAGCTCCGCCGCGGTGCGGATGTCCCGGGTCAGCGGAGAGTAGTTGAGCGATTCCACCCGCTGCCGGCCGTGCTGGGCGAGATGGCGGCGGAGCAGCACGAACACCGAGCGGTTGTCGATGAAGCCGTGCAGCAGCACCACCGGCGGTCCCGGCCGCACCGGCAGCTGTGCCGTGCCGTCCGCGGCGGGCGGGCCGGCCGGGCGGCGCTCCTGGGACAGGCCGGTCGGATACAGCAGCAGATGTCCGGTCAGGATCGCGGCCTCGAGGGCGGTCGCCTTGAGCAGCGCCACGGAGAGTCCGGCCAGTCTGCCCGGCCACAGCCGACGGCACAGCGGGAGGAACAGCGGCACTACCCCGGTGACCTTCATGGCCGACCTCCTGTCGGCACGCCGGGGGACGGCCCGCTCCCCCGTGTGCCCTCATGTCCCACCATGTGATTTCCCCCTCGGTGCCCCCCGTAAAACTGCCGGTTGCGGGATGCTGTGGATAACGTTCGTTCACTTCGTGACGGTGGCGGAACGCATCAAAAGTGCGGTACTTGTCGGTACGGACGGAAGCGATCGCTTCCGTGGTCCTGTGATGGAGGCAGTGATGGGTGTGGCAGCCGGTCCGATCCGCGTGGTGGTCGCCAAGCCGGGGCTCGACGGCCACGACCGCGGCGCCAAGGTCATCGCGCGCGCCCTGCGCGACGGCGGTATGGAGGTCATCTACACCGGGCTCCACCAGACCCCGGAGCAGATCGTCGACACCGCCATCCAGGAGGACGCCGACGCGATCGGTCTGTCCATCCTCTCCGGCGCCCACAACACGCTGTTCGCGGCGGTCATCGACCTGCTCAAGGAGCGCGAGGCCGAGGACATCCTGGTCTTCGGCGGCGGCATCATCCCGGAGGAGGACATCGCGCCGCTGAAGGAGAAGGGCGTCGCGGCCATCTTCACGCCGGGCGCGACGACCACGTCGATCGTGGAGTGGGTGCGGGAGAACGTCCGCCAGCCGGCGGCGTCCGGGAACTGAGCGGGCAGGTCCGGGATGCGGCCGGGAGCCCGGCCGCCGCGGACCGGGCCGGGCCGGCGAGCGGCACCACCGGCCGGCCGGGGCGCGCCGGGAGCTGTGCGGTGCCGTCCGCCGCGGACCGGGCTGCGGACGCGACGGCCGGGCGACGTGATCGCCGGGCTGCGCGAGCCGGAAACCCGGTGCTCGATGGCCGGTGACCGGTACGCACTGCCCGGTGCCCGGTGCCCGGTGCCCGGTGCCCGGTGCTCGGTGCCCGATGGCCGGGACGGCTCACTCGGCCCTCGTCAGCTCCTCGGTCATGGCGGAGCGCAACCGCAGTGTGGTGACCAGCCGCTGGAACGCCTCCGCCCAGTAGCCCCCGGCGCCCGGCGCCGCGTCCTCGCGCTCGTCGGGTATCGCGAGCAGCGCCTGGAGCCGGCCGGCCTCCGCCGGGTCGAGGCAGCGCTCGGCCAGCCCCATCACCCCGCTGAAGCTCCACGGGTAACTCCCGGCGTCCCGGGCGATGTTGAGGGCGTCCACGACGGCCCGGCCGAGCGGGCCGGCCCACGGCACCGCGCACACGCCGAGCAGTTGGAACGCCTCCGACAGGCCGTGCACGGCGATGAACCCGGCGACCCACTCGGCGCGTTCCGCCGGTTCCAGCGCGGCCAGCAGCTTGGCCCGCTCCGCCAGCGACACCGCGCCCGGGCCGCCCGCCTCCGGCGCCGACGGCGAGCCGAGCAGCGCCCGTGACCACTCGGCGTCCCGCTGCCGGACCGCCGCCCGGCACCAGGCCGCGTGCAGCTCGCCCTGCCAGCCGTCCGCCACCGGCAGCGCCACGATCTGCTCGGCCGTGCGCCCGCCGAGCCGCCCCGGCCAGATCCCGAGCGGGGCCGCCTCCACCAGCTGCCCCAGCCACCACGACCGCTCCCCCCGGCCCGTGGGCGGCTTGGCCACGACGCCGTCCCGCTCCATGCCGGCGTCGCACTCGTGCGGCGCCTCCACCACGAGCACCGGAGCGTCCCCGGTACGGTCCACGGCCACGCACGCGGTGGCCCGTACGGCCATGCGCGCGGCCAGCGCCGAACCCGGCAGCGCGGACAGCAGTTCGGCGGCGGTCGCCCGGACGTTGCGGCTGCGGTCGGCCAGCGCCTGCTCCAGGAACGGCTCGTCCGCCGCGGACAGGTTGAGGCGCAGCGAGTCCAGGAACATCAGCCGGTCCTCCGCGCGCTCCGTCGCCCAGGTCGAGGCGAGCAGCTCGCGCGCGTGTGCCGGGGTCCGGGCGCGCAGCGCGCCGAGCAGGGCCACCCGCTCGGCGAACAGCCCTTCCTGCCACAGCCGCCGGGTTCCCTCGTCGTCCTCGGGGCCGGGCAGCGACATGCCGCCGCCGGGGGCCGCGCGCAGGGCGAACCGCCAGTCCGGGTTGAGCCGGGCCAGCCACAGCGCCCGCGGGCCCGCGAACGCCAGCGCCGCCGGGCGCAGATCCGTACGGCCGCGGGCCGCGTCCAGCAGCGCGGGGAGGGTCTGCGGCGGGGCCGCGTACCCCTGTGCGTTGGCTGTCGCGAGCCACTGCGGGAGCAGTTCCGTCAGGTCCGGGGAGCTGCCCCGGCGGCCCCCGGACGCGCCGCCGGACCGGTCGGCGAGCAGCGTCACGAGTCTGCGCTCCGCCGGCGCGGGCAGTGCGGGGCGCGGGTCCTCGGGCGCCCGCTCCGGCCGCCGCGCGGCGCGCCCGGGACGTAGCCCGGCCCGCCGCCGTACGGTCGCCAGGGCGGCCTCGTCCAGCAGGGCGACCGGGGCCGGCCGCCCGGCCGCGCCACGGGCCGCCGGCCGCCGGTCGGTGCCCAGGAGGGCGGCCGTGACCAGGTCGTCCCAGGCGGGGGCGGGTGACGGGCTGGTGGGGGAGAACGCGTTCATGGCCGTCCCTTCCGGTGGGGTGCGCGGTGTCCGCTCGTCTTCGTGGAGGCAGGCCCGGTCAGCACAGCGGCACCGCCTCGCCCGGCCCCTCCGCCCAGGCGGTGAGCGGGGTGAAACCGCGGTGACCGCACTCGCCGAAGACCCGTACCGGCGCGCCGCCGGACAGGGCGACCAGCCGCCACAGGCCGGGGCGGGAGCGGGCGGCCGGGGTCAGCGGCAGCGCGCTGTCGGTGTCGGCGTCGGCCAGCTGCCACCGGTCGCCGTCCTGGACCGGTATCACCCGGTCCAGCGTCACCGGGACCGCCTCCAGCCACGGGTCGTCGCGCAGCGCCGCGCCGTATCGGGCGGCCGCCTCGCCCGTGTCCACCCCCGACGGGCGGAACCCGGCCGGTGCGGGCGCGGTGAACCGCTCGCCCAGTGCGGACCGGGACTGTCCGCCGCCCGGGTACGCGGACAGCTCCGCCTCCAGCGCCAGGCCGACCGGCAGGGACAGCTCCGGGGCGCGGCCGGCCGCGCCGTAGGACAGCAGCAGCCGGGTGTCTCCGGACGCGGCGCCGTGCAGCCAGATCCGGCGCGTCGTCAGTTTCGGGTCCACGGTGTCGTACTGGGCGAGGACCAGCCAGCGGTCGCGCACCGGCGGGCCGTCCGCCGTGCCGGGCAGGCCGATCCGGGCGCGGACCGTGGCCGCGAGCGCGTCCGGCAGCCGGTCGCGGTGCAGCCAGCCCTGGTCCAGCAGGTGCAGCAGCGCGCACTCCTCCAGCAGTCGTGCCGGCCAGCCCGCGCCGGAGGCCGGTATCGCCCCCAACTCCCGTACCCGGGCGGCGAGTCCGGGCGCCTGGGCGTCGACCATGCGGGCCGCCGTCTCGTCCCACAGGCCGTACCCCGCCTGCTCGGCCGCGGCCAGGCCGCCGCGCAGCAGGTCGGCCAGGCGCTGCTCCAGCTCCGTGGCGCCCGCCGTGACCCGCTCGGCACGGCGCTCGGCCCGGCGCCGCGCCGCCTCCGGGTCGGCGGAACCGCCGTCGGCCGACGCCCGACCGTCCTCCCCGTCCTCGCCGTTCTCCCCCTTGTCCCCCTTCTCCGTCCGGCTGCGGCGGCCTGCGAGCCACTGCTCGGCCCAGTCCGGGGGCTGCTGCGCCCGCGGCACCGTGCCGCCCTCGTCCGCCCACAGCAGAAGCAGCCCGAGCGCGTGCTTGCACGGGAACTTACGGCTGGGGCAACTGCACCTGTACGCCGGCCCGGTGAGGTCCACCACCGTCTGGTACGGCTTGCTGCCGCTGCCCTTGCACAGCCCCCACACCGTCTCCTTCCCGCACCCCGTCCCGGACCACGGCCCGGCCGTACCGAGCCTGCTCCCCGCTGTGCGTGACGCGGCGTCAGGCGCCAGTGTCAGTACCTGCTCCACGGTCCAGCGCTCCCCGTGCTCAGTCATGCCACCGACGGTAGGTCCCCCCACTGACAATCGGCCCGGCGAGCGGGTTTGTGCAGGTCAGAGCGATTGTCAGTGGCGTGGTGCACGGTGGATGCCAGACCGAACCGGCCGAGCTGGAGGGGGCCTCAGCCATGACCGTGACCGTGGAACCGACGACCGCTGAAATGCAGCGTGGCGAGGGCGCACAGGTGCTTCGCCCGCATGCCGAGCACGCCTTCGCCGCGGAACTCGCCGCGCTCGCCGCGCAGGACGACCGGCCGCGCCCGGCCCGCTGGAAGCTGTCGCCGTGGGCGGTGGCGACGTACCTGCTCGGCGGCACCCTGCCGGACGGCACGGTGATCACACCGAAGTACGTGGGCCCGCGGCGGATCGTCGAGGTCGCCGTCACCACGCTCGCCACCGACCGGGCGCTGCTCCTGCTGGGCGTGCCCGGCACCGCCAAGACATGGGTGTCGGAGCATCTGGCGGCCGCCGTCAGCGGCGACTCCACGCTGCTCGTGCAGGGCACCGCGGGCACCCCGGAGGAGGCGATCCGGTACGGCTGGAACTACGCGCAGCTGCTCGCGCACGGTCCGAGCCGCGACGCGCTCGTCCCCAGCCCCGTCATGCGGGCCATGGCCGAGGGCATGACGGCCCGGGTGGAGGAGCTGACCCGGATCCCGGCCGATGTGCAGGACACGCTGATCACGATCCTGTCCGAGAAGACCCTGCCCGTCCCCGAGCTGGGCGAGGAGGTCCAGGCGGTCCGCGGCTTCAACCTCATCGCCACCGCCAACGACCGCGACCGGGGCGTCAACGACCTGTCCAGCGCCCTGCGCCGCCGCTTCAACACGGTCGTGCTGCCGCTGCCCGAGAGCGCCGACGCCGAGGTCGACATCGTCACCCGCCGGGTCGAGCAGCTCGGCCGCTCCCTGGACCTGCCGGCCGCGCCCGACGGCATCGAGGAGATCCGCCGGGTGGTGACCGTCTTCCGCGAGCTGCGCGACGGCATCACCGCCGACGGCCGTACGAAGGTGAAGTCGCCGAGCGGCACGCTGTCCACGGCCGAGGCGATCTCGGTCGTCACCAACGGCCTGGCGCTCGCGGCCCACTTCGGCGACGGCGTGCTGCGCCCCGGCGATGTCGCCGCCGGCATTCTCGGTGCCGTCGTCCGTGATCCGGCGGCCGACCGGGTCGTCTGGCAGGAGTACCTGGAGACCGTGGTGCGCGAGCGCGACGGCTGGACCGACTTCTACCGGGCCTGCCGGGAGGTGAGCGCATGACCGGCCCGAGCCGGCCCACCGGATCGGGGGGCGGGCCGCTCCTGCTGGGCGTGCGGCACCACGGGCCGGGTTCCGCGCGCGCGGTGCGGGCCGCGCTGGACGCCGCCCGCCCGGCCGCCGTCCTGATCGAGGGCCCGCCCGAGGCCGACGCGCTGATCCCGCTGGCCGCCGACCCGGGGATGCGGCCGCCGGTCGCGCTTCTCGCCCATGCCGTGGACGAGCCGGGCCGCTCGGCGTTCTGGCCGTTCGCCGAGTTCAGCCCCGAGTGGGTGGCCGTCCGCTGGGCCCTGGAGCACGGGGTCCCGGCCCGCTTCATCGACCTCCCGGCGACCCACACGCTCGCCTGGCAGGACCGGGAGCAGGCAGAGGAGGCCGGGGAGGGTGGGGAGCCCCGCGCCGCCGACGCAGAGGCCGGGGCGGACGCGGCCGGGGCCGCGGAGGACGTCCGGGTCGATCCTCTCGCCGTGCTGGCCGAGGCCGCCGGGTACGACGACCCCGAGCGCTGGTGGGAGGACGTCGTCGAGCACCGGGGCCCCGGCGACCGGGAGCCGTTCGCCCCCTTCGCGGCGCTGGCCGAGGCCATGGAGGCGTTGCGCGAGCGGTACGGCGCGGGCGGGCGCCCCCGGGATCTGGTGCGGGAGGCGCACATGCGGCTCCGGCTCCGCGCGGCCGCCAAGGAGTTCGGCGACGCGGTGGCCGTGGTCTGCGGAGCCTGGCATGTGCCCGCGCTGCGGCAGAGGACCACCGTCACCGCCGACCGCGCCCTGCTCAAGGGGCTGCCCAAGGTCAAGACGGACATGACCTGGGTGCCCTGGACCCACCGCCGGCTGGCCCGGGCGGGCGGATACGGCGCGGGCATCGACTCCCCGGGCTGGTACGGCCATCTGTTCCGGGCCCCCGACCGCCCCGTGGAGCGGTGGCTGACCAAGGTGGCCGGGCTGCTGCGCGAGGAGGACCGGATCGTGTCCTCCGCGCACGTCATCGAGGCCGTACGGCTCGCCGAGACGCTCGCGGCGATGCGCGGCCGCCCGCTGCCCGGCCTGGGTGAGACCACCGACGCGGTGCGCGCGGTGATGTGCGACGGCTCGGACGTGCCGCTGGCGCTGGTGCACGACCGGCTGGTGGTCGGGGACGTCCTCGGCGTGGTCCCGGACGCGGCCCCCGCCGTACCCCTCCAGCGCGACCTGGCCAAGCAGCAGCGCACCCTGCGGCTCAAGCCGGAGGCGCTCGAGCGCGAGCTGGAGCTGGACCTGCGCAAGGAGACCGACACGGCCCGCAGCAGACTGCTGCACCGGCTGCGGCTGCTCGGGATCGACTGGGGCGAGCCGTCCCGGTCCCGGGGGAGCACGGGCACCTTCCGGGAGACCTGGCGGCTGCGCTGGGAGCCGGAGCTGTCGGTGCGGGTGGCCGAGGCGGGAGTCTGGGGGACGACCGTGCTTGCCGCGGCACAAGCGAAGGCGGAGGCCGACGCCACCGCCGCGCGTGCCCTCGCCGAGGTCACCGCCCTCGCCGAGCGGTGCCTGCTGGCCGGCCTGCCGGACGCCCTGCCCGTGGTCATGCGGGTGCTCGCCGACCGGGCGGCCCTCGCCACCGACGTCGGCCACCTCGCCCAGGCGCTGCCCGCCCTGGTCCGCTCGCTGCGCTACGGAGACGTCCGCGGCACCGACACCGGGGCGCTGAGCGGGGTCGCGGCGGGCCTCGCCGAGCGGATCTTCGTCGGCCTGCCACCGGCCTGCGCCGCCCTCGACGCCGACGCGGCGGAGGAGATGCGCGGCCATGTGGACGCCGTGCACACCGCGGTCGCCATGCTGGCGGAGACACCGGCCGCCGGCGGACACGGCGATCTGCGGGGCCGCTGGCGCGCCGTGCTGCGGACGCTGTCGTCGCGGGACAGCGTGCCCGGAGTGGTCCGGGGGCGGGCGGTGCGGCTGCTGCTGGACGACGGGGCGGTGCGGCCCGAGGAGGCGGCGCGGCTCATGGGACTGGCGCTGTCCCCGGGCACCCCGCCCGCCGACGCCGCCGCCTGGATCGAGGGCTTCGTCGGCGGCGGGGGCGGGATGCTGCTGGTGCACGACGAGCGGCTGCTGGGCCTGGTCGACAGCTGGCTGACGGCCGTACCGGCGGAGGCGTTCGTCGACGTGCTGCCGCTGCTGCGGCGCACCTTCGCGGCGTACGACCCCGGTGTGCGCCGCACGCTCGGCGAGCTGGTCCGGCGCGGACCCGGGGCGCCGGACGGGCGGCCGGCCGGGACCGCCCCGGCACCGGGCTTCGCCGCCGAGCCCGACACCGAGCGCGCGGACGCGGTGCTGCCGGTGCTGCGGCTGCTGCTGGGCCTGGACGGGGAGCCGGCGACAAGGGACGACAACAGCTTTGCGGGGGTGGGGACATGACGACGAGCGAACCGGCGGCGACGGCGCTGGAGGCGGGCGGTGACCCGGCGCGGGAGCGGCTGCGGCGCTGGCGGCTGGTGCTCGGCGGCGACCAGGCCGACGGCACCGGATGCGCGCTGTCCGGCCGGGACGCCGCGATGGACGGCACACTCGCCGCGCTCTACGGCAAGGGGGACAGACCGCAGGCGGGGCGGGACCGTGCGGCGGGGCTCGGGGCGTCGGCGCCGTCCGTGGCGCGCTGGCTCGGGGACATCCGCACCTACTTCCCGTCCTCCGTCGTCCAGGTCATGCAGCGCGACGCCATCGACCGGCTGGGGCTCGCCTCGCTGCTGCTGGAACCGGAGATGCTGGAGGCGGTCGAGGCCGACGTCCATCTGGTCGGCACCCTGCTCTCGCTCAACCAGGCCATGCCGGAGACGACCAGGGAGACGGCGCGCGCGGTGGTGCGCAAGGTGGTCGAGGAGCTGGAGAAGCGGCTCGCGACCCGCACCCGGGCCACGCTCACCGGCGCCCTCGACCGCAGCGCCCGGGTGCACCGCCCGCGCCATCACGACATCGACTGGAACCGCACCATCGCGGCCAACCTCAAGCACTACCTCCCCGAGCACCGCACGGTCGTACCGGAGCGGCTCATCGGCTACGGGCGGGCGGCGCGATCGGTGAAGAAGGAGGTCGTCCTCTGCATCGACCAGTCCGGTTCGATGGCCGCGTCCGTGGTCTACGCGTCGGTGTTCGGCGCGGTCCTCGCCTCCATGCGGTCGATCAGCACCCGGCTGGTCGTCTTCGACACCGCGGTGGTCGACCTCACCGACCAGCTGGACGACCCGGTCGACGTGCTCTTCGGCACCCAGCTGGGCGGGGGCACGGACATCAACCGGGCGCTCGCCTACTGCCAGGCGCAGATCACCCGGCCCGCCGAGACCGTGGTGGTGCTGATCAGCGACCTGTACGAGGGCGGCATCCGCGACGAGATGCTCAAGCGGGTCGCGGCGATGAAGGCGTCCGGCGTGCAGTTCGTGGCGCTGCTGGCGCTGTCCGACGAGGGCGCGCCCGCCTACGACAGGGAGCACGCGGCGGCGCTCGCGGCGCTCGGCGCGCCGGCCTTCGCCTGCACCCCGGATCTGTTCCCGGAGGTGATGGCGGCGGCCCTGGAAAAGCGGCCGCTGCCGATACCGGACCCGGCGTGACGCGGCTCCGCAGCGGCAGGAGGCCGCCGCGGCGGGTGCACCCGGACGGCCGAACGCCCTCGGCCCGTGCGGAGCAGATCACTGCGATTCACATGGATTACGGCACCCTGTGTCAGGAAACCCGGCATCATGTGACAGGTATCACCGCTCGGGTGTGACCCGCGATTTAGAGGGCCCCCGCAAGCAGAGATAACCTGCGAGACGGACATGCCGCGCGCTCGGACACCGTGTGCGCCTCCCTTGTGACAAGCGGACGTCACGTTGCCCTTCGCGGCACGCCCACGCATCCAACGAACCGCGAGATCACTGATAGGGACGGAAGCGCGTGGACCTGTTCGAGTACCAGGCGAGGGACCTCTTCGCCAAGCACGATGTACCGGTGCTGGCCGGTGAAGTCA
This sequence comes from Streptomyces sp. NPDC127190, assembly GCF_042672505.1. NCBI lineage: Bacteria > Bacillati > Actinomycetota > Actinomycetes > Kitasatosporales > Streptomycetaceae > Streptomyces > Streptomyces sp. NPDC127190. Next base: position 161,224 of record NZ_JBHXVE010000010.1, read on the forward strand.
TCGACACGCCTGAGGCGGCCCGCGCAGCCACCGAGCGCCTCGGTGGCAAGTCTGTCGTCAAGGCCCAGGTGAAGGTCGGTGGCCGCGGCAAGGCCGGCGGCGTCAAGCTGGCCGCCTCCACGGACGAGGCCGTCAAGCACGCCGAGAACATCCTCGGCATGGACATCAAGGGCCACACGGTCCACAAGGTGATGATCGCCGAGACGGCTCCGGAGATCGTCGAGGAGTACTACGTCTCCTTCCTCCTGGACCGCGCCAACCGCACCTTCCTCTCCATCGCCTCCGTCGAGGGCGGCATGGAGATCGAGGAGGTGGCGGCCACCCGCCCCGAGGCCGTCGCCAAGACGCCGATCGACGCCATCGACGGCGTGGACGAGGCGAAGGCCCGTGAGATCGTCGAGGCCGCGAAGTTCCCGGCCGAGGTCGCCGACAAGGTCGTGAACGTCCTCGTCCGCCTGTGGGACACCTTCATCAAGGAAGACGCCCTCCTGGTCGAGGTCAACCCGCTGGCCAAGGTCGCCTCCGGTGACGTCATCGCCCTCGACGGCAAGGTGTCGCTGGACGACAACGCCGAGTTCCGTCACGAGTGGGACGAGCTCCACGACAAGGCTGCCGCCAACCCGCTCGAGGCGGCCGCCAAGGAGAAGGGCCTCAACTACGTCAAGCTCGACGGCGAGGTCGGCATCATCGGCAACGGCGCGGGTCTCGTCATGAGCACCCTGGACGTCGTCGCGTACGCCGGTGAGAACCACGGTGGCGTCAAGCCCGCCAACTTCCTGGACATCGGCGGTGGCGCCTCCGCCCAGGTGATGGCGAACGGCCTGGAGATCATCCTGGGCGACCCGGACGTCAAGTCCGTCTTCGTGAACGTCTTCGGTGGCATCACCGCCTGTGACGAGGTCGCCAACGGCATCGTGCAGGCCCTGAAGCTCCTCGAGGACCGCGGCGAGAACGTCACCAAGCCGCTCGTCGTCCGCCTCGACGGCAACAACGCCGAGCTGGGCCGGCAGATCCTCACCGACGCCAACCACCCGCTGGTGCAGCGCGTCGACACCATGGACGGCGCGGCCGACAAGGCCGCCGAGCTGGCCCACGCCGCCAAGTAAGCACTCAGGACGAGGACACCAACACACCATGGCTATCTGGCTCAACAAGGACAGCAAGGTCATCGTCCAGGGCATGACCGGCGCCACCGGCATGAAGCACACCAAGCTCATGCTCGGGGACGGCACGAACGTCGTGGGCGGCGTGAACCCGCGCAAGGCGGGTCAGACCGTGGACTTCGACGGCACCGAGGTACCCGTCTTCGGGACGGTCGCCGAGGCCGTCGAGAAGACCGGCGCCAACGTCTCCGTCATCTTCGTGCCGGAGAAGTTCACCAAGGACGCGGTCGTCGAGGCCATCGACGCCGAGATCCCGCTGGCCGTCGTGATCACCGAGGGCATCGCCGTGCACGACTCGGCGAACTTCTGGGCGTACGCCGGCAAGAAGGGCAACAAGACCCGGATCATCGGCCCGAACTGCCCCGGCATCATCACCCCGGGCCAGTCGAACGTCGGCATCATCCCGGGCGACATCACCAAGCCGGGCCGCATCGGCCTGGTCTCGAAGTCCGGCACGCTGACGTACCAGATGATGTACGAGCTGCGTGACATCGGCTTCTCGACCGCCGTCGGCATCGGTGGCGACCCGATCATCGGCACCACGCACATCGACGCGCTCGCCGCGTTCGAGGCCGACCCCGACACCGAGCTGATCGTCATGATCGGTGAGATCGGTGGCGACGCCGAGGAGCGTGCCGCGGACTTCATCGCGAAGAACGTGACCAAGCCGGTCGTCGGCTACGTCGCGGGCTTCACGGCGCCCGAGGGCAAGACCATGGGTCACGCCGGCGCCATCGTCTCCGGCTCCTCCGGCACCGCACAGGCCAAGAAGGAGGCCCTGGAGGCCGCCGGCGTCAAGGTCGGCAAGACGCCGACCGAGACGGCGAAGCTGGCTCGGGAGATCCTGAGCGCCTGAGCGTCGCAGCAGTAGAACGCCGGTAGGCCCGTCCCGCTTCCCCGGGACGGGCCTACCGGCGTATCGGCAGCCCCCGGCAGCCCCCCGGCAGCCCCATGGGGCCCCATGGGAGGCACAACCGGCCCTCACCACGCCTCCGGCAGCACCCTCTCCCGCCCGCCCGGCGCCGCGCGCAGCTTCGCCCGCAGGGCCTGCTGCTCGCGCGACAGCGGCCCCAGGGCGACCGGCGCCGGAACACCCCGCACCGCCTGCGCCGGGGCGATCGGCGCCTCGTAGTGCGTCGGCGCCGTCCGCAGCGTGAGCGTCGTCGCGCCGATGATCGTCACCGTGAACGCGATCGCCGCCCGCGTCCAGAACGCGTTCCGGCGTTCGCACTCCCGCCGTACCGGCTCCGCCCGCGCCGCGCGCAGCCGCTCCGTGGAGGCCAGCTCGGCGAGCCGCCGGTGCAGCAGCGCGGTGTCGGCCAGCTCCGGCACCCGCGCGGCCACCGCCTCGCGCGCATGGGTCAGCCGGTTGGCGGCCGCCGGAGTGCTGGCCTCCGTCTCCGCCGCCGTCTCCGGCAGATCGAGGCCCACCCCGTCGTACAGCACGAGGGTGCGGCGGTAGGAGGGCGGGAGCCGGAGCAGGGCGTGCAGCAGCGCCCGGTCCGCCGGGTCGGCGGGCGGTGGCTCCGGGGCGCGGTAGCGCGGGCGGAAGCGGTGCCAGGGGGAGAGCGCGCAGTCGTACGCCACCGCCCGCACCCACCCCGCCGGGTCCCGGTCCGCGGCCACTTCGGGCCAGCGCTGCCAGGCGAGCTGGAAGGCCCGCTCCACGGCCTCGCGGGCCAGTTCGCGCCGCCCGGTGAGCAGATAGGTCTGGCGTACGAGGGCGGGGGCGCAGAAGGCGTACAGCGCGTCGAAGGCCTGAGCGGGCGTCAGCGGCGCCGGACCCTCCGCCTCCGGCGCCGACGGCTCCTGATCCCGTGTCAGAGAGCGGGCCGCGCGCAGGCGTCGGCGTTCCTTCGGCGGCGGCAGCGGGCCGGCAGTGCTCTGCGTCGTCACCGTGCGGCACCGTCCTTCCGTGCGAAAAAGAACATAAACGTATATTGAGCGACACATCGGGGGTTCGCCTGTTACGACGGGAAAGCGCGTGTCGTTGGGAGCATGGCGGGGTGACCCAGATGACCGCTCGCCGACCGTCGCCGACGTCCCTGCTCGCCCGGGTGCGCGACCGCTCGCCCGGGCTGGCCGCGAGCCTCCTGGCCGGCGTGGTCGCGGCCGGACTCGGCCTCGGCTCGCTCGCCGTGCTCGTCCTCGGCATGTGGATCAGCTCTCCGTACCCGGACAGCGGACCGGACGGCGCGCTGCATGTCGCCGCCGCGCTGTGGCTGCTGGCGCACGGCGTGGAACTGGTCCGCACCGAGACCCTCTCCGGCGCCCCCCTGCCGGTCGGGGTGACGCCGTTGCTGCTGCTGGCACTGCCGGTGTGGCTGGTGTACCGGGCGGCCCGGGACGCCACGGACGCCCCCACCGAGCCCGACGGACCGCCCCCGGTGCCGGCCCGGACCGTGTGGACGGGCGTGGTCCTCGGCTACCTCGCCGTCGGCGGCGCGGCCACCCTCTACTGCTCCGGCGGCGAACTGCGCCCCGAAGTGCGCTGGGTGACGGTCTGTCTGCCGCTCGTCGCGGCGGGCGCGGCCGCCGCCGGGGTGTGGACGGCGCACGGCCGCCCGCGCGAACCCCTGCTCAGCGTGCTGGTGGTGCTGCCGGGTCCCGTGCGGCGGCTGGTGTTCGGCGCGGACGCCCGGGCCCGGCTCGGTACGGCCGTCCGCGCGGCCGGTGCGGCGACCGCTGTGCTCTTCGGCGGCGGAGCGCTGCTGCTCGGCACGTCACTGGCGTGGCACGGCGACACGGCGCGGGCCTCCTTCCTCCAGCTGACGGAGGGCTGGACGGGCCGGTTCGCCGTGCTGCTGCTCGGCATCGCGCTGATCCCCAACGCGGCGGTGTGGGCCGACTCCTACGCTCTCGGCCCGGGCTTCACGCTCGGCGCCGGGCACCCGGTCCACGCGCTCGTCTCCGACCCCGCCCCGCTGCTGCCGCCGTTCCCGCTGCTCGCGGCCGTGCCCGACCCGGGCGCCGGGACACCGCTGAACTGGGCGGCGGGACTGGTGCCGCTGACCGCCGGGGTGACGGCGGGATGGTTCGTGGCGCGGGCGTCCGTACGGCGGCCGGGGCGGGGGCAGCCGGGGGAGCCCCCACAGATGCGCTGGTCGGCGGGGCGTACCGCCGCCGTGGTGCTGCTGACGGCCGTGCTCTGCGCCGGGATCCTCGCGCTGCTCGCCGAGCTGGCGGGCGGCCCGCTGGGCGTGGCCGCGCTGGCCCGCTTCGGCCCGGTGTGGTGGCAGACCGGCGGAGCGGCCGGGGCGTGGACGGCCGTGACCGGCCTGCCGGTGGCGCTGGTCGTACGGGCGTGGCGGCTGCGCGGCCGGCGTGGGCGGGGGGCGGCCATCCCCGCGCAGGGAGCGGAGCCGGTGAAGCAGCCGGACCAGAAGCCGGACGGGAAAGCGGACAAGAAGCCGGCGCCCGGCGAGAAGTCCACGTCCTCCGTGCCGTCGGGGCAGCCGGTGCCGCCCAGGGACGTGGCTGCGGCCGAGGCCGGGGACATCGACGCCGACGACGCGTACGAGGTCCTTCCCGTGGACGCCACCGCCGACCCCTACCCCTCGGACTGGCACGACGATCGCGCGCGCGCCTCCCGCTGGGCGGCCCTCAAGGAGGCGGCGGCCCTGAGAGAAGCGGCAGCCCTCAGGGAATCGGCAGCCCCCGGCGACCTCCCCCTCCCCGACGACCCGGTACGACAGCCCCCGGCACCCCCCGCGCCGCCGACCCCCTGGCCACCGGCGCCGTGGCCTCCGGCCGGACCCCGGACACAGCTCGAGGAGCCCACGCCCCAGGACCCGGACCGGACACCGGCCCGGGAGGCGACGCCGGAACCGGAACCGGACCCGGCACGGGAACCGGAGCCGCCGAAGGACGGCCGCTAACCGTTCTCGGCCCCCAGCACCCCGCGCAGCTGCTGCGGCAGCAGCTGTTCGCAGGACTGCTTGGCCTCGTGGGTCAGGGCGTCGTCGAGGCAGGTGTAGTAGTCCCGGTAGACCAGCTGGACGGTGAAGGTCGACGCCACCAGCAGCAGTGCCAGGGAGGCGGTGATCAGGCCGCCGATGGCCGCCGTCAGCTGGGGGCGGCCGGGACCGACGGCCGGGGTGCCGGGGCCGTTCGGGCGCGACGTGGCGCGCAGCGCGCTGGTACCCCAGTACAGGGCCAGCGCGCCGAGCAGCAGGGCGACGTACGGCCAGCCGAAGAGGACGAAGAAGACCGACCACATGCCGGACAGCAGGGCGTAGCGCGCGCGGCGCTGCGCCGGGTCCCTCGGATCCCACCGCATGCCGGATCCGCCAGGCCCACCGGGGCCGCCCGGACCACCCTGCGGACCGCCCTGCGGGCCGCCGCCGGGCCGCTCACCGAAGCCGCCGGGGGAGCGCCCGGGCTGCCGGTCGCTCCACTGGTTCCCCCACGGAGAACCCGGACCGTGCCCCTGACCCGGACCGTGCCCTTGACCCTGACCCTGGCCCGCATCGGAACCCGGGGCGTCGCCCGTCCCCTCCGGGTGGCGCGGCTGCCAGGGGCGGTCCGGGGCACCCTCCGGCGGGGGCGCGAACGGATTGTCGTCCCCGCGCTCACCGCTCGGGCAGCCGCCGTTCCGTCCGTTTCCGGACGCCTCCGGCGGTGCGGTCGGCCGCTCTCGCAGCACCACGGTGACGTGCGCCCCGGCCTGCGCCGACTGCGGGGGGAGCGTGAGGAGTCGCGGGCTGCGGTCCGGCATCAAGATGAGCGTCTTCCCCTAGGTGAATCCGACTGGTACGGAACGGGCGGTCACTTCGTGAACGCACCGCACGACAACCGCGTTCCCGACGCTCCCGAACCCGCTCCTCGCAGACGCTACCTTCCGGCCCCGCCCCCGTCCCGTGGGGGTTGTCCAGTGTGCCGGTATCGTTGCTGACGGTCGGCTGCTTCGTAGAGTTCCCCGTATCGAGGGACACGAAGCATTCGTACGAATGTACAAGTTCCACAGTTTCCCCGAGAAAGGGCCCCACCGTGGCCGCCACCCCCGCTGGCCCAGCGGTCAAGCGCCTCGTCGTGCTGGTCTCCGGATCCGGCACCAACCTCCAGGCGCTTCTGGACGAGATCGAGCGCACCGGAGCCGAGTCGTACGGCGCGCGGATCGTCGCCGTCGGGGCCGACCGCGACGGCATCGAGGGGCTCGCCCGTGCCGAACGGGCCGGGCTGCCGACCTTCGTATGCAGGGTCAAGGACTACGCGACCCGGGAGGAGTGGGACACGGCGCTCGCCGAGGCCGTCGCCGCCCACGAGCCCGACCTCGTGGTCTCCGCCGGGTTCATGAAGATCGTCGGGAAGGAGTTCCTGACCCGCTTCGGCGGACGCTTCGTCAACACCCACCCGGCCCTTCTCCCCAGCTTTCCGGGGGCCCACGGCGTCCGTGACGCACTCGCGTACGGCGCCAAGGTCACCGGCTGCACCGTCCACTTCGTCGACGACGGCGTCGACACCGGGCCGATCATCGCGCAGGGCGTGGTGGAGATCCGGGACGAGGACGACGAGAGCGCGCTGCACGAGCGCATCAAGGAAGTCGAGCGAAGGCTGCTCGTCGAGGTCGTGGGGCGGATCGCCCGGCACGGCCATCGCATTGAGGGACGAAAGGTAGTTATCCAGTGACCGCCACCGCCGAGAGCACGAAGCGGCCCATTCGCCGGGCGCTCGTCAGCGTCTACGACAAGACCGGGCTGGAAGACCTCGCGCGCGGCCTGCACGCGGCCGGTGTGGAGCTGGTCTCCACCGGGTCCACGGCCGGCCGGATCGCCGCCGCCGGCGTCCCCGTCACCAAGGTCGAGGAGCTGACCGGCTTCCCCGAGTGCCTGGACGGCCGGGTCAAGACCCTGCACCCGCGGGTGCACGCGGGCATCCTCGCCGACCTGCGTCTCGACAGCCACCGCGAGCAGCTCGCCGAGCTGGGTGTCGAGCCCTTCGACCTCGTCGTCGTCAACCTCTACCCGTTCCGCGAGACGGTCGCCTCCGGCGCCTCGGACGACGAGTGCGTGGAGCAGATCGACATCGGCGGCCCCTCGATGGTCCGCGCCGCCGCCAAGAACCACCCGTCCGTGGCCGTCGTCACCGACCCCGCCCGCTACGCCGACGTGCTCGCCGCCGTCCAGGACGGCGGCTTCGACCTCGCCGCCCGCAAGCGCCTGGCCGCCGAGGCGTTCCAGCACACGGCCGCGTACGACGTCGCCGTCGCCACCTGGTTCGCGACCGGCTACGCCCCCGCCGACGACTCGGGCTTCCCCGACTTCCTCGGCGCCACCTTCGAGCGCAAGAACACCCTGCGCTACGGCGAGAACCCGCACCAGCCCGCCGCCCTCTACGTCGACGGCACGGGCGGCCTCGCCGACGCCGAGCAGCTGCACGGCAAGGAGATGTCGTACAACAACTACACGGACACGGACGCCGCCCGCCGTGCCGCGTACGACCACGACGAGCCCTGTGTCGCGATCATCAAGCACGCCAACCCGTGCGGCATCGCGATCGGCGCGGACGTCGCCGAGGCGCACCGCAAGGCGCACGCCTGTGACCCGGTCTCCGCGTACGGCGGCGTCATCGCCGTCAACCGCCCGGTCTCGAAGGAGATGGCCGAGCAGGTCGCCGACATCTTCACCGAGGTCATCGTCGCCCCGGACTACGAGGAGGGGGCCCTGGAGGCCCTCACCAAGAAGAAGAACATCCGGGTGCTGAAGGCCCCGGACGGCCCGGCGAACGCCGTCGAGATCAAGCAGGTCGACGGCGGAGCCCTGCTCCAGGTCGCCGACCGCCTCCAGGCCGAGGGCGACGACCCGGCCACCTGGACCCTGGCGTCCGGCGAGGCGCTCTCCCCGGCGGAGCTGGCCGAGCTGGCCTTCGCCTGGAAGGCCTGCCGCGCGGTGAAGTCCAACGCGATCCTGCTGGCCAAGGACGGCGCCTCGGTCGGCGTCGGCATGGGCCAGGTCAACCGCGTCGACTCCTGCAAGCTGGCCGTCGAGCGGGCCGGCGAGGACCGCGCCCGCGGCTCCTACGCGGCCTCCGACGCCTTCTTCCCCTTCCCCGACGGCCCCCAGATCCTCATCGACGCCGGCGTCCGGGCGATCGTCCAGCCGGGCGGCTCGATCCGCGACGAACTCGTCGTGGAGGCCGCGCAGAAGGCGGGCGTGACGATGTACTTCACGGGAACGCGCCACTTCTTCCACTGACGCAACCGGAGGGTGCCACCCATCCAGGCGCCCCCCACCCCCCCAACAGGCCCCGGCCGGACCTCTCGTCCGCGCCGGGGCCTTCCCGTACCGGCCAGGCCGGCGACGTCACCGCGATCAGGCAACAGTCCGGGCAAAGCTGCCCTGACTGGGCATTCGGTAGAATCCCCCTTCCATAATTACCGCCTTCAGGAAGTCCTGGGTGAGTCACTCTCTGCGGGAGGTTACGGTTACGGGGCCGCTGAAGAAAGCGTTGCTGCTGGGGCCTGTCACAGCTTCGTCTCCCACACCCAGGTTCTGGTCAAGGGGGGTGGCGCCAAGCAGATTCAGGACATCCGGGCCGACGACGCGGTCATTGCCACCGACCCGAGAACCGGAAAAACAACGACACGCGAAGTCCTTGACACCATCACCACGAAGGACGACAAGGACTTCGTTGCGCTCACGATAGATGAGCATGCCGATGGTGTGGCCGGGCATTCCGTCGTTGCCACCACAACCCATCCCTTCTGGTCTCCGTCCCAAGGTGCGTGGGTGGATGCCGGCGATCTGCGCCCCGGCATGACACTGCGCACCGAAGCAGGACACCAGGTCAAGATCGCCGCCGTCCGCCACTTCACCAAGCGACAGATCACCCATGACCTCACGGTGAGCGGCGTTCATACGTACTATGTGCTCGCTGGGCAGACCCCGGTCCTGGTGCACAACAGCAACGGCTGTGTTCTGCCAACGCCAAGCGTCTCCGATTCGAGGCTGCAGAACTTGGTTAACGATCTCTATAAGGGGACGACCAATCCGGCTCGGACTGGAGACGGTACGACGATGTCTGCGATTCGTGACGAGCTTAGTTCCGGTCAACTCGTGCACGGCCGTAACCACGTAGCCAAGGGGAATCAGTACGCCAAGGCGCTTAATAAATGGATATCGAGGAATCATAGAGGCGGGGATCCGCACGATTTGATCGTTGCGAGAAGTCTACTTGCCGACCTCAAGTCGGCCCTTGCGGGGGATTGATGGGAATGGATGAAGAGCAGTTCTTTCAGGGGCTTCTACAGGGCTTTCCGCAGCTTGAGGGCATGCGTGCCGAACATCTGGAATTCTATGAAGAATTCCTCTCCCATGTTTTCCTCGCAGAGGTCGCCCGATGGGCAGTGGGTTTGTTCGGCCATGCGGGGCAAGGCGTGACTGAAGAAGCCGTCGGGGTTCGATTGATTGATTTTATCGAGACTGCATACGTGCATGGAAACTGTGCGGTAAGGGAATTGATCAGGGTTTCGTTTGTTGAAAACCTGCCTTCCTCCGGTCAGGAAGGGGCCCGTATCAATGAACACCTGATGGGGAATCTCCGGAGGATCTTCCTGGAAACGCGGCAGGGGTGATCAGACGGCCTCCGGCCCTCCCCCGAGGGGGCCGGAGGCCGTTTGGTGTCAGGTCAGCAGGGGCGGAGGGACCAGATCGGGTCCCAGGTGGCCGTGCCGGCGTCGTAGGCCGTGGAGGTCCAGCGGACGCTGCCGTCCTGGTTGAAGAACTTGGCGACCGTGCCCGGGGTCTGGTTGTTGGTGTAGGGGCCGTCGCCGGTCCAGTTGTCGAGGTTCCAGGTCTGGCACTTGTAGAAGTCGAACTTGGTGCCGTTGACGAGCATGCACAGGTGGCCGTAGGCGCAGTCGAGGTCCTTCGCGGCGGACCTGTTCTTCGGGGCCTTGGTGAGGGTCAGGCCGTCGTAGCGGACGGTGTCGGCGGAGACGGAGAGGGGCTTGGGGTGGCCCGCGAGGACGTGGTCGGCCACCTGCTGGAGGCTGTCCGGTGCGGCGGCGGTGGCCGCCACCGTGGAGCCGGCGAGCAGGGCGGTGGCCGCGACGAACAGGGCGGCGGACTTGGCGAGGTTCACGTGTTCCCCCTTGTGAACGGTTGTGCGGTGTCGGTCGCTCCGCCCCGGCGTGGTCACCGCGGGGCGAAGTGACTTCAGCGTCGCAGCCGTTCCGGGGGAGGGGTACCTCGGATGTCCGAGGGTCAGCTGGGGGCCGGCGGTGTGTACTCCTTGAGGTAGTGGGCGACCCGGGTGCAGTAGGCGCGCCAGCGAGGGGGGATTCCGTGAGCGGCGTTCACTTTCGCGTACGACGTCCGGTAGGCCGCGGCGATCAGCAGGGGCTTGTCGCCGGGCAGGCCCGGCTTGAGACGGGGGTCGATGAAGCAGAGGTAGCGGCCCATCGCGGGGATGGAGAGGGAGGGGGACAGGGGCGGGGCGGGGGTGGAGGGCGCGGGGATGCCGTTGTCGTTCATCCACCAGCGCAGTACGCCCGGGGTCCAGCGGGCGATGCCGAACTCCTGGTTCTCCGGGTCGGAGAGGTTCGGGTCGAAGCCGCTCTCCGCCTTCAGCATCGCGGCGATCAGCGCGGGGGTGACCGCGCGCCGGGAGCAGAAGTGCGCGGCGTCCACGATGAGTTTGCGGTAGGCGACGGGGACGCCCCTGTCGGTGCGGAGTTCCGCCGAGCCGTAGGAGGCGAGGGCGGTCGGGGTGGGGCCGTGGTGGCCGGGGGCGGCGTCCGGCCGGGTGGCCCAGGTCCAGGCCAGCGTGGCGGTGAGGGTGGCCGAGACCGTGGCCAGGGCGATGCGGGAACGGCGGCGCAGGCGGGGGGTGGGGGTCGTACCGGAGGCGGCTGCCACCCGGCGGGACAGGGCCTGTGTGGTGACGCGGGTGGCATGGGTGCGGGCCAGGCAGTCGCGGACGATGTCCCGCCAGACGGTGGGGAGTTCGGGGGACAGGCGCAGTTCGTCGGTGCCGCGGGCGTAGGCGACGGCCGCGTCCCGGCGGGCCGACGGGGTGCCGCCGGGGAGCGGGAAGGAGCCGGTCAGCACCAGGTGGGCGAGGACGCCGTACGCCCAGACGTCGGCGGAGGGACGGATCCGGCGGCCGCGTTCGCCGATCTCGGACCAGAGCAGCTCGGGCGGGGTGTAGTCGGGGGTGGAGAAGGCGGGGGTGTAGGCGTGGGTGCCCTCGAGTTCCGCGGCCATGTTGAAGTCGGCGAGCCGGGCCGAACCGTCCGGCATGAGCAGGACGTTGGCCGGTTTCAGATCACCGTGCACCCAGCCCGCGCCGTGCAGCTGGGTCAGGCCCGCGCAGATCTGGGCGAGCAGCGCGGGACCGGCCGCCGGGCGGGGTTCGGCCGCGAGCAGGGTGGCCAGGGAGCCCGCGGCGCGTTCCAGGACGAGGACCGTCGCGCCGTCGAGCGCCGGGTGGTCCGGGTCGTCGACGACCAGCGTCTCGTACATCCGGATCAGCCGGGGCTGCCGGAGCCGGCCCAGCAGCGCGATCTCGCGCTCGACGAGTTCGCGCAGGTGGGTCAGCTGGCGCGGGGTTCCGGTGCCGGTCGGCAGGAACTTCAGGGCGGCGGTGCGGGGCAGCTCCGGGGAGCCGCCGGTGCGCCGGCCGACGTACACACTGCCGAAGGCGCCCGTCGCGATGGGCTCGCGTACCTCCCAGACGCCGACCCGGTAGCCCCGGGGCACGGGTACGGCGTACGGCTCGGTCACCGGGGTGCCCGGCCGGCCGTACCGGTCCCGGCCAGGACGGCCAGGTCGTCCTCCCGGACGAGGTCGAAGCGGAGCGCGAGGGAGACCAGGGACTCCTTCTTGCCGTTCAGCCGCGGCCCCTGCTCCGCCTCCTCCGGGCCGGGTTTGAGGCGCAGCTTCACGGCCAGGTAGTCGATGTTCCACTGCACCGAGGTGCGCGAGGCGGCCGGCCAGGCGGGGCGCAGCCGGTCCACGACCTGGTCGACGGTGGGCAGCGGGGCGTGCGGGTCGCCGCGCAGCCGCGGTTCGCACAGGGCGGCCAGGACGGCGAAGTAGCGTGTGGTGCGGTCGACGGAGAAGGCGGGCGCGGTGGTGTCGCCGTCCGCCCCGGCCCCGTCGCGCAGATAGTCGTGGCGCGGCGCCCACACCTCCAGCGCCAGCAGGTCACCGGCGGCGGGCAGCACGATCCGGGAGAACTCGAACGGGACCGGGGCGTCGAGCCGGCCGGGACCGACCTTGATGTGCTCGCCGGCGCCCTCCGGGTTCTCCACGACGTACGTCTGCCGTGCGGAGAGGTTGCTCAGTATCCAGAACGCCCCCTGGGCGCCCAGCTCGCCGGCCCGGCGGGAGACCCCGTCGTGCGGGATCGTCAGGTCGTTGCCGGCCGCCCGGCCGAAGGTGAGGCGCTCGCCGGGGGCCAGCCGGAGGCGCTCGCGCCGGTGTGGGTCCTCCGGGGTCGGCGGAGGTACGACGATGATGCTGTACAAGGTGCGTCTCCCGTGCCTGACGGGTGCCTGACGGCTACCGGGCCAGACTAGGGCGAACACACCAGGGCCGTGTCTCCCCTGAGCGGGTGAGACACGGCCCTTGAGGTGGATTGGCGTGAACCGTTCCGCGGGGCGCGCGGGTTCGGTTCCGCGCGCCGGATCAGTAGTTCGGGCGGTTGAACCAGGAGCTGCCGTTGCTGTTGGCGCAGAACACGATGATCAGGATGCCGAGCACCAGGCTGAGCAGTGCGAAGACATTGGCGCCCAGCAGGCTGAGGAGGCTGAACAGCGTGACGAGCGAGGCGTAGATGATCGCGGAGACGCGGACGCCGCCGCGGCCCTTGCTGAACTTCATGCCGGTGAGGATGGCCCAGAGCGCGAACGCGAGCACGATCACCCCGAAGACGATGATCACGCCGGCGCCGATGCTGGCGGCCTTGTCCGCGTCCGCCGACGAGACGTTGTTCTCGGACGACATGAGGTCCTTGAACCGGCTGGCGAACCAGGCGCTGGCCGCGAACATCACCACACCGCCGACCGCCTGGAAACCGCCCAGGATGAACAGGAACACCCGGGCCGCCTTCACGCTCCCCGGCATCTCCATGGGCCCGCCCGGGTAGCCGGGCTGCTGGTAGGCGGGGGCGGCGGGGTAGCCGTAACCGGGCTGCTGCGGCTGCTGCGGGTAGCCGTAGCCGGGCTGCTGGCCCTGCGGGGCCCCGTAGGGGTTGTTCGGGTCGCCGAAGCTCATGGCGGTGTTCCTCCGTTGGTCAAAGTGCGGGGACGAGGCGCGGCACTGCACGGAGGAGAGTTCTACAGATGCGGTCCGTCCCCCCGTTGAGCTGCCCGCTGCACTGTTCTGCTCATCGTTCTTGACCGGATAGTCGCTTGTCCAGCCGGGTGCCCGGGGAGTTGTGCAAGTGCAACATCGTCCGGGCACCCGGCCGGGCAGGGGTACGGCCCTCGGGGACCCGGATTGGAACCGGGGGGCCGTCATCCGCGAGGATGGGGTCATGACCGCCCAGATTCTCGATGGCAAGGCCACCGCAGCCGCGATCAAGTCCGATCTGACCGCCCGCGTGGCGGCGCTGAAGGAGAAGGGCGTCACGCCCGGCCTCGGCACGATCCTGGTCGGGGACGACCCCGGCAGCCAGAAGTACGTCGCCGGCAAGCACCGCGACTGCGCGCAGGTGGGCATCGCCTCCATCCAGCGCGAGCTGCCGGCCACCGCCACCCAGGAGGAGATCGAGGCGGTCGTCCGCGAGCTGAACGAGGACCCGGCCTGCACCGGCTACATCGTCCAGCTGCCGCTGCCCAAGGGCATCGACGAGAACCGCATCCTGGAGCTGATGGACCCGGCCAAGGACGCCGACGGTCTGCACCCCATGAACCTCGGCCGGCTCGTCCTCAACGAGCCCGCGCCGCTGCCCTGCACCCCCAACGGCATCATCTCCCTGCTGCGCGCCCACGGCGTCGAGATCAAGGGCGCGGAGGTCGTGGTCGTGGGGCGTGGTGTGACCATCGGCCGGCCGATGCCGCTGCTGCTCACCCGGCGCAGCGAGAACGCCACCGTGACCCAGTGCCACACCGGCACCCGTGACCTGTCCGCCCATCTGAAGCGGGCCGACATCGTCATCGCGGCCGCAGGCTCCCCGCACCTGATCCGCGCCGAGGACGTCAAGCCGGGCGCGGCCGTCCTGGACGTCGGGGTGTCCCGCAACGCCGAGGGCAAGATCATGGGTGACGTCCACCCGGACGTCGTCGAGGTGGCCGGCTGGATCTCCCCGAACCCCGGCGGGGTGGGCCCGATGACCCGGGCGCAGCTGCTGGTCAACGTGGTCGAGGCGGCGGAGCGCCGTGTCGGCTGAGCAGGCGGCTGAGCAGGCGGCTGAGCAGGCGGCGGGGCGGCCGGCCGACGGTGCGGCCGGTGCGCCGGCCGGCCGGGCCGCGCGTGACACCCGCGCCACCCGGCGCTTCCCGCGGATCACCAGGGACACCGCGCGGCCCGAGGGCGGCGGACGCGCCGCGGGCGGTGCCGCGCCGGCCCCGGCGCGGCAGTGGCCGATGCTCACCGTGACCGGGCTGGTGGCGATCGGGCTGCTGGTGACCGCGCTCGACGTGTTCCGCGTCGGCACCCTGCTGATCGGCGCCGCCCTGCTGGCCGGTGCGGTGATGCGGTGGACGCTGCCCAGCGTCGGCATGCTCGCTGTCCGCTCCCGCTTCACGGACATCGCCACCTACGGGATCCTCGGCCTCGCGATCGTCCTGCTCGCGATGATGGCCCAGCCCAGCCCGTGGCTCCAGATCCCGTTCCTGAAGGACACCCTGCACTTCACGATCAGCAGGTAGCGCACCTCACGATCAGCGCATGGCGCGGATACGGCGGTCCGTCCCCTCCCCCGAGAGGGACGGACCGCCGTCCTCCGTCAGCCTTCCCTGCCATGAAGTGCCTGTTCAACGCCTGTCCGTGCGCTGTGGCACGGAAGTGACCGTTCCGCCACGGTGTCCGTGCTCCGTCACTTCCGTCAGCCCGTGCCATTTCCGGTGGGAAAACCTCGTAGCACCGGGTGCAGAAGCGAGGCGACCCGTGCTCCCGTGCGCCCCCGCTCCGGGAACTGGGATCCTTAGGCAACACATCTCTGTGGGTAGCACTGAGCGGGGGAAGTGGGGGGTGGCGATGCCTCGTTGGAAAGACCTGCCGGACGATCTGGATCCGCAGATCAAGGAGTTCACCAGCCAGTTGCGGCGGCTCGTCGACCGCAGCGGCATGAGCATCGCGGCACTGGCCGACTGCACGGGCTACAGCAAGACGTCCTGGGAGCGCTATCTCGGCGGCCGGCTGCTCGCGCCCAAGGGGGCGATCGTCGCGCTCGCGGAGGTCACCGGCACCAGCCCGGTCCATCTGACCACCATGTGGGAGCTGGCCGAGCGCGCCTGGAGCCGGTCGGAGATGCGGCACGACCGGACCATGGAGGCGATCCGGATCTCCCAGGCCCGCGCGGCGCTCGGGGACTTCGGCGCGGCGGAGGCGACCGGCGGGCCGCCCGCCCGTCCGCGCGGCGGCGCCACCGCGTTCCCGGGGGTCGCCGGCCCGGCGGGCGTCTCGCCGGCCATTCCGACGCAGCCGACGGCCGCCGATGCCGACGCCAGAGCCGCCGCCGCCGACGCCGAGGCCGGGGCGCGGGAGGGCGGGGGCCGCGGGGCAGGTCCGGCGGACAGGGCCGGCTCGGGCGGCAACTCCTGGGGCGTGGCCGGATACCGGGGCCCGTCCAAAGCCACTGCCCGCCCGGCTGCGGGCGCGGGCGTTCCCGGTGCCGGTGTTCCGGGTGCCGGTGTTCCCGGTGGGGTTGCCGACGTTCCCGGTGCCGCCCGGCCCGCCGCCGAAGGGGCCGAGCGCCGGCAGCGGCTGACGATGTTCCTCGCGGGCCTGGT
Organism: Streptomyces sp. NPDC127190; assembly: GCF_042672505.1. Taxonomy (NCBI): domain Bacteria; kingdom Bacillati; phylum Actinomycetota; class Actinomycetes; order Kitasatosporales; family Streptomycetaceae; genus Streptomyces; species Streptomyces sp. NPDC127190. Next base: position 177,286 of record NZ_JBHXVE010000010.1, read on the forward strand.
CGGCACGCTCGCCGTCATCGCCGCCGTCTTCTTCTTCACCGACCACGGCGGCGGGCCGAAGAACGCGCACACCGCCAAGTCGCCCGCCCCCAGCGCCCGTACGCAGGTCAGCGCAGCGCCCGGCGTCAAGTGCGCCGGCGCCGCCTGCACCGGCAAGGACCCGGAGACCATGGGCTGCACCGGCGATCTGGTGATCACCGCCCGGAGCGCCGCCGTCGGCTCCACGGTCCTGGAGGTCCGCTACAGCAAGGCCTGCGGTGCGGCCTGGGGCCGGATCACCGGCGCCACCCAGGGCGACCAGGTCCGGATCTCTGCGGGCAGGCTCCGCGAGACCGGGCGGATCACCGCCGTCGGCGACGCGATCGCCTACACGCCGATGGTCGCCGTACGGTCCGCCGGTGAGGCGACCGCGTGCGCCGCTCTCGCCTCCGGCCGTACGGGCTGTACGAAATAGGACGCGCCGCGGGGGAGGGGAGCGGCCCGGGGGCGCATCCGGGTGAATTCCCGGGATCCGTATGCATGGACGGCCGGATCCGGGGCACGCGAACGGTATCCCCCCACGGGAGTCCGGTGAGCCGGTACCCCCAACGGCGGCCGCCTCCGTCCCTACCTCTCCCGGACGGGCGGCCGCCTTTTGCATGCCCGCCGGCCCCCTCCGCCCGACCCTGTGGGCTGATCCACACCGCCCCGGCCGTCTCGCATGCCGGATGCGCGATAGCCTGACCGCTGGATCTCTCTTGACGCCAAGAGATCGATCATCCGCCCGGGGCAGTGACGCCCCACCGCCAGCTGTCATACGGAGAACGCCATGACCCGCACTCCCGTGAACGTCACCGTCACCGGCGCGGCCGGCCAGATCGGTTACGCCCTGCTCTTCCGCATCGCCTCCGGCCAGCTGCTCGGCGCGGACGTGCCGGTCAAGCTGCGCCTGCTGGAGATCACCCCGGCGCTCAAGGCCGCCGAGGGCACCGCCATGGAGCTGGACGACTGCGCCTTCCCGCTGCTCCAGGGCATCGACATCACGGACGACCCGAACGTCGCCTTCGACGGCGCCAACGTGGCCCTGCTGGTGGGCGCCCGGCCGCGCACCAAGGGCATGGAGCGCGGTGACCTGCTGGAGGCCAACGGCGGCATCTTCAAGCCGCAGGGCAAGGCCATCAACGACCACGCCGCGGACGACATCAAGGTCCTCGTCGTCGGCAACCCGGCCAACACCAACGCGCTCATCGCGCAGGCCGCCGCGCCGGACGTCCCGGCCGAGCGCTTCACCGCGATGACCCGTCTGGACCACAACCGCGCGGTCACCCAGCTCGCGAAGAAGACCGGCTCGACGGTCGCCGACATCAAGCGCCTGACGATCTGGGGCAACCACTCCGCCACCCAGTACCCGGACATCTTCCACGCCACGGTCGCCGGCAAGAACGCCGCCGAGACCGTGAACGACGAGAAGTGGCTGGCCGACGAGTTCATTCCGACCGTCGCCAAGCGCGGTGCCGCGATCATCGAGGCCCGTGGTGCCTCGTCGGCCGCCTCCGCCGCCAACGCCGCGATCGACCACGTGTACACCTGGGTCAACGGCACCGCCGAGGGCGACTGGACCTCCATGGGCATCCCGTCGGACGGCTCCTACGGCGTCCCGGAGGGCCTGATCTCCTCCTTCCCGGTCACCTGCAAGGACGGCAAGTACGAGATCGTCCAGGGCCTGGACATCAACGAGTTCTCGCGGGCGCGGATCGACGCGTCGGTGCAGGAGCTGGTGGAGGAGCGCGACGCGGTGCGCGGCCTCGGCCTCATCTGACCCGCGCCGCCTCCGGCAGCACTTCGAGCCCGTACGGCCTTGCCGTGCGGGCTCGTGGCCTACGTACCGGCGACTGCTTCCCGCCCGGACGTGTCCGTTTTCTCAGCTTTTCTTCCTGTTTTTCCGTGACGCCGCACACTTTCGGTCACCGATTCCGCATGCCGTTCTGCGGGCCGGGGCAGGCGGCCACGGTCCCCGAGGGGTCACGCGTGTGACCGAGGGGAACCGAACAGGAACGGAAGGCAACACGGAGCATGGCGGACAGAACGGAACGACAGGCCCAGGCGACCATTCACGCCGGAGGCGAGTGGCTGGAAGCGATCTCCGGGGCGACCCGGGAGATCCTCGACCCGGCGGACGCCCGGCCGTTCGCCGTGGTCGCCGAGGGCGACGAGAAGGACGCCGAGCGTGCCGTGGCAGCCGCACGCGAGGCCTTCGACCACGGGCCCTGGCCCCGCACCCCGGTCGCCGACCGCGCCGCCCTGCTGCGCCGCGTCGCCGATCTCCTCGTACGCGACCGCGAGACGCTCGGCCTGCTGGAGAGCCGGGACGCGGGCAAGACCGCCGAGGAGGGCCGGGTCGACATCGACTGTGTCGCCGACGCCTTCCGCTACTTCGCCGACCTGGTCGCCGCCGAGGCCCCCGGCCGGGTGGTCGACGCCGGCTCGCCGGACATCCACAGCACCGTGGTGCACGAGCCGGTCGGTGTCTGCGCGCTGATCACCCCCTGGAACTACCCCCTCCTCCAGGCCAGCTGGAAGATCGCCCCGGCGCTCGCCGCCGGCAACACCTTCGTGGTCAAGCCCAGCGAGATCACCCCGATGACCACCATCGCGCTGCTGGAACTGCTGGTCGAGGCCGGGCTGCCGGCCGGCGTCGCCAACCTCGTCACCGGACCCGGCCACACCGTCGGCGCCCGGCTCGCCGAACACCCGGGCGTCGACCTGGTGTCCTTCACCGGCGGCCTGGTCAGCGGCGTCAAGGTCGCCCAGGCCGCCGCCCCGACCGTGAAGAAGGTCGCCCTCGAACTCGGCGGCAAGAACCCCAACGTGGTCTTCGCCGACGCCTGCGCCACCGCCGAGGGCTTCGACACCGCCGTCGACCAGGCCCTCAACGCGGCCTTCATCCACAGCGGCCAGGTCTGCTCGGCCGGCGGGCGCCTCATCGTGGAGGAGTCCGTCCGGGACCGCTTCGTCGCCGAACTCGCCCGCAGGGCCGGCCGGATCCGGCTCGGCCGGGGCACCGAGCCCGGCGTCGAGTGCGGCCCGCTGGTCTCGGAGCAGCAGCGCGCCAAGGTGGAGTCGTACGTCGCCTCCGCCCTCGCCGAGGGCGCGGTGCTGCGCACCGGCGGCAAGCGCCCGGAACCGGACGCCACCCGCCCCGCCACCGGCTACTTCTACGAGCCGACCGTCCTCGACCACTGCCACCGCGAGATGCGGGTCGTCCGCGAGGAGGTCTTCGGCCCGGTGCTCACCGTCGAGACCTTCCGCACCGAGGAGGAGGCCGTCCGCCTCGCCAACGACACGGAGTACGGCCTGGCCGGCGCCGTGTGGAGCGCCGACACCTCCAGGGCCCGCCGGGTCGCGGCCCGGCTGCGCCACGGCACCGTCTGGATCAACGACTTCCACCCCTATCTGCCGCAGGCGGAGTGGGGCGGCTTCGGAAAGAGCGGAGTGGGCCGCGAACTCGGCCCCGCCGGACTCGCCGAGTACCGCGAGACCAAGCACGTCTACCAGAACCTCGCCCCGAAGCCCGTCCGCTGGTTCGCCGGCTGAACCGCACCCCGTCACGCCTGATCGCCTGACCCCCCTCTGGAGTACCCCTCCCATGTCCCAGCACACCCAGATCTACGACTACGTCGTCATCGGCGGCGGCACCGCGGGCTCGGTCATCGCCTCCCGCCTCACCGAGAACCCCGAGGTCACCGTCGCCGTCATCGAGGGCGGCCCCAGCGACGTCGGCCGCGACGACGTCCTCACCCTGCGCCGCTGGATGGGCCTGCTCGGCGGCGAACTCGACTACGACTACCCCACCGTGGAGCAGCCACGCGGCAACTCCCACATCCGGCACAGCCGCGCCCGCGTCCTCGGCGGCTGCTCCTCCCACAACACCCTCATCGCCTTCAAGCCCCTGCCCTCCGACTGGGACGAGTGGGAGGCCGCCGGTGCCAAGGGCTGGGGCGCCGTCCCCATGGAGGCCTACTTCGCCCGTCTGAAGAACAACATCGTCCCGGTCGACGAGAAGGACCGGAACGCCATCGCCCGCGACTTCGTCGACGCCGCCCAGACCGCTCTCGGGGTACCCCGCGTCGAGGGCTTCAACCGCAAGCCGTTCACCGAGGGCGTCGGCTTCTTCGACCTCGCCTACCACCCGGAGAACAACAAGCGCTCCTCCGCCTCGGTGGCCTATCTCCACCCGGTGCTGGACGAACGCCCGAACCTCACGCTCCTGCTGGAGACCTGGGCGTACAAGCTGGAGTTCGACCAGGGCCGCGCGGAGGGCGTCCGGGTGCGCACCAAGGACGGCGAGGACCTGCTGATCCGGGCCCGGAGCGAGGTCGTGCTGTGCGCCGGCGCCATCGACTCGCCGCGGCTGCTGCTCCACTCGGGCATCGGCCCCCGGGCGGACCTGGAGGCGCTCGGCATCCCCGTCGTACAGGACCTGCCGGGCGTCGGCGAGAACCTGCTCGACCACCCCGAGTCGGTCATCGTCTGGGAGACCCACGGGCCGATCCCGGAGAACTCCGCGATGGACTCCGACGCGGGCCTGTTCGTCCGCCGCGACCCCGGAAACCCGGGCCCCGACCTGATGTTCCACTTCTACCAGATACCGTTCACGGACAACCCCGAGCGCCTCGGCTACGAACGCCCGGCGTACGGCGTCTCGATGACCCCGAACATCCCCAAGCCGAAGAGCCGCGGCCGCCTCTACCTGACCAGCGCCGACCCCTCGGTCAAGCCCGCCCTGGACTTCCGCTACTTCACCGACGAGGACGACTACGACGGCCGGACCCTGGTCGACGGCATCCGCATCGCCCGCGAGATCGCCCGGTCCGAACCGCTGGCCGGCTGGCTCAAGCGCGAGGTGTGCCCCGGCCCGGAGATCGTCGGCGACGCCGAACTCAGCGAGTACGCCCGCAAGGTGGCGCACACCGTCTACCACCCGGCGGGCACCTGCAAGATGGGCGCAGTGGACGACGAACTCGCCGTGGTGGACCCGGAGTTGCGGATCCGCGGCCTGTCCGGCATCCGGATCGCCGACGCCTCCGTCTTCCCGACCATGACCGCCGTGAACCCGATGATCGGGGTGCTCATGGTCGGGGAGAAAGCCGCCGAGCTGATCGGGGGCGGTGCGTGATGAGTAGTAGTACCCCCGTCTTCTCGGTCTCCGGCCTGTGGAAGGTCTTCGGCCCCCGGCCCGAGCGCGTCCCGGCCGACCCCGAGCTGGCCGCCCTCGACCCCGCCGGGCTGCGCGCCCGCACCGGCTGCACCGCCGCCGTCCGCGATGTCTCCTTCGACGTCCGCAAGGGCGAGGTCTTCGTGGTGATGGGCCTGTCCGGCTCCGGCAAGTCCACCCTGGTGCGCTGTCTGACCCGGCTCATCGAACCCACCGCCGGCTCGATCGCCATCGACGGCGAGGACGTCCGCGCGATGGACCGCGCCCGGCTGCGCGAACTGCGCCGCCACCGCGCCGCGATGGTCTTCCAGCACTTCGGCCTGCTGCCGCACCGCACGGTCCTGGACAACGTCGCCTACGGCCTGGAGATCCAGGGCGTGGCGAAGGCCGAACGGCGCGAGCGCGCCGCCGAGTTCGTCGCCAAGGTGGGCCTGGAGGGCATGGAGCAGCGCCGCCCGGGCCAGCTGTCCGGCGGCCAGCGCCAGCGCGTCGGCCTGGCGCGGGCCCTGGCCGTCGACCCCGAGGTGCTGCTCTTCGACGAGCCGTTCAGCGCCCTCGACCCCCTGATCCGGCGCGACATGCAGGAGGAGGTGGTCCGGCTGCACCGGGAGGAGGGCCGCACGATGGTCTTCATCACCCACGACCTCAGTGAGGCGCTGAAGCTGGGCGACCGGATCGCCCTGATGCGCGACGGCCGGGTGGTCCAGCTGGGCACCCCGGAGGAGATCGTCGGCTCCCCGGCCGACGACTACGTCCGCGAGTTCGTCCGCGACGTCCCGCGCGAGCAGGTGCTGACGGTCCGTACGGCGATGAAGTGGGGCGGCTGCGGCGGCTCCGAGCACCCGGGCGCGCTGGCTCCGGACGCGGTGGTCGCGGACGCGATCAGGACGGTGGCCACCCTCGGCACACCGGCCTGCGTGCTCGCGGACGGCGCCTGCGTGGGAACCGTGGACCACGAACGGCTGCTGGACGTCGTGGCCGGGGTGGACCCGCGCATGCCCAATCCGCGCACCCCGGAGGCCGTCTGATGGCAACGCTCAGTCTCCCGACCGCCCCGGCCGCACCCCGGGTCCTGAAGAGCCCTGCCGCGGGCAAACTCCTCCTGCTCGCCCTCCTCACCGCCGTACTCCTCCCCCTCCTGCACGGCGGCTCCTGGCCCCAGCACCTCACCGTCCACCTGGACAAGCCCCTCGCCGCGGCCAGCAACTGGGTCATCGACAACCGCGACAGCCACCCCCTCTTCCTCTACTTCTTCGGGTACGTCAGCAACGCGGTCGTCCTCTCCGTCCGCGCCGTCTACCTCACCCTGCTCGCCGCGGGCTGGACCGGCGTCACCGCGTTCACCGCCCTCCTCGCCTGGCGCCTGGCCGGGCCCCGGCTCGCCGCCGGTACCGCGGTCGCGCTGCTGACCTGCGGGGCCCTCGGCATGTGGGTGCCGACCATGCAGACCCTCGCGCTGATGGTGGTGGCCGTCCTCGCCTCCGCGCTCGTCGGCGCGCTCCTCGGCCTCGCGGGCGGCCTCTCCGAGCGCCTGCACCGCGCCCTGCGCCCGGTCCTGGACACCATGCAGGTGCTCCCGGCCTTCGCCTACCTGCTCCCCGTCGTCCTGGTCTTCGGCATCGGCGTCCCCGCGGCCGTCCTCGCCACCGTCGTCTACGCCGCCCCGCCGATGGCCCGCCTCACCGCGCTCGGCCTGCGCGGCGCCGACCCCGAGGTCCTGGAGGCCGTGGAGTCGCTCGGCGCCACCCGCCGGCAGCGGCTGCTGACCGCCCGGATCCCGCTGGCCCGCAGCGAGCTGCTGCTCGGCCTCAACCAGACGATCATGATGGCGCTGTCCATGGCCGTGATCGCCTCGGTCATCGGCGCCGGCGGTCTCGGCGACCGCGTCTACCAGGCCCTCGCCTCGGTGGACGTGGGCGCCGCCCTGGCGGCCGGCATCCCGCTCGTGCTGCTCGCGATCGTCCTCGACCGGGTGACCGCGGCGGCGGGCGACGGCGGCACCCGCCCCAGGACCATCGGCCGGCTCTACGTCCTCGCCGTCACCGTGGCGCTCGCCCTGGCCGCCCGCCTGCTCGGCGCCCTGGACTGGCCCGCCGGCCTGACCCTGCACATCGCCGAGCCGGTCAACCGCGCCGTCGACTGGATGACCGGCCACCTCTACTCCGGCGTCCCGGTCGTCGGCGGCACGGCCGACTGGGCGGGGCACTTCACCACCTGGGTGCTCGACCCGGTCCGCGACGGCCTCCAGTGGCTGCCCTGGTGGTCGGTGCTGCTGATCGTGGCCGCCCTGGCCTGGCTGATCGGCACCTGGCGCACCGCGCTGACCGCCGTCCTCGCCATGGCCGCGATCGGCGTGCTCGGGGTGTGGGAGCCCTCGCTCGACACCCTCTCCCAGGTGCTGGCGGCCGTGGCCGTCACCCTGGTGCTGGGCTTCGCGACCGGCATCGCCGCCGCCCGCAGCGACCGCGTCGAACGCGCCCTGCGCCCGGTCCTGGACGTCCTCCAGACGATGCCGCAGTTCGTCTACCTGATCCCGGTGGTGGCGCTGTTCGGCGTCGGCCGGGCACCCGCCGTGGCCGCCGCCGTGGTCTACGCCCTCCCGGCCGTCGTACGGATCACCGCGCAGGGCCTGCGCCAGGTCGACCCGGCCGCGCTGGAGTCCGCGCGCTCGCTCGGCGCGACCGGCCGGCAGCAGCTGTGGCAGGTGCAACTCCCGCTGGCCCGGCGGGCGTTGCTGCTCGCCGTCAACCAGGGCGTGGTCCTGGTGCTGGCCGTGGTCATCATCGGCGGCCTGGTCGGCGGCGGCGCCCTCGGCTACAACGTCGCCTTCGGCCTGGCCCAGGGCGACCTCGCGACCGGACTGGTGGCCGGTGCCGCCATCGTCTGCCTGGGTCTGATGCTGGACCGGGTGACCCAGCCGGCCGAGCGCCGCGCGAAGAAGGGAGGGTGACATGCGCGTACGTACGACCGTCGGGACAGCCGCGGTGTCCGCGCTGTTCCTGCTGACCGGCTGCGGTGCCGCCGACATGACCAAGCAGGCCAGCCCGTTCGCCGACGCTCAGGGCGCGAAGACCGTCACCCTGTCCGTGCAGTCCTGGGTGGGCGCGCAGTCCAACGTGGCCGTCGCCCAGTACATCCTGGAGCACAAGCTGGGCTACCGCGTGGACACCGTCCAGGTGGACGAGGTGCCCGCGTGGGACGCGCTGAGCCAGGGCCGGGTGGACGCGCTCCTGGAGGACTGGGGCCACCCGGACCAGGAGAAGCGGTACGTCCAGGACAAGAAGACGATCGTGTCCGGCGGCGGCCTCGGGGTGACCGGCCACATCGGCTGGTTCGTGCCCACCTATCTGGCCCGGCAGCACCCCGACATCACCAACTGGCGGAACCTGAACAAGTACGCCTCCCTCTTCCGCACCGCGGAGAGCGGCGGCAAGGGCCAGCTGATGGACGGCTCCCCGTCCTACGTCACCAACGACAAGGCCCTGGTGCAGAACCTGAAGCTGGACTACCAGGTCGTCTTCGCCGGTTCCGAGGCGGCGCAGATCACCCAGATCAAGCAGTTCGCCAAGGAGAAGAAGCCCTTCCTGACCTACTGGTACGCGCCGCAGTGGCTGTTCAAGAAGGTCCCCATGACGGAGGTGAAGCTGCCGCCGTACAAGGAGGGCTGCGACGCGGACGCGGCCAAGGTCGCCTGCGCGTACCCGCACACCCCGCTCAAGAAGTACCTCAACGCCGGCTTCGCGAAGTCCGGCGGGCGGGCGGCGGCCTTCCTGAAGAAGTTCCGCTGGACGACGGAGGACCAGGACCAGGTCTCCCTGATGATCGCGGAGCAGAAGCTCAGCCCGGAGCAGGCGGCGCGGAAGTGGGTGGACAGCCACCCCTCCACCTGGAAGCGGTGGCTGTCCTGAGCGCCGTCAGCCCAGCAGTCCGGCCGCGATCTCCCGGACCGCGGCCGCGGCCTTGCGCTGGAGGCCCGGCCCGAAGGTGATCCGGGTGGCCCCGAGTCCGCCGAGTTCGGCGGGTGAGGGGCCGCTGCCGTCCAGCCGGGCCAGCGCGTTCAGCGGGCCCTGGACGGCCGACCGCAGCAGCGGCAGCACCTCGGCCGGCGCCAGGATCGGGTACACGCAGTCGGCGCCCGCCGCCACGTACAGCGCGGCGCGCTCGATGGCCCGCTCCGGGTCGCCGTCGCCGTGCACGAAGACGTCGACGCGGGCGTTGACGAACAGCCGGTCGCCGGCCGCCGCGCGCACCTCGGCGAGGAACTCGGCCTGCTCCCGCGGGTCCTTGAGGGCGCCCCCGACGGAGTCCTCCAGGTTGCAGCCGACGACACCGGCCTCCAGCAGCCGGTCCACCAGCTCCTTCGGCGCGAGCCCGTACCCGGCCTCGACGTCCGCCGACACCGGCACGTCCACCGCCCGCGCGATCCGGGCGACGGCCGCGAACATCTCGTCGGCCGGGGTCTGCCCGTCCTGGTGGCCGAGACTGGCGGCGACGCCCGCGCTCGGCGTGGCCAGCGCCGGGAACCCGGCCTCGGCGAAGACCCGCGCGCTCGCCGCGTCCCAGGGACCCGGCAGGACCAGCGCATCCCCCGGGACCCGTCCCAGGTGCAGCGCGCGGAACTCGTCGGCCTTGCTCATGGCTGGTAACCCCCTGGTGCGGTACGACGGCTGACCATGATCCGGTTCCAGCCGTTGATGACGGTGATCAGAGCGATGAGGTGGGCCAGCTCGGCCTCCTCGAAGTGGCGGGCGGCCCGGTCGTACACCTCGTCCGGCACAAAGCCTCCCCCAGACTTCGTCTGGGAGGTGCCCCCAGTGAGCACGGTGACCGCCTCGGTCAGGGCCAGCGCGGCCCGCTCCCGCTCGCTGAACAGGTCCCCGGCCTCCTCCCAGGCGTTCAGCAGCTGGACGCGGTCCTCCGACTCGCCGTTCTTCCGGGCGGCCTCGAGGTGCATGTCCAGGCAGAAAGCGCAGTGGTTGAGCTGGGAGGCGCGGATCATCACCAGCTCGGCGAGGACCGGGTCGCCGAGCCCCCGCTTCGCCGCCGCGCTCACCGCGGACATCGCCGCGCCGACCTGCCGGTCCAGCAGCTGGGTACGGCTCACTTGTACTGCCCCGCCTGGTAGTGGCCCGGGGTCATCCGGGTGGTCACGGCGAACCGGTTCCAGGCGTTGATCACCGCGATGGCCGCGATCAGCTGGGCCAGCTCGGCCTCCTCGAAGTGCTGCGCGGCCCGGTCGTACACCTCGTCCGGCACAAAGCCGTCGGTCAGCACGGTGACCGCCTCGGTCAGCTCCAGTGCCGCGAGCTCCTTCTCCGTGTAGAAGTGCCGCGACTCCTGCCACGCGCTGAGCTGCACGATCCGCTCCACGCTCTCACCGGCCGCGAGCGCGTCCTTGGTGTGCATGTCGAGGCAGAACGCGCAGTGGTTGAGCTGCGAGGAACGGATCTTCACCAGCTCGGCCAGCTTCGGGTCCAGCCCCTGCCGGGCCGCGGCGTCCAGCCGGACCATCGCCTTGTAGACCTCGGGCGCGTGCTGGGCCCAGCGCATCCGCGGGGCGTGTTCGGCGGCGTACTCGACGGTTTCCTGTGCTGTGCTCATGCCTCGACCCTAGAAGCCGGGCAGCCCAGGAGTATGGTCCATTTCCATGGCGAAATCATGGGCCACTTTGGGTGTGGACCTGCACCTGGAACCGTCCGGCGGCGGCGGGCTGCGCCGCAGCCTCACCGACGCGCTGCGCGACGCCGTCCGCACCGGCCGCCTCGCCCCCGGCACCCGGCTGCCGTCCTCCCGCTCCCTCGCCGCCGACCTCGGCATCGCCCGCAACACCGTCGCCGAGGCCTACGCCGACCTGGTCGCCGAGGGCTGGCTCACCGCCCGGCAGGGCTCCGGCACCCGGGTGGCGGACCGCGCCGTGGCCCCGCCGCCCTCGCGCCCGGCGAGCGCGCCCCGGCACCGCCGGGAACCCGGCCGCCCGGTCCACAGCCTCGTCCCCGGCACCCCCGACCTCGCCTCCTTCCCGCGCGCCGAGTGGCTCAGGGCCGCCCGCCGCGCCCTCGCCGCCGCCCCGAACGACGCCCTCGGCTACGGCGACCCGCGCGGCCGCCCGGAACTGCGCACCGCCCTCGCCGGATACCTCGCCCGTGCCCGGGGCGTGCGCGCCCACCCGGACTCCGTCCTGGTCACCGCGGGCTTCTCGCACGCCCTGCGGCTGCTCGGCCCGGCGCTGCGGGCGCGCGGGGTGCGCACGGTGGCGGTCGAGTCGTACGGACTGGACCTGTACTGGCGTCTGCTGCGCACCGCCGGCCTGGCCACCCCCGCCCTGCCGTACGACGAACTCGGCACCGACACCCGCGCGTTGGGCGACGCCGGGGCCGTGCTCCTCACCCCGGCCCACCAGTTCCCGATGGGCACCGCCCTGCACCCGGACCGGCGGGCGGCCGTCGTCGACTGGGCGCGCCGCACCGGCGGCCTGGTCCTGGAGGACGACTACGACGGCGAGTTCCGCTACGACCGCCAGCCGGTCGGCGCCCTCCAGGGCCTCGCCCCCGACCAGGTGGTCTACCTCGGCACCGCCAGCAAGGCGCTCGCCCCCGGCCTGCGGCTGGGCTGGATGGTGCTGCCGCCCCCGCTCATCGAGGAGGTGATCGCGGCGAAGGGCCATGTGGACACCGTCGGCGCGCTGGACCAGCTCACCCTCGCCGAGTTCCTCGCCTCCGGCGCCTACGACCGCCATGTCCGCTCCGCCCGGCTGCGCTACCGGCGCCGCCGCGACGCCCTCACCGCGGCCCTCGCCGACCGCGCGCCCGACGTCCGCGTCACCGGGATCGCCGCCGGCCTGCACGCGGTGCTGCGGCTGCCGCCCGGCACCGAGCAGTCGGTGGTCCAGGCCGCCGCCTGGCAGGGCCTGGCCCTGCACGGCCTCTCCTTCCACCGCCATGAACAGGCCGTCGCCGAACCCCTGGACGCCCTCGTCGTCGGCTACGGCACCCCGCCGGACAGCGCCTGGGCGGGAGCGCTGGACGCACTGTGCCGGGTACTCCCGTGATGGGGTACAGTTGATCACGCAAGGCCGCCGGAACACCCGGTGACCGGCAGTGCGTTGGTGGTCCAAGGAAAGACGCCCCGCTTCCTGCGGGGAAATGCAGGTGCAAGGCCTGCCCGGCGCTCGAACCCGAACCCCGCCTCCGATTCCGGAGGCGGGGTTCGTGCGTTGAGCCCCTGAAGCAGCCGACTCCCGTAGAAATCAGGAGATTTCACAGCTAGTCTCCTGCTGGTCGTTTCTGAGGGTGGCCGAGATCACCGCCCTCCCGGTGGAGCCGGCACCGGACCGGTCCGCCGCCACCTGCCCGGAGCCGCGCCCGGAGTCCCGCCCGTCCGCCTCCGTCGCCGTCTTCGAGGACGTCTCCTTCACCTACCCCGGCCGCCCCGAACCCGCCCTGCGGTCCTTCTCCCTGGAGGTGCCGGAGGTCGGCCTGACCGCCCTGGTCGGGCCGTCCGGCGCCGGGAAGACCACGGTGCTCAGCCTCATCGAGCGCTTCTACGACCCGCACGCGGGCACCGTCCGCATCGACGGAACCGACGTACGGGACTGGCCGCTGCACACCCTGCGCGCCCGCATCGGGTACGTCGAACAGGACGCCCCCGTCATGGCCGGCTCACTGCGGGAGAACCTCGCCTACGCCCTCGACGGCGTCGGCGACGACGAGCTGCGGGACGTCCTCGCGGCGACCCGGCTGGAACCCCTCGTCGCCCGGCTGGGCGGGGATCTCGACGCCCGGATCGAGCATCGCGGCGTCTCCCTGTCCGGCGGCGAACGCCAACGCGTCGCCATCGCCCGGGCCCTGCTCAGAAAGCCCCGGCTGCTCCTCCTGGACGAGGCCACCTCACAGCTGGACGCGGTCAACGAGGCGGCGCTGCGGGACGTCGTACGCGAGCTGTCCACCCGGGTCGCCGTGCTGGCGGTGGCGCACCGCCTCTCCACGGTGCGCGGCGCCGCACGGATCGCGGTCGTCGAGGACGGCCGGGTCCGCGCCACGGGCACGCACGAGGAACTGCTGAAGACCAGCCCGCTCTACGCGCGACTGGCCTTCCACCAGCTCTCCGACGCCTGAGCCGTCAGGACGCCTCGACCTCCGTCTCCGCCTCGACCGCCGCCGGCGCCTCCCCGAACCGGGCGAGCGCCAGGGCGCCCACGACGGCCACCGCGAAACCCAGCACCGCCAGCCAGGCCAGGCCCTCCCGGGTGCGGTCACCGAGCCAGACCACGCCCACCGCCGCCGGGCCGAGCGTCTCGCCGATCACCAGACCGGCCGTGGCCGTCGTCACCGAACCGCGTTGCAGCGCGGAGGTCAGCAGCATGAAGGCGGCGCCGCCGCCGATGACCAGCGCATAGGCCGCCGGGTTGGTGAACAGGTCCGCGGGCCGGAGCGAGTCGATCAGCCGTACCGACACCTCCACCACCCCGAACCCGAAGCCGGCCCCCAGCCCCAGCACCAGCGCCCGCGCCCCGCCGGACAGCCGCCCGCCCGCGAACGCGAGCAGCAGCATCCCGGCCGCGACCGCGAGCATCGCGTACCGCAGGGTGTCCGAGCCGGCCCGGTCGCCCTCCGGCCCGGACGCCAGCCCCAGCATCGCGAGCCCGGCGCACACCACACCCACCGCGCCCCACTCCGTGCCGCTCAGCCGCACCTTCAGCAGCCGCGCCGCGACCACCGCGGTCACCGCGAGACTGGACGCGAGGGCCGCGCCGACCGCGTAGATCGGCAGGGAGCGCAGCGCGGCGATCTGGAACAGGAAGCCGATCCCGTCCAGCGCCAGCCCGACGATGTACCGCCACTGCCGCATCGCCCGCAGCAGCAGGGCCGCCTCGCCCCCCTCGCCCGTACCGGCCGTCCGCGCGGCCACCGCCTGCAACACCGTCGCGGTACCGAAGCAGACCGCCGCGCCAAGGGCGCACACCATTCCAAAGAGCACAAAGGGACTCTAGGAGAAGGCCCTACCGGTCACCCACTTGGGCCTGCGCTCTTACCGTTCTCTAGGCTGACCGCCGAAACGAAGGAAGCGGTCACGACACACGGGGGAGACGGACATGGCCGACACACGACGGCGACTGCGGTCCGGCACGGTGGTACTCGGCGGCATGGGCCTGCTGGCCGCCGCCCTCACCGCATGCTCCTCCGACCCGGACAAGCGCTGCGTCGACCGCGACAGCTACCAGGCCGCCAAGGGGTACAAGGCCGTCTCCGACAAGAACTGCACGTCCGTCACGTCCGTGGACGGCGACTGGTACTACGGCGGCAAGAAGAAGGGCTCCTGGGTGAGCGGCGGCTCCTTCACCCCGCCCCACAAGGGCTCCGGCGGTTCCTCGGGCGGCAGCGGGGTCCACCGCGGCGGCTTCGGCGGCAGCCACTACCACAGCTCCGGCGGCTGAGCCGGACGCCCGATCGGACACCCCGCATGGAACGCCGCACCACCACGCCCCGCCCCGGCTGGCAGCAGACCGTCGAGGAACAGGGACTGGTCTACCCGCTCACCCGCCACCCCGACGGCTCCCTGCGCCCCTACTGGGACGAGAGCGCCTACTACGTCTTCTCCCTGCCCGAGGTCGAGGCGCTGGAGGACACGGTCGGCGAACTGCACCGCATGTGCCTGGCCGCCGCCGACCACCTGGTGACCGGCGACCGCCTCGCCGACCTCGGCATCACCGACCCGCGGGTGGCGGCGGCGGTCGCCGAGTCCTGGACCCGCCGCGCCGAACTCCCCTCCCTCTACGGCCGTTTCGACCTGCGCTACGACGGCACCGGCCCGGCCAAGCTGCTGGAGTACAACGCCGACACGCCCACCTCCCTGGTGGAGGCCGCCTCCCCCCAGTGGTTCTGGATGGAGGACCGCTTCCCCGGCGCCGACCAGTGGAACTCCCTGCACGAACGGCTGGTCGACGCCTGGCGCGCCCAGGCCCCGCTGCTCCCGACCGGCAGCCCCCTGCACTTCGCGCACTCCGCCGCCGACGAACTCGGCGAGGACCTGATGACGGTCGCCTATCTGAAGGAGACCGCGGAACAGGCCGGACTCGACACCGACTGGCTGCCCATGGAGGAGATCGGCTGGGACACCCTCTCCGGCCGCTTCGTCGACAACCGGCTCCGCTTCATCCGCGCCCTCTTCAAGCTCTACCCGTGGGAATGGCTCACCACCGACGCCTTCGGCGGCCATGTCCTCGACACCCTCGACAACGGCGGCGGCACCGGCAGCACCCTGTGGATCGAGCCCGCCTGGAAGATGCTGCTCAGCAACAAGGCCCTGCTGGCGGTCCTCTGGGAGCTGTACCCGGGCCACCCCAACCTCCTCCCCGCCTACCTGGACGGCCCCCGCGACCTGGCCGGCACCCACGGCTACGTCGCCAAGCCGCTCCTCGGCCGCGAGGGCGAGGGCGTCACCGTCCACCCGCCGGGCGCCGAACCCGTCGTACGCGACGAACCCTGCTGCTACCAGCAGCTCGCACCCCTGCCCGCCTTCGACGGCAACCACGTGGTGCTGGGCGCCTGGACCGTCCGCGGCGAACCGGCCGGGCTCGGCATCCGCGAGTCCACCGGCCTGATCACCGACGAGTACGCCCGCTTCCTGCCCCATGTGATCCTCTGATCCGCCGGCCGCACCCCGGCGGGAGACGTCGCTCGCATGGTGGACGCGGGACCTGCGCCGGGCGACGCGCCCGGTAGGCTGATCAGCGGGCCGTGACTGGCGCGCTGGGATGGGACGGACCATCGGGGAGCGGCCCGGCGGGAAAACAGTGCCGTGCGCCTGGGCCGAACGTAACGCTGTACATGAGTTGTACGCACGCCGTCCGGAGGTCCCCATGCCGAAGCAGCACCCTTCCACCGAGTCCACCGCCTTCCGCGCGGCGCTCGACGTCATCCGCGCGGTCGAGCCGCGGGTCGCCGACGCCATCGGCCAGGAGGTCGCCGACCAGCGCGAGATGCTCAAGCTGATCGCCTCCGAGAACTACGCCTCCCCGGCCACCCTGCTGGCCATGGGCAACTGGTTCAGCGACAAGTACGCCGAGGGCACCGTCGGCCGCCGCTTCTACGCCGGCTGTCGCAACGTCGACACGGTCGAGTCGCTGGCCGCCGAGCACGCCAAGGCCCTGTTCGGCGCCCGGCACGCCTACGTCCAGCCGCACTCCGGCATCGACGCCAACCTCGTCGCCTTCTGGGCCGTACTCGCCGACCGCGTCGAGGCGCCCTTCCTGGAGAAGACCGGCGCCCGCCAGGTCAACGACCTCACCGAGGCCGACTGGGCCGAGCTGCGCCAGGCCTTCGGCAACCAGCGCATGCTCGGCATGTCCCTGGACGCCGGCGGCCACCTCACCCATGGCTTCCGCCCGAACATCTCCGGAAAGATGTTCGACCAGCGCTCCTACGGCACCGACCCGGCGACGGGCCTCATCGACTACGACGCCCTGCGCGCCCAGGCCCGGGACTTCAAGCCCCTGATCATCGTCGCCGGCTACTCCGCGTACCCCCGTCTGGTGAACTTCCGGATCATGCGGGAGATCGCCGACGAGGTCGGCGCGACCCTCATGGTCGACATGGCGCACTTCGCCGGCCTGGTCGCGGGCAAGGTCCTCACCGGCGACTTCGACCCGGTCCCGCACGCCCAGATCGTCACCACCACCACCCACAAGTCGCTGCGCGGCCCGCGCGGCGGCATGGTCCTGTGCGACGACTCCCTCAAGGACCAGGTCGACCGCGGCTGCCCGATGGTCCTCGGCGGCCCGCTCCCGCACGTCATGGCCGCCAAGGCCGTCGCCCTCGCCGAGGCGCGGCAGCCCGCCTTCCAGGACTACGCCCAGCGCATCGTGGACAACTCCCGCGCGCTCGCCGAGGGCCTGATGAGCCGCGGCGCCACCCTGGTGACGGGCGGCACGGACAACCACCTCAACCTGATCGACGTCGCCACCTCCTACGGCCTCACCGGCCGCCAGGCGGAAGCGGCGCTGCTCGACTCCGGCATCGTCACCAACCGCAACGCCATCCCGGCCGACCCGAACGGCGCCTGGTACACCTCCGGCATCCGCGTCGGCACCCCCGCGCTCACCACCCGTGGCCTCGGCACGGCGGAGATGGACGAGGTGGCGGGCCTGATCGACCGCGTCCTGACCACCACCGAGCCGGGCACCACCAAGTCCGGCGCCCCCTCCAAGGCGGCCCACGTCCTGGACGAGAAGGTCTCCCAGGAAATCGCCCAGCGGGCAACGGACCTGGTGGCGGGCTTCCCCCTGTACCCGGAAATCGACCTCGGCTGACAGACGCCCCAAGGGGCAGCCAACCCAGGGGCGCGGGGCCGCATCCATATGCGGCTCCGCCGCGGGGCGCGACCAGCCACGGACGGCCCGCAGTCCCCCGCGCCCCACAACCACCCCCCACCTCCCGGGCCAATCACACCCCCAGCCGATGAGAGAATGGGCACCATGGCCACTGCTGATCGCCCCCGCGTGCTCTCCGGCATCCAGCCCACCGCCGGTTCGTTCCACCTCGGCAACTACCTCGGTGCCGTCCGCCAGTGGGTGGCCCTCCAGGAATCCCACGACGCCTTCTACATGGTCGTCGACCTGCACGCGATCACGGTCCCGCAGGACCCCGCGGACCTGCGCGCCAACACCCGCCTCGCCGCGGCCCAGCTGCTGGCCGCAGGCCTGGACCCGGACCGCTGCACCCTCTTCGTGCAGAGCCACGTCCCCGAGCACGCCCAGCTCGCCTGGGTCATGAACTGCCTCACCGGCTTCGGCGAGGCCAGCCGGATGACCCAGTTCAAGGACAAGTCCGCCAAGCAGGGCGCCGACCGGGCGAGCGTCGGCCTGTTCACGTACCCGATCCTCCAGGTCGCGGACATCCTCCTCTACCAGGCCCACCAGGTGCCGGTCGGCGAGGACCAGCGCCAGCACATCGAGCTGACCCGGGACCTGGCCGAGCGGTTCAACGGCCGCTACGGCGAGACGTTCACCATCCCGGCGCCGTACATCCTCAAGGAGACGGCGAAGATCTACGACCTCCAGGACCCGTCGATCAAGATGAGCAAGTCGGCGTCCACGCCGAAGGGCCTCATCAACCTGCTCGACGAGCCGAAGACCACCGCCAAGAAGGTCAAGAGCGCCGTCACCGACACCGACACCGTGATCCGCTACGACGCGGAGAACAAGCCGGGCGTCTCCAACCTCCTCACCATCTACTCCACGCTCACCGGCACCTCCATCGCCGAGCTGGAGCAGGAGTACGAGGGCAAGATGTACGGCGCGCTCAAGACCGACCTCGCCGAGATCATGGTCGAGTTCGTCACCCCGTTCCGGGAGCGCACCCAGCAGTACCTGGACGACGCCGAGAGCCTCGACAAGATCCTCGCCAAGGGCGCGGAGAAGGCGCGCGCCGTCGCCTCCGAGACGCTGGCACAGGCGTACGACCGCGTGGGCTTCCTCCCGCCGAGGCACTGAGGGGCACGGACCGGCACCGCGCCGCACGGACCGGCGCTGGGGCGCACGGCCGTACACACGTCCTGGTGGGTGGAGCGCTGCACATCACTTCCGCTGCGCCTGCCCACAGGACTTCCATGGCCGTACAGTCGATAGCCGACGGCCGGACGGCACGGCTGTGACAAGACGACAGACGCGACGACAGGAGACGACGTGGGGACCGTAACGATCGGCGTGTCGATCGCGGTTCCGGAGCCTCACGGCAGCCTGCTCCAGGAGCGGCGCGCGGGCTTCGGCGACGCCGCGGCTCACTCCATCCCCACCCATGTCACCCTGCTGCCGCCGACCGAGGTGGACGAGGCCGACCTGCCGGCCGTCGAGGCGCACCTCAGCGCGGTCGCCGCGGCCGGCCGGCCCTTCCCGATGCGGCTGTCCGGCACCGGCACCTTCCGCCCGCTGTCCCCGGTGGTCTACGTCCGGGTCGTGGAGGGCGCCGAGGACTGCACCTGGCTCCAGCAGCGGGTCCGGGACTCCTCCGGGCCGGTGGCGCGCGAGCTCCAGTTCCCCTACCACCCGCATGTCACCGTCGCCCACGGCATCGAGGAGGCGGCGATGGACCGCGCCTTCGAGGAGCTGGCCGGGTTCGAGGCGGAGTGGCCGTGCACCGGGTTCGCGCTGTACCAGCAGGGCGCCGACGAGGTGTGGCGCAAGCTGCGGGAGTACAGCTTCGGCGGCGCGCTGGTGCCGCCGCAGGCCCTGCGCGGCGCGAACCGCAGCACGGTCTCCTAGCAGGGCTCTACAGGGGGAGCCGTCGGTACAGCGGGCGCGGGGTGTGGCGCAGCGCCGACATCAGCAGGCGTAGCCGACCCGGCACCCACACCACCTCCGAGCCCCGGCGCAGCCCCAGTTCGACGGCCGCGGCCACCTCCTCCGGGGTCGTGCCCAGCGGGCCCGCCGCCCGCAGCGGGCCGGGGCGTACGACCATGACGTGCACGCCGGTGCCGTGCAGCGCGTCGCCGAGACCCTGGGCGAAGGCGTCCAGACCGGCCTTGCTGGAGCCGTAGATGAAGTCGGCGCGCCGGGCGCGTTCCCCGGCGACGGAGGACAGCACCACCAGCGAGCCGTGCCCCTGCGCCTGGAGCGCACGGGCGGCGACCAGGGCCGCGGAGACGGCGCCGGTGTAGTTGGTCTGCGCGACCCGGACGGCCCGTACCGGGTCGCGTTCGTCGTGCGCCTGGTCGCCGAGGATGCCGAAGGCGAGCAGCACCAGATCGATGTCGCCCTCGGCGAAGACCTTGCCGAGCGCGGTCTCGTGGGACTCGGGGTCCAGGGCGTCGAAGTCGACCGTGCGGGCGTCGGCGCCGAGGGCGCGCAGGCTCTCGGCGGCCCGCTCCAGCGCGGGGGAGGGGCGGCCCGCCAGCCACACCGTACGGGTGCGGCGGGCGATCAGCCGGCGGGCGGTGGCGAGCGCGATCTCGGACGTGCCGCCGAGGACGAGCAGGGACTGGGGGAGGCCGAAGGCGTCCTTCACGACAACTCCTCGAAGACGGGCCGGGCGTGCAGTGGTCGTCACAGGCCCAGACGGCGGGCCAGGTCCGAGACGAAGACCCCGCGGGGGTCCAGTTCCGCCCGCAGGGAGCGGAAGTCGCCCAGCCGCGGGTACATCGCGGCGAGCAGATCGGGGCGCAGCCGGCCGTCCGCGGCCAGACAGACCCGGCCGCCGACCGCGGCGACCTCCTCGTCCAGGGTGTCGAGCAGGCCGGCGAGCCCGGGCAGCGCGGCCGGGAACTCCAGGGCGAGGCTCCAGCCGGGCAGCGGGAAGGACAGCCAGCCGGGGTCCGCCTCGCCGAAGCGCTTCAGCACCCCCGGACCGGCCGCACCCCGCCGGCCGGCCACGCGCCGCACGATGCGGTGCAGGGTCTCCTCCTGGCCGTGCCCGACGACGAACCGGTACGGCACGACACTGCGGCCTCCCTGGGGCAGGGCGTGCAGGGGGCGCAAGGAAGCGGACAGCCGCCGGAGTTCGCCGGTGCGGGCCCGGGGGACGGTGTGGAACCACAGGCCGTCCACGAGTCCGGCGGCGATCCGGCCGAGCCGGGCGGCGGGGGCCGCGGGCAGCGGGGTGCGGGGCAGGGCGGCCGACAGCCGCCGCCAGGGGCTCGCGCCGGGGGCGTCGAGCGGGGTGTGGTCGCCGCGGACGAGGACGCCGCGGCCGGTCGCCGCGCCCCGGGCGGTCAGGTCGACCCGGGCGGCGGAGTAGCGGTAGCGGTGGTCGGCGGCGGCCAGACGGTCCATCAGGACGTCGAGGCTGGGGGCGCGTTCGGTGTCGACGGTCAGATACGACGTCTGCACCGGGAGCAGCCGGATCGTGGCCGTGAGGATCACGCCGGTCAGGCCCATCCCGCCGGCCGTCGCCTCGAACAGCGGGGTGCCCGGCCGTACCGTGCGGACCTCGCCGTCGGCGGTGAGCATCTCCAGCGACAGCACATGGCGGGAGAAGGAGCCGGAGACATGCTGGTTGGGGCCGTGCAGGTCGGCGCCGATCGCCCCGCCGACCGTCACCGGGCGGGGGCCGGGGGCGACCGGCACGAACCAGCCGAGCGGGAGCAGCACCTCGGCGAGCCGGTGCAGGAAGACCCCGGCGTCGCACAGCACAAGACCCTCGGCGGCGTCGACGACATGGATCCGGTCGAGGCCGGCCATGTCGAGGACGGCGCCGCCGGCGTTGCGTGCCGCGTCCCCGTGCGCCCGGCCGGAACCGCGTGCGACGGTGCCGCGGGCCCCGCAGTCGCGTACGGCGGCCGCGGCCTCCTCGTACGTGCGCGGACGGATGACGGAAACGGTGTCTCCAGGCATGTCGGTGACCGTATCGCCCGTGTATGGGTGGTTAGTTACTGAACATTCGCCCACTCCACACAATGGGTGATTAGTGGGATGTCATACCAGCGCGTCCTCGGGGCAGGAGAGGATCATGGACTGGCTCAAGAAGCTGCCCGTCATCGGGCCGGCCGTCACCTGGCTCACGGCCACCCACGCGTGGCGGTCGTACGAGCGGCTGGACCGGGTGAAGTGGTCGCGGCTGGCCGCGGCGATGACGTTCATCAGCTTCGTGGCGCTGTTCCCGCTGCTGACCCTGGTGGCCGCGGTCAGCGCCGCCACGCTCAGCCCCGGCCGGCAGAAGACGGTCGAGCACAAGATCGCCGAGCAGTTCCCGGGGGTCATCTCCAACCAGCTGAACCTGACCTCGCTGGTGGACAACGCCGGCACCGTCGGCGTCATCGCGGGCGCCCTGCTGCTGTTCACCGGCATCGGCTGGGTCGGCCAGACCCGGGACTGTCTGCGCGCGGTCTGGGAGCTGCCCGACCGGCCGGAGAACCCGCTGGTCGCCAAGGCCAAGGACGCCGGCATCCTGTTCGGGCTCGGCGGCGCCCTGCTGATCACGCTCGCCGCGTCCACGCTCGCCTCGGCCGCCGTCGGCGGGCTCTCCGGGCTGCTCGGGCTGAGCGAGCACGGCTGGGGCGTGGTTCTGCTCCGCATCGCCGCGTTCGCGGTCGCCGCGCTCGCCGACTTCCTCGTGCTGCTCTACGTCCTGACCCTGCTGCCCGGGGTCGAGCCGCCGCGCCGCCGCCTGCTGGTCGCGGCACTGCTCGGCGCGGTCGGCTTCGAACTGCTGAAGCTGCTGCTCAGCGGCTATATCCAGGGGATCGCCGCGAAGAGCATGTACGGCGCGTTCGGCGTCCCGGTGGCGCTGCTGCTGTGGATCAACTTCACCTCGAAGCTGGTCCTGTACTGCGCGTCCTGGACGGCCACCCAGCACACGGAGGCGGCGGCGCCGGACGGTGTCACGGACGCGTCCGCCGGCGTACCAGGTCCGGCAGCGGCCAACGGCGGTTGACCAGGAACGCGGCGGCTGCGAGCAGCATCAGCGCGCCGCCCGTGATGGCCAGCGCGGTGCCCACCCCGCCGGCCCCGCCCCCGGCGGCCGAACCGGCTACCGGCTTCGCCGCGGGGCCGCCGATCCCCGAGCCGCCCTGCGCGGAGCCGCTCTGCGCGGAGGCGCCCGGGCTGGGCCGGCCGTTGGCGGCGGCGACGCTCTTCGGCGGCACCAGCTCGCCCACCGGCGTGACCTTGCCGGCCGCCTGGAAGCCCCAGTCCAGCAGCCGGGCGGCCTCCTTGTAGACCTCGTTGTGCTCGTGCTTCTGCGGGTTCATCACGGTGACGAGCAGCACCCGGCCGTTGCGCTCGGCGACGCCGGTGAAGGTGGCGCCCGCGTTCGTGGTGTTGCCGTTCTTCACCCCGGCGATGCCCTGGTAGACGGGCACATCGGTGTCCCCGCTGAGCAGCCGGTTGGTGTTGCGGATCTCACCGGACTCGAAGGTGGCGCGCACGGTCGAGCAGTAGTCCCGGAAGTCCTTCTTCTGCAAGCCGGACCGGGCGAACAGCGTCAGGTCGTACGCCGACGACACCTGGCCCGGCTCGTCGTACCCGTCGGGCGAGACGACGTGGGTGTCGTCCGCCTGGAGTTCGTCGGCGTGCTGCTGCATGTCCTGGACGGTCTGCGGGACACCGCCGTTCATGTGCGCGAGGACGTGCACGGCGTCGTTGCCCGAGCGCAGGAAGACCCCGAGCCACAGGTCGTGGACGGAGTAGGAGCGCCCCTCCTTTATCCCGACCACGCTCGACCCGGCACCCATGCCGGCCAGGTCCCCGGGGATGACCTTGTGCTCCATGGTCTTCGGGAAGCGGGGCAGCACGGTGTCCGCGAAGAGCATCTTCAGCGTGCTGGCCGGGGGGAGCTGCCAGTGCGCGTTGTGCGCGGCGAGTACGTCGCCGGACTCGGCGTCCGAGACGATCCAGGACAGCGCGGTGAGGTCCTTCGGCAGCACGGGCACGCCCGGGGCGAGGTTCACCTGTGTACCGGCCTGGCCCAGCCGGGCGCCGCCCACCGTGGACATGCCGTTCGGGGGCGTGGCGGTCGCACGCGCGGAGGGGGTGGGGGCGGCGAGGGCGGCGGGGGTGGCGACGGACAGCGACAGCAGGGTGACACAGGCGGCCGACAGCAGGCGTCGGCTGGTCTTCTTGGGTGCGGGCACGCTGGGAAACGTACCTGGCGCGGACGGCGAAGTTCCACGTCGTGGCCCATCGCCACCCCCGGCACGGAGCCGGAGCGCGGACGGCGATACTGGTCGCATGAAGCTAAGCCGCCCGGTCTCCTGGTTCCTGCTCGCTTTCGGGGTGTGGTCCTGGGTCATCTGGGTCACCTTCGTCAAGAATCTATGGATGGACGCCAGCGGGCTCGCCTTCCACCACGGCCACCCGACCGCCTACTTCTGGGTCCACCTGCTGCTGGCCGTCGTGTCCTTCGTATTGGGGACGGCCATCGGCGCCATCGGGTTGCGCAGCCTCCGCACCCTCCGCCACACCCCCTGACCCCCTCACCCGGGCAGGAGTCGCACCCCACCCGGGACCTTTCTCACACCACCCGGCTGCCGGAAACGATCGCTCCGGTGTGGAGGGCCTGTGAAACAGGGGGATAACAACGCTTCGGTAAGTTCTTGCGCCTACTGGTCAGAAAGCCCTTCCCCCAGGTGAAACCGGTGTGATTAGGTGAGCCGCGCCACTCTGGGGAAGTGGCTCATTCGTGCTGGTCCAGGGGTAGGGCCTGGAAGGGCCTGGGGAGGGCACCACCATGCGATCTGTTCGCATGCGGATTCTCGTGACGCTGCTCGTGCTCGCGGCCGTGGGAATCGGCGGCTGGCAGCTGCTGCCGTCGCAGGAGGACAAGAACAAGACGATCACGGTCGGTACGACGGACGCCGTCACGGACCTGGACCCGGCCGGCGCGTACGACGCGGGTTCCTGGGCCCTCTTCAGCAACGTCTTCCAGACGCTGCTCACGTTCGAGCCGGGTGGCGTGGAGCCGGTCCCGGACGCGGCGCAGAGCTGCTCCTTCGTGGGCAGCGGCTCGAAGACGTACCAGTGCACGCTCCGCGACGGCATCACCTTCCCGAGCGGCCGGGCGATGACCGCCGAGGACGTGAAGTACTCCTTCGACCGGGTCAAGAAGATCAACTCCGATGTCGGCCCGGCCTCCCTCTTCGGCACCCTCGGCTCGGTCACCGTCGACGGCACCAGGAAGGTGACCTTCCACCTGTCGACCCCGGACGCCACCTGGCCGCTGAAGGTGGCCACCGGCGCCGGTGCGATCGTGGACAAGGACAAGTACCCGGCGAACGCCCTGCGCAAGGGCACCTCGGTCGACGGCACCGGCCCCTACACGCTGACCTCGTACACCAAGGGCGCGAAGGCCGACCTCGACCCCAACCCCCGCTACAAGGGCTACCTCAGCGGGACCGGACGCCCGGTCGAGCTGCGCTACTACACCGACTCCGACCAGCTGAACAACGCCTGGAAGTCCCGGCAGATCGACGTGGCCAGCCGCACCCTGCCGCCGGGCGTGCTGTCCCGGCTGAACCCCAGCGACCCGAACAGCCGCATCACCGAGTCGGACAGCTCCGAGACCCGCAACCTGTACCTCAACACCCGCGCCCGCTCCCCGCTGCACGACCCCCGGGTACGGCAGGCGCTGGCCTGGCTGGTCAACCGCGAACAGCTGGCCGCCACCGTGTACCAGGGCACCGTCGATCCGCTCTACTCGCTGATCCCGACCGGCATCACCGGCCACACCACCTCGTTCTTCGACGCGTACCCGACGCAGAACGTGCAGAAGGCGCGGGCGCTGCTCACCGAGGCCGGGGTCTCCCTGCCCGTCCGCTTCACCTTCGGCTACGGCCGCAACCGGGGCGCCGGCGAGCAGGAGGCGGCGACGCTGAAGAAGCAGCTGGAGGCGGGCGGTCTGTTCCAGGTGGACGTCAAGGGCTACGAGTGGACCGACTTCCAGAAGCGCTGGGCGGCCGGGCAGATGGACGCCTGGGCGGTCGGCTGGGTGGCCGACTACCCCGACCCGGACACCTTCGGCTCCGCGCTCGTCGGCACCGGCTCCACCATGAGCACCGGCTACAGCAACAAGGCGGTCGACCGTCTCATCCAGGACAGCCAGCAGTACACCGACCGCTCCCGGGCCGCGAAGGACTTCCGGGACATCCAGGCCGACGTGGCCCGGGACGTGCCGCTGATCCCGCTGTGGCAGCGCAAGGAGTACGTGGTCAGCACCGAGGACGTGGGCGGCGGCCAGTACCTGGACGACGGCACGGGCGTGTTCCGCCTGTGGCGCCTCCAGTGGATCTGACCGGTCCGCTCACCGGCCCGGATCCGGCAGCGCCCTCGTCATGCCCGGCAGGAAGTCCGTGAACAGCTCGTGGACCTCCAGGACCAGGGGGCGCAGCACCCGGAACCGGGCCAGGGAGACGCCGCGCGCGGTCAGCCGGGCCCCGCGCCGCGCCAGCCGGTAGCTGCGCTCGCGCCCCGGCGTCCGATCGAAGATCCAGTACAGGATCAGCCCCATCTGGGACAGCCACATCAACTCCGGCAGCACCTCCCGGAGTTCGGGCGCCACCTTCGTCTTCGAGCCGGCCAGCACCTCCCGGTGCACGCTGATCGCCTGCTCCCGGGCGTGCTCGCTCTCCGGTGAGAAGGGGCTGAGCGGGCTGTCCGGGTCGGCGGCGTTCTTGAAGAACTGCACCGCGAACTCGTGGTACGGCCGCGCGATGTCCAGCCACGTGGTCAGCACGCCCGCGAGCCGCGCCTCCAGGTCGGTCTCCCGGGCCAGGACCTCCCTCACCGCCTGCTGGTGCTCGGCGGCGATCCGGTCGTAGAACCCCTGGATCAGGTGTTCCTTGCCCTCGAAGTAGTAGTAGGCGTTGCCTACCGAGACCCCGGCCTCCTGGGCGATGGCCCGCATGGTCGTCTTGTCGTACCCGCGCTCCTGGAACATCCGCATCGCGGTCTCCAGGATCAGCGCGCGGGTCTGCTCGGACTTGCTGCTGGGGGAGCCGGCCGCCTCGGGGCCGTCGTACTTCACGGGCACGATGCAGAGCCTAACGAGTGACGCGGGCGCCCTCGGACCAGGTCGGCCGCCGGCCCGGCCCGCTCAGCTCGCCACCAGGCGGCCGCTGCGGCCCAGCTCCGGGCGCTTGGTGTAGTCCGTGAACCCGATGACGTTGCCCCACGGGTCGGCGATCTCCACGGTCCAGCCGGTGGCCACCGGGAAGGGCCCGTCGAGCGGTGCGATGCCCGCGGCCGCCAGGGAGCGGGCCGCCGTACGGGCGTCCGCCACCTCGATCCACACCCGTGGCGAGGGCCAGGGCGGCGGCCGGTGTCCCAGCACCTCCTCGTGCCGCAGCAGGATGCCGGGCGTCTCGCCGCCGACCTTCAGCAGCGCGATGCCCGCCTCGTCGAAACGGAAGGCCACCGCGAACCCGGCGCGCTCGTAGAAGCCGACGGCCGCGCCGAGGTCCCCGACGGGCAGCAGGACGTTGTCGAATCCGAGCGGTTCGTACGACTGGTCGTCTGACATACCGTCAGAATAGGCGCCGGAGCGGCCGCGACCCGTGATTTCACATGCTGCTGAGCGAACGGGCGTAGTTGACCTGGCCCATGACCATCTGGAAGGTCTCCGGACCGGTGGCCGGGATCATGGTCTGGTGGTGCCGGCCGCCGCTGGTCACGGTGACCTGGACGTAGCCGGTGGTCTTCTTCTCCTTCATCAGCAGGAAGAGCAGGCCGAGCAGGCAGAAGATGAAGAAGATGATCGCCAGCACGATGGCGTGCGACGGGATCTTCTCCTCGGTGTGCGACATGTCGGTGGCGTTCCACACCGCACCGCGCAGCGGCATGGTGCCGGCCGGGGTGACGATCTGATCGCCCGTCACCGTGATGTCCCCGATGGCCACCAGCGGTGCGCCGCCCATCGGCGCCGGAGCCCCCTGCTGCTGGGGGAAGCCCGGCCCCGGCACCTCGGGGTACCCGGCCGCGTCGTAGGCCGGGGCGGGATGGGGGTAGCCGTAACCGGGCTGCGCGGGCGGTGTCGGCGGCTGCGCGGGCGGCTGCCCCGGACCCCATCCACCGCCGCCGTTCTGGTACGGATTCTGCTCGGACATGCTGCTGCCCCCCGATGACGAAGATGCCGTGTGTGTGGGTACTGCCGACGAGGGGCCGTCCCCCCGGTCACCGGGAGAACGGCCCCTCGCATTGTGCCAGGCGTCGGCTCAGTAGCGCCGGGTGATCAGCGCCCTCTTCACTTCCTGGATCGCCTTCGTGACCTCGATACCGCGCGGGCAGGCGTCCGTGCAGTTGAAGGTCGTGCGGCAGCGCCACACGCCGTCGCGGTCGTTGAGGATCTCCAGCCGCTGCTCGCCCGCCTCGTCACGGCTGTCGAAGATGAAGCGGTGGGCGTTCACGATGGCGGCCGGACCGAAGTACTGGCCGTCGTTCCAGAACACCGGGCAGGACGAGGTGCACGCCGCGCACAGGATGCACTTCGTGGTGTCGTCGAAGCGCGCCCGGTCCTCCGGCGACTGGAGACGCTCGCGCGTCGGCTCGTTCGTGTCCTTGGTGACCAGGAACGGCATGACGTCCCGGTACGCCTGGAAGAACGGCTCCATGTCGACGATCAGGTCCTTCAGGACCGTCAGGCCCTTGATGGGCTCGACCGTGATCGGCTTCTCGGGGTTGATGTCCTTGATCAGCGTCTTGCAGGCGAGGCGGTTCCTGCCGTTGATCCGCATCGCGTCCGAGCCGCAGATGCCGTGCGCGCACGACCGACGGAAGGTGAGGGTGCCGTCGAGCTCCCACTTGATCTTGTGGAGGCCGTCGAGGACCCGCTCCTTGGGGTCGATCTCCACCTGGAAGTCTTCCCACACGGCCTCCGCCGCGACCTCCGGGTTGAACCGGCGGATCCGGAAGGTGACCGTGATGTACGGGGAGGCCGCGGACTCCGCCTCGACCTTGTCCAGAACAGGGGTAGCCATCAGTACTTACGCTCCATCGGCTGGTAGCGGGTCTGGACGACCGGCTTGTAGTCGAGACGGATGGATTCGGCCCCGTCGGCGCCGACCTCGCGGTACGCCATGGTGTGGCGCATGAAGTTGACGTCGTCGCGGTTCGGGTAGTCCTCGCGGTAGTGACCGCCGCGGGACTCCTTGCGGGCCAGCGCCGAGACGCACATGACCTCGGCCAGGTCCAGCAGGTTGCCCAGCTCGATGGCCTCCAGCAGGTCGGTGTTGAACCGCTTGCCCTTGTCCTGGATCGCCACGTTCCGGTAGCGCTCCCGCAGCTCGCCGATCTTCTCGACGGCCGCTTTGATCGTCTGCTCGGTGCGGAACACCATGACGTTGGCGTCCATGCAGTCCTGGAGCTCACGGCGCAGGGTGGCCACCCGCTCGGTGCCGGTGGAGTTGCGCAGCCGCTCGATCTGCTCGACGACCAGGGACTCCGGGTTCTCCGGCAGCTCCACGTAGTCGTTCTTGGCCGAGTACTCGGCGGCGGCGATGCCCGCGCGGCGGCCGAACACGTTGATGTCCAGCAGCGAGTTGGTGCCGAGGCGGTTGGCGCCGTGCACGGAGACACAGGCGACCTCGCCGGCCGCGTACAGGCCCGGGACCACCGTGGTGTTGTCCGCCAGGACCTCACCCTCGACGTTGGTCGGGATGCCGCCCATGGCGTAGTGCGCGGTCGGCTGGATCGGGATCGGGTCCGTGTACGGCTCGATACCGAGGTAGGTCCGCGCGAACTCGGTGATGTCCGGGAGCTTGGCGTCCAGCTGCTCCGGCGGCAGGTGGGTCAGGTCCAGGTAGACGTGGTCGCCCTCGGGACCGCAGCCGCGGCCCTCGCGGATCTCCGTGTAGATGGCGCGGGAGACGACGTCACGGGACGCGAGGTCCTTCATGACCGGCGCGTACTTCTCCATGAAGCGCTCGCCGTCCTTGTTGCGGAGGATGCCGCCCTCACCGCGGGCGCCCTCCGTCAGCAGGATGCCCATGCGCCAGATGCCGGTCGGGTGGAACTGGAAGAACTCCATGTCCTCCAGCGGCAGCCCGCGCCGGTACACGGCGGCCTGGCCGTCACCGGTCAGGGTGTGCGCGTTGGAGGTCACCCGGAAGAACTTGCCGCAGCCGCCGGAGGCGTAGATGACGGCCTTCGCCTGGAAGATGTGGATCTCGCCGGTGGCCAGCTCGTACGCCACCACACCGGCCGACCTCTTGACGCCGTCGACCTCGGTGATCAGCTGGTCCAGGACGTAGAACTCGTTGAAGAACTCCACGCCCTCCTTGACGCAGTTCTGGTACAGCGTCTGGAGGATCATGTGGCCGGTGCGGTCGGCCGCGTAGCAGGCGCGGCGCACCGGCGCCTCGCCGTGGCTGCGGCTGTGACCGCCGAAGCGGCGCTGGTCGATGGCGCCGTCCGGGGTCCGGTTGAACGGCAGGCCCATCTTCTCCAGGTCGAGGACGGCGTCGATGGCCTCCTTCGCCAGGATCTCGGCGGCGTCCTGGTCGACCAGGTAGTCACCGCCCTTGACCGTGTCGAAGGTGTGCCACTCCCAGTTGTCGTCCTCCACGTTGGCGAGCGCGGCGGCCATGCCGCCCTGCGCGGCGCCCGTGTGGGAGCGGGTGGGGTAGAGCTTGGTCAGGACCGCGGTGCGGCTGCGCTTGGTCGCCTCGATGGCGGCGCGCATGCCCGCGCCGCCGGCGCCGACGATGACGGTGTCGTACTTGTGGATCTTCATGTTTCTCGCAGCCCCGTGCCTAGCGGATGTTCGGGTCGAAGGTGAAGATCACCAGCGTGCCGAGCAGGATGGTGAACACCGTGGCGGTGTAGAGCAGGGCCTTCAGCCACATACGGCTGGCCGCCCGCTCCGCGTAGTCGTTGATGACCGTGCGCAGGCCGTTGGCGCCGTGCAGCATCGCCAGCCACAGCATCAGCAGGTCCCAGACCTGCCAGAACGGGGACGCCCAGCGGCCGGCCACGAAGGCGAAGCCGACCTTGGAGACGCCGCCGTCCAGCACGAGCTGGATCAGCAGGTGGCCGAGGACCAGGACGACCAGCACGATGCCGGACAGGCGCATGAAGAGCCAGGCCGCCATCTCGAAGTTGCCCCGGGTGGAACGCGGGGTCTTCTTGGTGCGCTTGCGCGGCGCCTCGATGAGCGGGGCCGGGTTGTCGACGGTGTAGACGGGGGCACCCTCGACGGGGCCGACTCCGGACGCGGTGGATTCAGTGGTGGCCATGGATCTCAGCTCCCGAACAGAACACGAGCGGCGTGGCCGAGGACCGGGTAGATCGCGCCGATCATCAGCACGAGCCAGACCCCGACGACGCTCCAGAGCATCTGCTTCTGGTAGCGGGGGCCCTTCGACCAGAAGTCGACGGCGATGACGCGCAGGCCGTTGAGGGCGTGGAAGAGGATGGCGGCGACGAGGCCGTACTCCAGGCACGCGACGATCGGCGTCTTGTAGGTGGCTACGACCTTGTCGTAGTCCTCGGGGCTGACACGGACGAGAGCGGTGTCCAGCACGTGGACGAACAGGAAGAAGAAAATGAGGACGCCGGTGACTCGATGAGCCACCCAGGACCACATTCCTTCCCGGCCGCGGTACAGCGTTCCAGCCGGCACGGAAGAACCCTCCGGGAGCGGGGACTAGGGCCGCGCCGGCTTCTCTGTCGGTCGGGCCCGGCCGGGTACGGTCCACCGGCCCTCAGCATCGTATCCAGGCCAACCTGTGTCGCTTACAGGGGGCCTACTTGTGTGATCGAACTGGCACCGGATGGATGATCGGCCGTACGGCGGACGGCCCGCTCAGATGCCGGATGCGGGTGCCTTTGGGCTGGTCATGCTCCTTCGCGCGGCCCCCAGGGCCGCGGTCAGCCGGCTTCGCGCCAGACGCCTGAGTTCCTCCGCCGTCGTCACCCGTTCGTCCTCCGGATCGTTTGTCAATCGTGACCGGATCCCTTCGAGGATGTGATCGAGGGTTTCGTCCGGGTGGACGTCACCCAGGTAGATGACGAACGCATGGCCGAATTTGCACTCGTACGCGGCATTCGCGGCGCTCAGCGCCATATGGGCCGCGGAGTAGGTGTCCGCCGGCAGCTCGGGGAGCGACTCGCCGGCCAGCGCCTCGGCCAGGTCGGCCGGGGAGAGGTCGTACGCCGCCTCGTCCGCCGCGGCCAGCAGCGCGGCCAGGTCCGGATAGGGGCGGTGCTCGGTCACCCGGTCGGACCAGCGCAGGCTGCGCAGGCAGCACAGGAGCAGGGCGCGGGCCTCGTCCGCCGGGGCCGCGTTGAAGGCGGCCAGGGGCGTGGGGAGGTGAGGGAGCGGGTGGCCGGGCAGCGTAGGTCCTCGCGTCACGGGTGATGTGGCAGGGGATCTTGTGAAAGGTGTGTCGTCAGGCTATCGAGAGTGGTCACGGTGTGTCCGTGCGATGCCTGAATTTCACCCGGACGGAAGAGTTTCGGAGCGCCTGGGTGACGGGTGTGGCGCCGTTCGGTCGTACGTTGGCAGGGTGACCCAGCACAGGCGCCGGGGACCGGCGCAGCAAGTGATACGGAAGCGCGCGGTGGTGGCGGCGGCGTTCGTCGGCACCGTGGCGCTCGGAACGGGTGTCGGGGTGTGGGCCTCGTCGGCCGGCGGCGGCGGGCACTCCGCCGACGCGGGGCGGACGGCGTCCGGCTCGGACGGCGGACGCCTCGGCGTGTCGCCCGGTACGGCCTCCGGTACGGCCCCGCCCCCGGCCGGTGTGACGCCTCGGCCCAGCCGGTCCTATCCGCTGTCGCAGACGCCGCGCACCATACCCGCGGTCCGCTCCCACACCCCGGCGCGCGGGCCCGGCTGGCAGCCCCGCACGGGCGACCGGGTGGTGGTGGGGGACGGCGCCCTGGCCGACGAGGGCCGGCTGATCGCCGGGGAGCTGGGGCTGACGTACGCGGGGGAGCGGGACGACGTACGGGCGGGCGATGTGCGGCTGGCGCTGGGGGGCGGGGGCGGGAACCAGGAGTCGTACACCATGACCGTGCGCGGCGGGCGGGTCGACATCAGCGGGCCCGGCGAGGCCGGCGTCTTCTACGGCACCCGCACCCTGAAGCAGGAGGTCCACGGCGGCGGTACGGCCCCGGAGGGGGTGGTCCGGGACGCGCCCGCCAAGCCGGTGCGCGGGTTCATGCTGGACATCGCCCGCAAGCCGTTCAGCGAGGCCTGGATCGAGGACCGGATACGCGAGCTGGGGGACCTGAAGTTCAACGAGCTGGGCCTGCACTTCTCCGACGACCAGGCCTTCCGGATCGAGTCCACCAGCCACCCCGAGATCGTCTCGCCGGTCCATCTGACCAAGGCGCAGGTCCGCCGGATCGTGGCGCTGGCGGACAGCCGGCACATCACCGTCGTCCCGGAGATCGACTCGCCCGGGCATCTGGGCGCCGTGCTCGCCGCCCACCCGGACCTCCAGCTGCGCAACGCGAGCGGGATCGCCACCAAGGGCGCGATCGACATCTCCAAGCCCGCCTCCGCGAAGCTCGTCGACGATCTGCTGAACGAGTACGCGGGCCTGTTCACCGGCGGCCAGTGGCACCTCGGCGGCGACGAGTACCAGGCGCTGACCGTGCGGAACCCGCAGACGTCGTATCCGCAGCTGGCCGCCGCCGCCCGGGCCGCCTACGGCTCCGGCGGCACGGTCGCCGACCTCGCCACCGGCTGGCTGAACGCCCGCGCCGCCACCGTCCGCGCCCACGCCAAGACCGCACGGGCCTGGAACGACGGCTTCTACCGCGGCACCTCCGTGCAGCCCGCGGGCGATCTCCAGGTCGCCTACTGGACCGGCAAGGAGATCGGCGCCCGCCCGCCGCTGGACTATCTGAGTGCGGGCCGCACGGTGCTCAACTACAACGACGAGTTCCTCTACTACGTCCTCGGGCAGCCGCAGACCTTCGTCTATCCGACCGGACAGCGGATCTACCAGCAGTGGAACCCGCGCGTGCTGCGCGGCACGGCCGCCGTGCCGGCGCGCTACGACGGCCGGATCGCCGGCGGCTCCTTCGCCGTGTGGTGCGACTTCCCGAACGCGCAGACGGAGGCGCAGGTCGCGGCCGGGATCCGGATGCCGCTGCGGGCCACCGTGCAGAAGCTGTGGGACCCGGGCACCCCCGCGCTGTCCTGGGCGGCCTTCACGGCGCTGGCCGGCCGGCTGGGCTGAGGGGCGCGGTGCGAACCGGCCGGGCCGAGGGACGCGGCGGGGGACCCGGCCGGGCCGAGGTGGGGCGGCGGGAACCGAGTGGACGTGCCGGGGCGTCGGCCCGTATGTTCCGTTGACCGTTTTCCAAGATCGCGCGTCCGGCCGTACGACGGCCGTCCCCGCGCTTCTGCTTCATCCGGGGGATCTCCACATGACCTCGCCCATGCCCGCCGCCCCGCCCTTCACGCCCGGTGCCGTCCTGCGCTCGCCGGTGGGGCTCGGCCGGGCCGCAGCCACGCTGCTCGGTGTGGTGATCGCCGCCGACCTGTTCGCCGTCGTCGCCGACTGGATGGAGTTCAGCGTCTCCGGTGAGCTGCTGGGCGGCGCCACCGGCTCCGCCGTGATCCACCGGGCCGACCGCGCCGACACCGTGTACAACATGGCCGGCCTCTGCCAGGGGATCGCCCTGCTGGCCGCGGCCGTCGTCTATCTGTGCTGGCTGTGGCGGGTGCGGGTGAACGCCGAGGTGTTCCGCCCGGACCTGCACCGGATGCGGCGCGGCTGGACCATCGGCGGCTGGTTCTGCCCGATCGTGAACCTGTGGTTCCCGCGCCGGATCGTCGAGGACGCCTGGGACGCCAGCCTGCCGCTGGGCTCGCGGACCGGACGCGCGCCGGTCACCGCCTGGTGGACCCTGTGGATCAGCACGATGCTCCTCGGCCGGGTCGCGTACACCGTCTACTCCCGCGCCGACGACCCGACCACCCTGCGCAACGCCGCCGCGCTGATGCTGCTGTCCGACGCGGTCGACGCCGCGGCCGCCGCGCTGGCCATCGTGGTGGTCGTCCACCTCACCCGGATGCAGCACCAGAAGGCGCTGTACGGCCCGGCGCCCGCGCCCCTCTATGGCTGAAAACGATCACAGTGACACTCCCGGTCCCTTGCACGCAGTAAGGGGAAGTGCGGGCTCCGTATCGGTCGGAGCCCCGGCGAGGGAGGCTTTTCATGAGCCTGGTGGAACTGATCGCACAGGCGGACGAGCGCGCGCTGGCCGCCGGCGGGCTGGCTTGTTTTGAGCGATGTCTGCCCCTGCTCGACGGCGACGACGAGCTGCTGCGGCCGCTGTGGGGGCACCTCGCCGACGGCTCCGACTGGGCCGTGAGCCTGGACAAGGTCCGCGCCGCGCTCGGCCCGGCACCCGCCGGGGACGAGCCCGCGCTGCTGGCCCGCCGCATGCTGGACACCGCCCCGGCCGAGCGCACCGCCGACACGCTGCGCCCCTGGGCCGACGCCTGCTCGGTCGCCTCCCTGCGCATCCACCGGCTGCTCGACCCCGCCGCCGACGGCAGCGCCGGCCCGGCCGGCCCCGACGCCGGGCGCCGGGGGGACACCGCGGACCTGCCGCCGCTGGTCGCCGCCGAGCTGCGCCGTCAGACCACCGTGCTGGAGATCCTCGGCGACCACGGCCGCCAGGCCCTGCGCCGCGCCCTGGAGATCTCGGTCGAGGGCCGCCGGGTGCTGCGCGCGGTGGTCTCGCGCCGCGCGCGCAGCGAGGCCGACGCGGGGGCCTGAGCCGGGACCGGCCGGCCGGCCCGCCGCACGGGACGAACGGCGCCAAACCTCGGGCGTGAGCGGGTGCTGTGACCGTCCTGCGGCGGAGGTGGGGCGGTCCTGGGCGGGTTGCAGAAAGACGCCGATCGGCCGTGACGGATGATCCGCCACGCTCGCTCTTCCGTATGTGACCCATGTGACCCCCCAGTACGTGACTGCACAGCAGGAGACCAGACCGCATGCCGCGGCGAAGCCCGTGCGATGGGCCGCGGACGCGGTGGCGGCCATGCGCGAGGGCGCCCGGGTGCGCCTCGACTACACGGCGCAGAGCCTGTGGCGCGTGGACCGGATGATCGAGGAGATACGGCGCGAGGGCGCACCGTACGCGGCGGTCGAGACCGTGCTGCGCGGCTTCGGCGCCTACGCCGGTGAGGTGCTGGTCCGCCAGACCGGTGCCGAATGGTGGGCGACCGGCGGCGAGCACTGGGTCCGCACCCCGGACGGACGGCTCTGGGACCCCGTCGACGAGGCCCGCCGCTGCTACCGCGGCCATGGCTCGCTCCGCCTGCTGTGCCGGGACGCCACGGCCTCCACGGGGTGAGCGCAGCCACCCACAGGCAACGGCCGGGGCCGCCACCCCCCACAGGAGAGGCCCCGGCCGTCGCGCGGACGGGCCGCGCGCGGCCCGTACTCCCTTCAGCGCCATGGATGCGTTTTCTGTCACACCCCGGGCGCGCTCAGTCCCCAACGGCCCTCACTCTGCGCACATCAGCACTCGATCACGAGTTAGTTGCATCTTCTATGGACATGGACGGGGAGCGGTTTGACGCCGTAACGTGCCTTTCGCGCCGACCGAAGACAGGCGTAAGGGAGTGCGGTGCTGGGGGACGACGCGGAGCTGACCGCCGCGGTGCGTGCGGCACAGGACGGAGACGAGACCGCGTTCCGTACGGTGTACCGCGCAGTGCATCCGCGGCTGCTGGGATACGTACGCACGCTCGTCGGCGACCCGGACGCCGAGGACGTCGCGTCCGAGGCCTGGTTGCAGATCGCCCGCGACCTCGACCGGTTCAGCGGCGACGCCGACCGCTTCCGCGGCTGGGCCGCCCGGATCGCCCGCAACCGCGCCCTGGACCACATACGCATGCGCGGCCGCCGGCCCGCGATCGGCGGCGACGAGACGGAGCTGACCGGACGCGCCGCCGACTCCGACACCGCGGGCGAGGCCATCGAGGCCCTCACCACCGACCGCACCCTCTCCCTCATCGCCCGGCTCCCGCAGGACCAGGCCGAGGCGGTCGTGCTGCGCGTGGTGGTCGGCCTGGACGCCAAGACCGCCGCCGAGACGCTCGGCAAACGCGCGGGTGCCGTCCGCACCGCCGCCCATCGCGGCCTGAAGCGGCTCGCGGAGCTGCTCGGCGACGATCCGGAATCCGCGGGCGGGCTCGATGCGCTGCCACCCCAGCGAGAACCGCGCCAGGGCACGGTGACGTCCGCAACTGTGACGCATACACGCGCGCGGACGCAGAAGGACATGTGATGGCCGACGAGCAGTACAGGTGGCTGAACCGGGAGACGGCGGAACGTCTGCTGCGCGGTGAGCCGCTGGAAGCCGTCGACCCCCGCGCCCGTGACCAGGCCGAACGCCTCTCCGAGGCGCTCGGCGCGCTGTCCGCGCGGACCGTCGGCGACACCGCAGAACTGCCCGGTGAGCAGGCCGCCCTGGCCGCGTTCCGCACGGCCCGCGACAGCGCCGCGGCCGAGCCCGCCGCCACCGCCGGTACCTCCGGCCGGCGCTTCCGCGCCTTCGGCCACGGCTCCGACGCGGGCCTGGTCCGGATCGGCTTCCCGGGCCGTACCGGAATCTCCGGCCACCGCCCGCGCTGGGGCCGCCCGGTGCGCCTCGCGCTCGCCGCGGCGGTGGCCGCGAGCGCGCTCGGCGGGGTCGCCGTCGCCGCGGGCAGCGGTGTGCTGCCCGCGCCGTTCGGCCACCGGGAGCCCGCCCCCGCCGCCTCCGCCGACGGACGGCCGCTCACCTCGCCCTCCCCGACCGGCCAGGACCCGGGCACCCCGAACGGCAGCGCACCGTCCGGCGAGGCCGCCGCGCCGGACGAGACCCGTCCGTCCGCCGGCGCCGCCGGCCGGTGGAGCGGGGCCGGTCCGGCCTGCCGGGACCTCCGGGACGGCAAGGACCTGGACACCGGCCGCAAGCACGCCCTGGAAAAGCTGGCGGGCGGCTCCAACCGGGTGAGGTCGTACTGCAAGGTCGTCCTGGGCAGCGGCTCGGGCGGCTCGGGCGGCTCGGGCGGTTCCGGTGACGCGGGCGGCTGGGGCGGTTCCGGCGCGGCGAGCGGCGGCAAGGGCGGCTCCGGCCAGGGGCAGGACCAGGGCGCCAAGGGCAACGGCAAGGGCCAGGACAAGGGCAACGGCAACGGCCAGGGCAAGGACAAGGGCAAGGGCGAGCAGGACGGCGGCGGCCAGGGCGACGGCGACTCCCACCCCGGCCACGGCACCGGCCACCCCGGCCACGGCGGCACCCACCCCGGTCACAGCAGCGGTCACCCCGGCCACGGCTCGGTCAAGGGCAACGGCCATGCGGCCGGTTCCGGCGGCACGGGCGGCACGGGCGGCGGCGCCGGCAAGGGCCCGCACCCGAAGAACACCCCCGGGGCGACGGGCGCCGCGCAGCCCAAGGCGGCCGCCACCACCTCCCCGCCCACCCCAAACCCCCGCTGACCTGCGGTTTTCCCTGCCCCGGAAATTCGCGAAAAATTTCTTGGCGCCAGGTGTGACGTTTCCGGGGCCTTGTACGCAGTACTGAGTGAGCCGACTGGTCATCGGCCGTAGCACTGAGCCGGGGTTCCCCCCGTACCCGTGGCTCGTGCGCATGGCGCGGGCGGGACACGTTCCCCCGGTCCCGCCCGCGCCCCGAATCCCTCACCAGGAGACGACGACCTTGTCGCCCACCCGCACCTGCGCGAAGAGCCGGGCGATCGCCGTCTCGTCCCGGACGTTCACGCAGCCGTGCGAGCCGCCCGCGTAACCGCGCGCCGCGAAGTCGTACGAGTAGTGCACCGCCTCGCCCCCGCTGAAGAACATCGCGTACGGCATCGGCGAGTGATAGAGCGTCGACACATGGTTGCGTGACTTCCAGTAGATGTGGAACACACCCTCGCGGGTCGGGGTGTACTGCACGCCGAAGCGCACGGCCATGGTCGACACGGTCCGTCCGTCGATCATCCAGCGCAGCGTCCGGCTGGTCTTGCTGATGCACAGCACCCGCCCGGTCAGACAGCGCGGGTCGGGCGCCGCGGCCGGCTGGCCGCCCATCAGGTACAGCTCCCACTTCCCCGGCGCATGCGTCATCGCCAGCAGCCGCTGCCAGGTCGCGGTGTCCGTCATGCCGGTCCGCGGCAGCCCCCGCTTGCCCTGGAAGCCGCTGACCGCCCGCTCGGTCAGATCGTCGTACGACCCCGTCGGCCCGTCGAACAGCCAGTCCAGCTGGCGCAGCCGCGCCTGGAGCTCGCGCACGCCCGGCCCGCTGTCGCCGCGCCGCCACAGCACGGCGGGGGACGGCGTCTCCGCCCGCGCGCCGGGCGGGGCCTGGGACCGGGTCCGGGCGGGTACCGGTCCGCCGGGTCTGCCGTCGGTGCCCGCGGGCTGGACGGTGCAGCCGACGAGAGCAGTGAGGGCGGTGAGGGCGGTGAGGGTGACGGCACGGGCTCGTACGGCGGCGGGGCCGCCCGGCAGCTTCATGCCGAGGATGCTTCCCCGCGTGACCGCCGCCGAACGAGCGGGCATGGTGAGAAGTGACGGACGTACTGCCGTACCGCGGAGGCGAGGCATCCATGGCGCGTGAGTCGGAGTCGGGGCTGCCGATCGAGCCGGTCTACGGCCCGTCGGCGCTGGACGGCTGGGACCCGGCCGTCAGTCTGGGCGAACCGGGCGGCTACCCCTTCACCCGGGGCGTGTACCCGACGATGTACACCGGCCGCCCCTGGACCATGCGCCAGTACGCCGGTTTCGGCACCGCGGCCGAGTCCAACGCCCGCTACCGGCAGCTGATCGAGCACGGCACGACCGGGCTGTCGGTCGCCTTCGACCTGCCCACCCAGATGGGCCACGACTCCGACGCGCCCCTCGCGCACGGCGAGGTCGGCAAGGTCGGCGTGGCGATCGACTCGATCGAGGACATGCGCGTCCTCTTCGACGGCATCCCGCTGGGCCAGGTCTCGACGTCGATGACGATCAACGCCCCGGCGGCCCTGCTGCTCCTGCTCTACCAGCTGGTGGCGGAGGAGCAGGGCGTCCCGGCGGACCGGCTGACCGGGACGATCCAGAACGACGTCCTGAAGGAGTACATCGCGCGCGGGACGTACATCTTCCCGCCGAAGCCGTCCCTGCGGCTGACCGCGGACATCTTCCGCTACTGCACCGCCGAGATCCCGAAGTGGAACACGATCTCGATCTCCGGCTACCACATGGCCGAGGCGGGCGCCTCGCCCGTGCAGGAGATCGCCTTCACGCTCGCCGACGGCATCGAGTACGTGCGGACGGCGGTCGCGGCCGGGATGGACGTCGACGACTTCGCCCCCCGCCTGTCCTTCTTCTTCGTGGCCCGTACGACGCTGCTGGAGGAGGTCGCGAAGTTCCGCGCGGCGCGGCGGATCTGGGCGCGGGTGATGCGGGAGGAGTTCGGCGCGCGGAACCCGAAGTCGCTGATGCTGCGCTTCCACACCCAGACGGCCGGGGTGCAGCTGACCGCCCAGCAGCCGGAGGTGAACCTGGTCCGGGTCGCCGTACAGGCCCTCGCGGCGGTGTTCGGCGGCACCCAGTCCCTGCACACCAACTCCTTCGACGAGGCCATCGCGCTGCCGACCGACAAGTCGGCCCGGCTGGCGCTGCGGACGCAGCAGGTGCTGGCGTACGAGACGGACGTACCGGCGACGGTGGACCCGTTCGCCGGCTCGTACGCGGTGGAGCGGATGACGGACGAGGTGGAGGAGGCGGCCGTCGCCCTCATGCGCAGGGTGGAGGAGTTCGGCGGGGCGGTGGCGGCGATCGAGCGGGGCTTCCAGAAGGCCGAGATCGAGCGGAACGCCTACCGGATCGCCCAGGAGACGGACTCCGGCGAGCGGGTGGTCGTGGGCGTCAACCGCTTCCAGCTGGACGCGGAGGAGCCGTACGAGCCACTCCGCGTCGACCCGGCGATCGAGGCCCGGCAGACCGAGCGGCTGCGCCGGCTCCGCGCGGAGCGGGACCAGGGCGCGGTGGACTCGGCCCTGGCCGCCCTGAAGAAGGCGGCGGAGGGCGAGGACAACGTCCTCTACCCGATGAAGGAAGCCCTGCGCGCACGGGCGACGGTGGGAGAGGTGTGCGGCGCGCTCCGCGAGGTGTGGGGCGCTTATGTGCCGTCGGACGCGTTCTGATCCGGGCGGATACCCCGTAGGGGCGGGTGCGGCCGTTCAGAGGCCGACGCCGGGGAGGTAGGACTCCAGGCCCGCCGTCGTGTCGCCCGTCCAGGCGATGTAGCCGTCCGGGCGGATCAGGAAGACTCCGGGGCCGTAGCCGGCGGGGGCTGCGGGCAGTGCGCGGATGTCCGGGCGCGGGGCGGGGGCGCCCAGGAGGGTCCAGTGCGGGCCGCGGAAGGTGTCGAAGAGGCGGACGCCGTTCACCGTGCCGTCGGGGGCACGGTCGCCCGCCTGGACGCCGGTCGGGTGCTTGCGGGTCTCCGCGCTCAGGGACGACGTCCGGTATCCCACGTCGAGCTGGACCGTGGCCCGGCCCCGGCGCACCTCTCCGCGGTGCACGCCCGTCGACAGCTCCAGCATCGCGGCCGCGTTCGCCCGGCGTTCCTCCTCGTAGGTGTCGAGCAGTGCCTCCGGCGCCCCGTCGCGCAGCACCGCGCCCAGTTTCCAGCCGAGGTTGTAGGCGTCCTGCACGCTGGTGTTGAGCCCCTGGCCGCCGGCCGGGGAGTGGATGTGCGCGGCGTCGCCGGCCAGCAGGACCCGGCCCACCCGGAAGCGGTCGGCCAGGGCCGCGCGAGGCCGGAACTCCGAGGCCCAGTGCACCTCGGCCAGGTCCCCGGCGTCCAGGTGGGTGCCGGTGGCGACCAGCCTGCGCAGTCCGTCGAGGGAGAGGTCCACCGCCTCGTCCTCCGCCAGGCGCGCCTGGAGCTGGAACCGGTCCGTGCCGGCCAGCGGGCACAGGCCGACGACGGTCCCCTCGTCCCCCGGGAACACATGCCAGTGCTCCCGGTCCAGGCCGCGGATCCGCACGTCCGCCACCAGGAACGGCGCCGGGTCCACCGTCTCCCCGGTCATGCCGACGCCCACGGCGCGCCGGATGGCCGAGCGGCCGCCGTCGGCCGCGACGACATACCGCGCGCCGAGGGTCGTACCGTCGGCGAGGTCGACCCGCACCCCGTGCGCGTCCTGCTCCACGCCCGTCACCTCGTGGCCGAAGGCGACCTTCCCGCCCGTCTCCAGCAGCCGCGCGTACAGCACCTCCTGGGTCCGCCACTGCGCGATCGACCAGGGTTCGGGGTACGGCGTGCCCTCGTCCGGCGCGATCCGGTCGAACATCGGGCTGGTGTCGGCCGGTGCGCCGTCCCGCCAGATCAGCCGCGGCGGCACCGGACCGCCCGCCGCGCGGATCCCGGCCAGCACGCCCAGGTCGTCGAAGACCTCCAGGGTGCGCGGCTGGAGGCCCTTGCCGCGTGAGCCGGGGAACAGGCCGTCGGCCCGCTCCAGCACCAGCGCGTCCACTCCGCGCCGCGCCAGGTCGATACCGAGGGTGAGACCGGTCGGCCCCGCGCCGACAATCACGACATCCATCCCAGCTCTCCTTAACGTCGTTAAGTTCCGTCGCTCGCAAGGATGTCCTTAACGCTGTTAAAGTGTCAAGGGTGAGCCCCGAGAAACGCGCCCCCCTGGACCGCCGCCGGGTCGCGGACACCGCGCTGCACCTGCTGAACGAGGTCGGCCTGGACGGCCTGACCCTGCGCGCCATCGCCCAGCGGCTGGACGTCAAAGCGCCCGCCCTGTACTGGCACTTCAAGGACAAGCAGGCGCTGCTGGACGAGATGGCGACGGAGATGTACCGGCGGATGGTCGCCGGAACCGTGCATCACCCGGACGACACCTGGCAGGAGCGGCTGCGCAAGGTCAACCGCGGGCTGCGCGCCGCACTGCTCGGCTACCGCGACGGCGCCAAGGTGTTCAGCGGCTCACGCTTCACCGGCACCGACCACGCCTCCGAGCTGGAGGCCAACCTGCGGTTCCTCACCGGTGCGGGCTTCACCCTGGCCCAGGCCGTCCAGGCGGCCCGCGCCGCACACCTGTACACCCTCGGCTTCGTCACCGAGGAGCAGGGCATGCGGCCCCGCCCGGACGAACCCCGGCAGGGGTACGACATCGTCGAGGAGCGGGCCCGCCGGCTCGCCGACTACCCGCTCGCGGCCGAGGCCGGAAAGGTGCTCTTCGACGACTACGACCGCCAGTTCGAGGAAGGACTGGCGGTCGTGATCGCGGGAGTGGAGGCGCGCTACGGCATCGGCTGAGCGCGGGCCGGCGACGGTTTCAGCGCCCGCTTCAGCCGCGGCCCGAACGGCCTCTCCACCAGCCGGTGGATCAGCCAGGCCAGCACCAGCATGGCCACCACCGTCAGGGCGAGCGTCGGCCACGGCGGCAGCCCCAGGCCCCGGTGCAGCACCCGGATGACGAACCAGCCCAGGTGCTCGTGGACCAGGTAGAACGGGTACGTCAGCGCGCCCGCCGTGACCAGCCAGCGCCAGGAGGCCCACTGGGTCCAGCCCAGCGCCACGGCGGCGACGGCGGCGAAGGCGAGAGTGACGACGAGCATCACGACGTACGGATCGCGGTGCGGATGCGGGCCCCACAGCCCGCGCGTGGCCTCGCTCTGCGCCAGCAGCCAGGACATCGCGACGATGCCCCAGGCGAGCAGGTCGCTGCCGAAGCGGTGGATCAGATACAGGGCCAGCCCGCCGGTGAAGTAGGGCGCGTACTCGGGCATGACCAGCTGGTTCAGCAGGTCGTTGCCGGAGCCGTGGCACAGCACCGCCGCCGCCGTCCACACGCAGGCGAACAGCACCACCCGGCGGTAGGTCACCCCGCGCACCACGACGAGCAGGGCGAACAGCACGTAGAAGCGCACCTCGACCCAGAGGGTCCAGCACACGCCGAGGACCCGGGTCGCGCCCATCGGCTGCTGGAGCATCGTCAGGTTCACCAGGAACTCGTCCGGCCGCACCGGGTGGACGACGACGGGCAGCGCCGCGGCCGCGCCGGTGACCAGCACCAGGGCCACCCAGTAGGCGGGGTACAGGCGCGCGACCCGGGAGCGGAAGAAGTCGCCCAGAGTGCGGCCCCAGCTGCTCATGCAGATCACGAAGCCGCTGATGACGAAGAAGAACTGCACCCCGAAGCAGCCGTACACGGCCACCCGGTACAGGGTGGGGAAGATGTGCCGCGGGTCCCCGTGCCAGGACCCGGCGACCGTGCCGCCGCGACCGGCGTAGTGGTAGAAGCAGACCAGCAGCGCGGCCACCAGCCGCAGACCGTCCAGGGCGAACAGCCGGCCCCGGCGACCCGTCGCGAGGACCCGGCCGCCGTCCGGCCGGGGTATGACAGGCCCCGCCTCGGCGGCAAGCCCGGGAGAGGGAGCGGGCATATACGGATTCTTCCTTCCTGCGTGCCTGCCACGGACGTCCTGCGTGCCCGCCGCGAACCGACCCGGCGCCCGGGCACGGCATCCGACCCGGATGCCGTCAACCGCGTGCGCCGCGGCGCAGGCTGCGGGCCTTGCGGGCCACGCGGCGGACTGTTGCGTTGCGGGGGATGAAGGCCAGTTGCGCCGGGACCCCGCCGGGCAGGGCCAGTGCGGACAGACGCCGTCGCTTGAAGTAGCGCGCGGTGTGCGCGTCCAGGTTCCGGGCCAGCCAGCCCTCGGCCTCCGGGCGCAGCCCCGGCAGGATCTTCGGCTGCATCGCGAAGCCCACCGCGCGCACCAGCCCGCTCAGCGCCTCCACGGTCATGCCGCGGCGCTGCTCGGTGA
The DNA here is from genome assembly GCF_042672505.1 of Streptomyces sp. NPDC127190. NCBI lineage: Bacteria > Bacillati > Actinomycetota > Actinomycetes > Kitasatosporales > Streptomycetaceae > Streptomyces > Streptomyces sp. NPDC127190. Next base: position 221,693 of record NZ_JBHXVE010000010.1, read on the forward strand.
CGGCGGCCGCGTCGGTCAGCTCCGGCAGCAGCGCGTCCACGATGGTGACCGGGACCCGGTTGCTGTTCTCGTACGGCGTCAGCCCCTCCAGCAGCAGCTCGGTGCCGACCCGGGCGACCGGAAGGCCGTACAGGGCCTGCGCCGTGAGCAGCGCGGTGGAGAAGCAGCCGACGACCAGCGCGGGACGCATCCGCTGGTACAGCACCTCGGCCAGCACCGGGGTGTTGAGCACGGTCAGCTCGGCGTCCAGCCGCTCCGCCTCCTGCTCCAGGGAGCGGGTGTAGCGGGCCGGGGCCGAGGGGTGCGGCTTGAACACCACCCTCCGGTGGCCGAGCCGGACCGCGCCGCGCAGCATCCGCACATGCAGCGCCTCCTCCTGCTCGGCGGTGAGGATGTCCAGCGCGGACAGGTACTGCCCCAGCAGCAGCGCCGGTTCGTCGATGTCCGGCAACTCAGCGGTTTCCTGGGCGAGTTCGGCGAGCACCTTGGTGAAGGCCGGGCTCGGCAGCAGCTCGCCGGGCACCCCGAACTCGGTGAGCAGCAGCGGCTCCAGACCCGGCACCAGGTCCAGGTGCAGCACCCGGTCCACCCGGGTACCGACCAGCGGGTCGATCTTGTTGCGGGTCGGGCCGTAACTCATCAGTCCGTCGGCGTACACCGTGACCGGGGCGCCGGTGAAGATCTGGGCGAGCGCCAGGGACGGGTTGACCTGGATCGACTCGACCGCCAACTCCACGTCGTCGGAGCCGAGTTGCCACTCGTGGCGCAGATAGCGCTCCCAGAGCGGCAGGTCGTCCGCGCGGGGTGCCCAGCCGCCCGGGTGGAAGGGGAAGATCGCCGCGTTGTACGAGACGACGTCGTCGAAGCGGTCCCGCAGCCGTTCGAAGCCGGGTGCCCGGTCCAGCGCCGGGGTGATCTCCGGTGCGGCCGCGTTGTTGCAGACCAGCAGGATCCGCCGGTCGGCCGGGCGGAAGCAGCCGGAGTCCAGTGCGGCGGCGAGCGTGGCCGTGCCGTACAGCGTCGACGCCTGGAAGATCTGGGTGGTCACGCGGCGGCCCCCGCGGCGGCGGGACGGCGGCGCAGCCGGCGCAGCCGGGAGGCGCGCTGGATGTCCATCGAGTCCAGTGCCTCGTCCAGCACGTCCTGCGGCATGCGCCGCAGCGCGGCGGCACTCAGGGATTTCAGTTTCTTCGCCACCGCGGGCTCGAACCTTTCGATGGTTCCCAGATGATGGGAAATGATGGCGCAATAGGTGCGGACGGCCTTCGGCAACAACCGTGCGGCCTCCCGGTCCAGGGCGGTTTCCGCGATGACCTGATCGAACGCCCGAATGAAATCGAGTTGCCGCACATCGCCGATCTGGGTGAGCGAGGACGCGACCCCGCGCCGGTAGAACACCCCGAGCAGGCTCACCACGGCGAAGGACTCGGCCTCCCGGTGCAGCTTCCAGATCCACGGCCGGTCCTCGGCCGTGCGCAGCCCGTCGGTGAAGTGCAGCAGTCCCCGCTCCAGCAGCCGGCGGTGGTAGACGCCCGCCCAGGCGTACGGGTAGTCCACGGACGTGGACCGGTCGGCGGGCAGTATCGCCTCGCGCGGGTCCAGCACCACGTTCCGCCGGCCGACCGGCACCCGCACCACACTGCGCGCCCGCGCCGTGCACTGCACATGGTCGGTGCGCAGGAAGTCGCAGCCCAGCTCGTCCATCGCGGCGACCAGCCGGGGAAAGTAGCCGGGGGCGAGCCAGTCGTCGCCGTCCAGGAAGGTCAGATACTCGCCGCGCGCCCGGTCGATCCCGGTGTTGCGCGCGGTCGCCAGCCCGCCGTTCTTCTCGTGCCGGACCAGCACGGCCCCCGGCAGCTCGCGCTCCGCGCGCGCGAGAATCTCTGGTGTCCCGTCGCGGGAACAGTCGTCGACGAGAATGAATTCGAAGTCCTCACGCGCGTTCGCACCCAGACTGGTGAGGGTGTCGGGCGCGTATTGCTGCACGTTGTAGAACGGCACGATGACGGAGAGCTTGACCACGTCAGGGACGTTAGGGGGAAGCCCGTCATTCGTCTTGACGCTTCGCTTGATACCGGGTGAACGACACGTGGCGAAGCTGTGAACCGGGCTTTTTCAGGGGGAGTTCCCGGCCCGATTCGCCATTCGGCGGTGTGCTGTTAACCGTTTGTTGCATTCCGGTTGGGCGGAACCTCGGAATGCCTTCCTAGCGTCTTCGGCGTGCCAGCAAGTGCAACGAAGTCCCTGCGGGTCGCCGTTCTCGCGGACTCCGACACCCGGTGGAAGTGGGGGGCGCTCACCGCGCAGCGCCTCACTCCGGCGGCTGCCGGGGTCCGGCTCGACGGCTACCTCCTGCGGGGGCGCGCCACACCGACCCCCCGCCAGCTTCAGGAAGTCGGCGTCCGGGCGGACTCCCTGAGCGAGGTCACCGGCGTCGAGTTCCTGCGTGCGATGACCGCCGAGCCGTACGACATCCTCGTCCTCGCCCTGGTCGGCGGCGGTGTGCAGGCGATGCTGCACGGGCTGCGCAACGCCTGGGGCACGGGCCCGCGTCCGGTGGTGGTCACCGGATACGTCGGCGTCGTCTACGAGAAGCTCGCCGACGGGCTGCTGCTGCGGCACGGCGCCGATCTCGTCCTCGCCAACTCCCGCCATGACGCGGACCGGTTCCGGGCCGTGTACGAGGGGGTGGGGGCCGACGCCTCCGCGGTGACCGAGGTCGCGCTGCCCTTCCTCGGCGGAGCGCCGTACACCGGTGAACACGACCCCTACACGGTGGTGTTCGCGGCCCAGCCGTCCGTCCCCGACAACCGACGGGACCGCACCTATCTGCTGGACCGGCTCGTCGAGCACGCCCGCCGCCACCCCGAGCGCGAGGTGCTGCTCAAACTGCGCTCCAAGCCCGGGGAACACACCACCCACATCGAGGAGCTGCCGTACCAGAAGCTGGTCCAGGGCAAGGAGCTGCCCGCCAACTTCCGCCTGGTGTACGGCCACATGGGCGAAGTCCTGGACCGCACCGACCTGCTGGTGACGGTCAGCTCCACGGCCGCGCTGGAGGCCCTGCACCGCCGTATCCCCACGGTCGTCCTGACCGACCTCGGGGTGCGCGAGGTGCTCGGCAACCACCACTTCACCGGCTCCGGCTGCCTCGCCTCCTGGGACCAGCTCGACGCCGGACACCGGCCGGTGCCGGACGAGGAGTGGGTGGCCCGGCAGGGCGTGGCCGCCGACGGCGGCTACGAGACGGCCTTCGACACGGCCCGCGCCCGCATCGCCGAGCTGCTGGACCGCCCCGGCGGGCTGCCGCCCCTCACCCCCTACTACACCCCCCGCACCGCCCCCGGCTATCTGCCCGGCATCCTCGCCCGGCACCACCTCGGCCCCGACGGCGCCCCGCTGCCCGGCGCGCCCGCCGCCGACAAGGCGCCCGGACCGGTCCGGCAGATCGTCCGCCGGGCCGCGCGCGGCGCCTACCGCCACGGTGTGCAGCGCGTGGCCCCCGTGATCCGCCGCATGGGCGAGCTGTGAACCCCCAAGGAGTGGAAACCGTGTCCGAGACAGCAGTCGGCGTGCGCCGCATCCTCGCGGTGATCCCCGCCCGGGGCGGCTCCAAGGGAGTGCCCGCCAAGAACCTGGCCCCCATCGGCGGCGTCCCCCTGGTCGCCCGCGCGGTCCGCGAGTGCCTGGCCACCCGGCTGGTCACGGACGTGGTCGTCTCCACCGACGACCGGGCCATCGCCAACGCGGCCCGCGAGGCGGGCGCCGAGGTCGTACTGCGCCCCGCCGCCATCGCCGGTGACACCGCCACCTCCGAGGCGGCCGTACTGCACGCGATGGACGCCCACGAGGCCCTGCACGGCGCCGCCGTCGACGTCGTCGTACTCGTCCAGTGCACCAGCCCCTTCCTCGTCCGCGAGGACGTCGACGGCGTCGCCGGCGCGGTCGCCGAGCAGGGCGCCGACACCGCCGTCACCGTCGCCCCCTTCCACGGCTTCGTGTGGCGCCACTCCGACGAGACGGCCGAGGGCGGCTTCGGCGTCAACCACGACAAGTCCTTCCGGCCCCGCCGCCAGGACCGCCCCCAGGACTTCCTGGAGACCGGCGCCGCCTACGCGATGGACGCGGCCGGCTTCCGCAAGCACCAGCACCGCTTCTTCGGCCGTACGGAACTCGTCCGCACCGACCCCGCCCGGGTCCTGGAGATCGACGACCCGCACGACCTCGCCCGCGCCCGCGCGCTCGCCCCGCTCTTCGACGCGGACCGCCCGGGCGCCCTCCCCACCTACGACGACATCGACGCCGTCGTCCTCGACTTCGACGGCACCCAGACCGACGACCGGGTGCTGATCGACTCCGAGGGACGGGAGTTCGTCTCCGTCCACCGCGGCGACGGACTCGGCATCGCGGCCCTGCGCAAGAGCGGCCTGAAGATGCTGATCCTGTCCACGGAACAGAACCCGGTGGTCGCCGCCCGCGCCCGGAAGCTGAAGCTCCCGGTGCTGCACGGCATCGACCGCAAGGACCTCGCCCTCAAGCAGTGGTGCGAGGAGCAGGGCATCGCGCCGGAGCGCGTGCTCTACGTCGGCAACGACGTCAACGACCTCCCGTGCTTCGCCCTCGTCGGCTGGCCCGTGGCGGTCGCGAGCGCCCACGACGTCGTACGCGGCGCCGCACGCGCGGTCACCACCGTCCCCGGCGGTGACGGCGCGATCCGAGAGATCGCCAGCTGGATCCTCGGCCCCTCTCTCGATTCCCTCCCCGAGTAAGGACACCCCCAGTCATGAGCAACTCCCGTCTGCGCACGTTCGGTTCGCGCGAGGTCGGCCCCGGCCGCCCCGTCTACATCTGCGGCGAGATCGGCATCAACCACAACGGTGAGCTGGAGAACGCCTTCAAGCTCATCGACGTGGCCGCCGAGGCCGGCTGCGACGCCGTCAAGTTCCAGAAGCGCACCCCGGAGATCTGCACCCCGCGCGACCAGTGGGACATCGAGCGCGACACCCCCTGGGGCCGGATGACCTACATCGACTACCGCCACCGGGTGGAGTTCGGCGAGGACGAGTACCGCCGGATCGACGCGTACTGCAAGGAGAAGGGCATCGACTGGTTCGCGTCCCCGTGGGACACCGAGGCGGTCGCCTTCCTGGAGAAGTTCGACCTGCCCGCCCACAAGGTCGCCTCCGCGTCCCTCACGGACGACGAGCTGCTGCGCGCCCTGCGCGACACCGGCCGTACGGTCATCCTCTCCACCGGCATGTCCACCCCGCGCCAGATCCGCCACGCGGTCGAGGTGCTGGGCAGCGACAACATCCTCATGTGCCACGCCACCTCCACCTACCCGGCCAAGGCCGAGGAGCTGAACCTCCGCGTGATCAACACGCTGGAGAAGGAGTACCCGAACGTCCCGATCGGCTACTCCGGCCACGAGACCGGCCTCCAGACCACCCTGGCCGCGGTCGCCCTCGGCGCCACCTTCGTGGAGCGCCACATCACCCTCGACCGCGCCATGTGGGGCTCCGACCAGGCCGCCTCCGTCGAGCCGCAGGGCCTGACCCGCCTGGTCCGCGACATCCGCACCATCGAGGCCTCCCTCGGCGACGGCGTCAAGAAGGTCTACGACTCCGAGCTGGGCCCGATGAAGAAGCTGCGCCGGGTCACCGGTGTCGTCGCCGAGGCGGAGATCGCGGCCGCGGCCGGCGAGCCGGTCGCGGTCTGAGCGTTCTGATTCCCTTACGACGGGACGGTCGTACGCCGATGAGCCCCCGCGCCGGTCACCCCGGCCACCCTCCCCGCACGCTCGCCTTCGTGGAGAGCCCCGTCCAGCTGCTGAACGTACTGGAGTGGGCGCACCTGCACGGTCTGCACGGCGCGGACCCGGACGGCACCGGCCCGGCCGCGCCGCTGCCGTGCGTGCCGACGCAGGTGCGGCGGACGGTGACCGGCGACTCGCCACGCACCGGCGCGGAACTCACGGTCGTCGTCCTGTCCCCGACCGACCCCATGACCCGGGGCCAGCTGCGCCGCATGGCCGACCTGGCCCGGGACGAGGGGTACCGGGTGCGCTGGGAGGAGGCGCGGGGCGGTACGACGGCCCCGTTCGCGACGATCGGCGGCCTGGCCGGTGCGCTGCGCCGCGCCGACCGCATCGTCATGGGGGACCCCTTCTCCCGCTATGTGCAGCTGCTGCTGACGATCACCCGCGCCCGCGACCTGGTGGTCGTGGACGACGGCACCGCGACGATGGAGTTCGTCGCCCAGCTCGCCCGCGGCGAACGCCTGGTGCGCTGGCACCGCAAGGGCGGCCGCCGCGGCCCCCGGGACCTGCTCTTCGCCCCGGTCTCCGCCTCGGCCCGGCGCCGCCTCACCCCGAGCGACCGGCACCGGGTGGAGGTCTTCTCCTCCATGCCGGTGACCCAGACGCCGGACGGTGTGACGGTCACGGCGAACGACTTCGCCTGGACCCGGGCCCGCTTCGGCCCGCCGCGCATCACCAAGGGCGCCGACATGGTCGGTACGTCGCTGGTGGAGACCGGTGTGGTGGACGGCGACCGCTACCTCGAAGCCGTCCGCCACCTGGCCAAAACCCACGGCGCCACCCGCTACTTCGCCCACCGGCGCGAGAACACCGGCAAACTCCACCGCCTCGCAGCCGAGACGGGCCTGGAGATAGTCCGCCCGGACCTGCCGCTGGAACTGATCGCCCGCAGGGGCCCCATCGGCCGTACGATCCTCAGCTTCCCCTCCACGGTCGTCCACACCCTCCCGCTGGCGCTGACCGGCACGGGGGTGCGGGTGGCGGTCTGCGACATCGACCCGAGCTGGCTCACCGACTCCGCGTCCCCCCGCGCCCAGGGCTTCCTCTCCGGCGTGACCGGCACCGCCCGCGACGTCCACCGGCTGACGGCGGTGACCCCGGCGTGACGGACGGCCCCCAGGGCCGCTCTTCCGGATGTGCGTGCCAGGGCCCGCGACGCCGGCACGATCCGGAAGAAGACCCTAGGGCGGGGTGGTGCCGCAGCCGGTCGGGCAGACCCAGAGCCGGAACGGCAGTCCGCGGTAGCGCACCTCGCCCAGCACCCGGCCGCTCGACCCCAGCGGGAGGCCGCAGTCGGCGCAGTCGATGCCCATCTGCTGGCGGGGCCGGAGCCGGGCGACGTCGGGCAGGAGCGGGGGCGCCGAGACAAGGGTGTTCACGCGCCGCCCCCGACCGTCCGGCCCCGGGCGGGCCGGACGGCGGCCGCCCGCACCGGCGTACGGAAACTGCTCATCGATGTGGAACCTCCAGCTGTGCCAGGCGGAAGCGGACCCCGGCTCGGCGGCGCCGCCGTGAGAACGGTCAGGGACGGTCGCCGGGCCACCCGAAGCGACGCGGGGGACCGGAGAGCGGATCATGGGCCGCAGGACCGCCGGCCCCCACCTCTCCCACCGGTCCCGCGAAGCCCCCCGGTGGCAGGTCGCCGCTCGGGTACAGCGTGCCCTCCTGGGGCGCCGCCGCTTCTTCCACGGCCGCCTTCTCGGAAGACTGGGACCGGTGCCGGGGGAAGGCCCGCCGGGGCGGTCTGGTCAGGGTGACCTGCCGTACCACCTGCTGGAAGCAGGCCAGCGAGGCGAGGCTCGGCAGCGCGGCGGCCACGGTGTCCACGATGTTCTTCGGTGCCTGCGCCACACACAGGGCCATGGCGATGGCGGAGAACACCAGCAGGACGGACCAGGAGTGCAAGGCCCGGCGCTGGTGCAGCGCCGCCCGGAGGATGGACAGCGACGCCACCAGCCAGGGGCCGAACACCAGCAGAGGCCACCAGGAGACCACGCCGCTCTCCGTCCGGGCCGCCGCCACTAAGCGCAGCGGGTCGTAGGCGATCAGGCCGCCGAAGATGCTCACTCCCGAAGCGATGACGGTCGCGGCGGCGGCGATGAGGTAGCTGGCGATCCGGATCCTGCCGGGACGCTGTCTCCGGCGGTCCTTGCGGTGGCCCCGCGGAGCCGCCTTCACGGGGGGCAGCTCCGCCGTGAGTTCCACCAGGGCCTCGCGGGGCGTCTTCGGCTCCGGAGCCATGGGGTGGTCCTCATAGCGCGGGCCCGGGACCCTGCCCTCCTGCTCCATGGTGTCCCGGAGCATGTAGGCCAGTTCTTCCGCGGGGTCCCAGCCCGAGTCCGGGGGGACCAGAGGGTGCGGGAAATCCTCGGTGGGCGACCGGTGCCGCCCCCTGCCGTGGTAGTAGTCGTCCGCATAGTCGGCGGGGAAATCCGGGTACGATCCCGTTGTCTCGTGCTGCATGGGCGATGTCATTCCGTCGGTGAAATACGGAACCAGGTGTCCGCGCCCGCCCAGCGCTGGGAGATGTCACTCTCCAGCGAGTTCATTCTCTCCATGAATTCCTGGAGGATCTCCTCGGTCGCCTCCAGTGTGACAGGGAGGCCGCCCCTCATCAGGACCCCTTTGGCGCTGTGCATTTCGGCGCGTGCCGGCAGGTAGGTATAAGAACCCAGCCGCACGGGACGCACCCTCAGAGCCTTCGTCATGCTGCAACTAACGGCACCAGGCGGCGATGGGTGTGCGGCAAAGGAGTGAAGAAAGTAGCCGGACAAACACCTTGTCCCGGTGTCGTTCGGCCCTATGCCCATCCTGTATGAGAAATGGAAAAGCAGGTGGTACATGACGATGGCGGGATCAGAAGAAAAGGTTTTTCAAAGTGTAGGGGCTGTTTCTCCCTGGTCGCAGCCCCTGGAGCGGATTGTTAGGATTTCCTGCCGTCGGAGCAGCCCGGTGCGTCACTCATGGCCCGCACCTCGCGCTGCAGCACTTCCCCCATGCGACGCCACCGCCGCAATTCCACGGTGTCGGTCTGCCGCATCCGGAACTGGTGGGGTCGTACGAAAATGGACCCCGCGGTACAGAAGGAAGTACATGTGATTACCGTCCAGACGAGCATGTTCCACATTTTTTCTTCTCCCGTGTGACGTGCGGATGGGGTCGCAGATTATCCGTGTCGAGATGTGGCATCTCACATACGCGCGATGCGGAATAATTCGTCACTCGAAGAGCGGACTAAAAGTAAATGAGGGGCGAGTTCCTCCGCAGCTTGATTTTTTTGCCCGCACCGTGGGGAGCATGGCTCGGTCGGCGGGGCTGCCGGCAAGGGGGAAACGGGGAGGATCACACTCATTCTCCTGGGACGAATGGGAGCAGTTGAAGGCGGACGCCGCGGACGGGGACGCCAAGTGGGCGCCGAAACTGCGGGCGTTGAAGGCCGACGGCGACCTGGTGGCGTCCGGCCGGGACTGGACCCGCCACCGTGCGGGACGAGGCCAACCGTCTCGTGCCGGCCGAGAGCCGGGCCGGCTACAGGACAAGCTGGACGCCTGGATGAAGAAGGAGGGGCCGGCCGGCCCCGGTCCGGCCGGCGGCCGCGCCTCCCCGCCCGCCGTCGGAGAGCGCGTCCGGGGGGTCCGGTGCGTGGACATGGCGCGCGTGATCGCGGCGTGACGTGGTATGCGTGGAAGGAGGAAACAAGTGTTTTACCCACCAGTGTCCGCCGCCATGCGTCCGCCGGTCAGATTTTATTCCCCTAACGGGCTGAACTTTTGTTGATCGAGGGGTACTTGACCGGCCGGGCGTCCTACCCTTCAGAGGGTGAAGCAATTGATGTCCCTAGAGTCCGAGGCCGGCCTCGCGGGGGATGTGCTCCCCGGGGTGCTGAGCGAGTCCCTGCACACCGAACTCGTCGCGTTCCGCCGCGACTTGCACATGCACCCCGAGCTGGGCAACCAGGAGTTCCGAACCACCGCCGCGATCAAGGAGCGGCTGGAGCAGGCCGGGCTGCGGCCCCGCGTCCTGTCCGCCGGAACCGGACTCGTGTGCGACATCGGACTCGCCGAGGGGGAGCGGTCGGCGGTGCCGCTGCTGGCGCTGCGGGCCGACATCGACGCCCTCCCCATCCCGGACACCAAGACCGACTGCCCGTACCGGTCGACCGTGCCGGACCGGGCGCACGCGTGCGGACACGACGTGCACACGACCGTGGTGCTCGGGGCCGGGCTGGTGCTGGCGGACCTGCACGCCAAGGGGCTGCTGCCCCGGCCGGTGCGGCTGGTCTTCCAGTCCGCCGAGGAGCTGATGCCCGGCGGTGCCCTCGACGCCATCGAGGACGGGGTGCTGTCCGGTGTCGGACGGATTCTCGCCGTGCACTGCGACCCCCGGGTGGACGCCGGGAAGATCGGGCTGCGGCACGGGGCCATCACCAGCGCCTGCGACCGGCTGGAGATCGCCCTCGACGGGCCCGGCGGGCACACCGCCCGGCCGCATCTGACCACCGACCTGGTGACCGCCGCCGCCCGGGTCGCCGTGGACGTGCCCGCGCTGATCGCCCGCCGGGTCGACACCCGGGCGGGGCTGGCGCTGACCTGGGGCCGGATCGAGTCCGGGCACGCGCCGAACGTGATCCCGCAGCACGCCGAGCTGTCCGGCACCGTGCGCTGCCTGGACCTGGAGGCCTGGCGGCAGGCCCCGGACATCGTGCACGCCGCCATCGACGAGGTCGCCACCCTGCACCGGGCCAAGACGGAGATCACCTATGTACGCGGGGTGCCGCCGGTGGTGAACGACAAGGACTCCACCGAGCTGCTGCGCCGCGCCATGGCCGCGCGGCGGGGGCGGGACTCCGTCGAGAGCACCGAGCAGAGTCTCGGCGGCGAGGACTTCTCCTGGTACCAGGAGCATGTGCCGGGTGCCATGGCCCGGCTCGGCGTCCGCCGGCCCGGCGAGCGCACGGTGCGCGATCTGCACCAGGGCGACTTCGACGCCGACGAGCACGCGATCGTGGTCGGCGTCGAGATGTTCACGGCGGCGGCCTGCCTGGACGCCAGGTCCCCCATGGAGGACTGAGCCGCAGCAGCGGCACCGGCAGAAGGCTGCCCGGCGCGATGCCGGACAGCCTTCTGTCGTATACAGGCCCTTGTTCCGGGCAGAGCCCTGCCGGGCAGGATCAGACCGGCTCGTCGGTCTCGATCTTCATCCGGAGGACGCCGACGCCGGAGTGTCCCGGGTCCGAGCTGCACGTCGCATGGGAGGTCTCGCCCTTGCGCGTGTTGACCCAGTTGCCCTCCATGTTGAAGGTGTGGCCGTTCGGGCCTACGCACACGGCCCAGACGCGGTGCACGCTGAAGCGGGTGTCGCCGCCGGTGCACTTGCCGTAGGCGGTGCCACCGTTCTTGGACGTCCAGGTGGTGCAGGTGGAGTCGGCGGAGGCGGGCGTGGCCGCCAGGACGACGAGCGCGGTGCTGGCGGTGAGACCCACGCCGACAGCGGCGGATACGGCCTTACGGAAATTCAAGAGTTCCCCCTTGGTCGATCCAGAAGATCTGGATGATCGGACGATCGGAAAGATCGACTTTGGTCAGAAGCCGAAGATCGCCGCGGTCAAGCTAGCCAAGCGGGAGGCGGCTTGCAAGGGTGTTCGATCAACCTGCCGGGCCGCCTCCCGGAGGCCGGGCAGGCGGAGCGAGAGGTTCCGCTGTCCGGCGCAACACACTCGTAAGCCATTCGTGCCCTGTGCGCGACGACGGCGTGAGAGATCGCAGACCCCGAGTTCAGGCAGTGTTTGCCTCGAATCGATAACGGCTTCGAGAGGGGTGTTTTTCTGACATCTACGCGCGTTACGATGCCGCGAAGCCGACGCCGATGGGGGCGTCTCGGCCCGAGCACTGGCATGGTGCTCACATCAAGCGCCGACAAGGCGCTCAGGTCAGGTGAAGGAGCCTTCCCGTGCGCCGGGTAGCCAAGCTTTCCGCTGCGTGTCTCGCCACCGCAGCCCTCGCACTGACTGCCACAGCCTGTGGCAGCACCTCGTCCGACAACAACGGCACCTCGCCGTCCTCCGGCGGAGGCAAGGGTGTCAAGATCGGTCTCGCCTACGACGTCGGCGGCCGTGGTGACCGGTCCTTCAACGACTCCGCCGCGCGCGGTGCGGACAAGGCCCAGAAGGAGTTCGGCGGCTCGATCAAGGAGCTGACCGCGAAGTCCTCGGACACCCCCGCGGACCGTGTGCAGCGCCTGACGGACCTGGCGGACGCCGGCTACAGCCCGATCATCGCCGTCGGTTACACCTACGCGCCCGCCGTCGAGCAGGTCGCGAAGAAGTACCCGAAGACCTCCTTCGGCCTGGTCGACGCCGTGGTCGGCGGCAGCAACGTCAACAGCATCACCTTCACCGAGGAGCAGGGCTCCTACCTCGCCGGTGTCGCGGCCGCGCTGAAGACGAAGAAGGACCACGTCGGCTTCATCGGCGGTGTCGACAGCCCGCTGATCAAGAAGTTCGAGGCGGGTTACGTCCAGGGTGTCCACGACACCAACAAGAAGATCAAGGTCGACACCCAGTACCTGTCGCACGGCTCGGACACCTCCGGCTTCTCCAGCCCCGACAAGGGCAAGGAGGCCGCGCAGGGCATGCTGGACGGCGGCGCCGACGTGATCTACACGGCGGCCGGCTCCTCCGGCAACGGCGCGATCGAGGCCGTGCACGGCGTCAAGGGCGCCTGGGCCATCGGCGTGGACTCGGACCAGTACAACATCCCGGGTCTGGCGCAGTACAAGAGCTCGATCCTGACCTCCATGGTCAAGAACGTCGACGTCGGCGTCTACGACTTCATCAAGTCCGTCCACGACGGCAAGCCGCTGTCCGGCAACAACGTCTACTCGCTGGCCAAGGGCGGCGTCTCGCTGGCCGCCAGCGGTGGCTTCATCGCGGACATCCAGCCCAAGCTGGACGCCGCGAAGAAGGACATCGTCGACGGCAAGATCAAGGTCAAGACCACCCCGTGATCTGACGGTCCGGGGGTCCCGGACCCGCCCGCGGCCCCAGCGCCCGGGCGGTCCGAGGACCCGTCGGATCAGGTCCGTCCAGCGGACCTCGGCTCGGCGCGGGGGAGCCTTCGGGACCCCCTCGCCGAGCCATAACAATGTGTCAACTCTACGCGTGTAGCACGGAGTTGCCGCGCTAGCGTCGCCGACGCCCAGCCCTCCCCTACGCAGCCCCTTTCCCCGAGGAGAGTGCGCCATCAACGCGTCCAGCCCTCCCGCTGCCGTCGAACTGCGCGGCATCACCAAGCGTTTCCCCGGCGTCGTCGCCAACCGCGACATCGACATCACGGTCCGCACGGGCACCGTCCACGCCCTGTGCGGTGAGAACGGCGCCGGCAAGTCGACCCTGATGAAGATCCTCTACGGCATGCAGCAGCCGGACGAGGGCACCATCACGGTCAACGGCGAGCAGGTCGTCCTGCACAACCCCGGCGACGCCATCGCCCGCGGCATCGGCATGGTGCACCAGCACTTCATGCTCGCCGACAACCTCACCGTCCTCGAGAACGTCGTCCTCGGCGCGGAGAAGCTGTACGGCATCGGCGGCAAGGCCCGCGCGAAGATCAAGGAGATCTCCGACGCGTACGGCCTGAACGTCCGCCCCGACGTCCTCGTGGAGGAACTGGGCGTCGCCGACCGCCAGCGCGTGGAGATCCTCAAGGTCCTCTACCGCGGCGCCAAGATCCTCATCCTGGACGAGCCGACCGCGGTGCTGGTGCCGCAGGAGGTCGACGCGCTCTTCGCCAACCTGCGCGAGCTGAAGGCCGAGGGCCTCACCGTCATCTTCATCTCGCACAAGCTGGGCGAAGTGCTCTCGGTCGCCGACGACATCACCGTCATCCGGCGCGGCACCACGGTGGGCACGGCCGTACCGTCCGCCACCACCCCCAAGCAGCTCGCCGAGCTGATGGTCGGCAGCGAGCTGCCCACCCCGGAGACCGAGGAGTCCACCGTCACGGACGTCCCGATGCTGGACGTCACCGGGCTGCACCTCACGCAGACGGGGCTCGACGGCATCGAGCGGATCATCCTCGACGAGATCACCTTCACCATCCACAAGGGCGAGGTGCTGGGCATCGCCGGTGTGGAGGGCAACGGCCAGTCCGAACTGGTCGAGGCGATCATGGGCATGCGCCACCCGGACACCGGCGTCGTCACCCTCGACGGCACCAACATCTCGCACATCGACACCCGCGCCCGCCGCGTGGCCGGTATCGGCTACATCCCCGAGGACCGCCACCGGCACGGCCTGCTGCTCGAGGCGCCGCTGTGGGAGAACCGCATCCTCGGCCACGTCAGCGAGAAGCCCAACTCGCGCGGCGGCCTGCTGGACATCAAGGCGGCCCGCGCCGACACCGAGCGGATCGTGCAGGCGTACGACGTCCGCACCCCCGGTATCGACGTGACCGCGGGCTCGCTGTCCGGCGGCAACCAGCAGAAGCTGATCGTCGGCCGGGAGATGAGCCACAACCCCAAGCTGCTCATCGCCGCCCACCCCACCCGTGGTGTGGACGTCGGCGCCCAGGCGGCCATCTGGGACTACATCCGCGAGGCCCGTCGCGAGGGCCTGGCGGTGCTGCTGATCTCCGCCGACCTGGACGAGCTGATCGGCCTCTCCGACACCCTGCGGGTGATGTACCGCGGCCGCCTGGTCGCCGACGCCGACCCCGCCACCATCACCCCCGAAGAGCTGGGCTCCGCCATGACGGGTGCGGCCTCCGGCCACCTGGAGCACACAGAGGACGACGAGCGATGAACAAGCTGACCTCACGGATCGACAAGGAGCGGCTGCTCCTCGGCATCGCGGCCCCGGTGCTCGCGGTCGTCGCCGCGCTGGTCATCACCGCCCTGGTGATCCTCGCGACCGGCAAGAACCCGGGCCCCGCCTTCAACGACATGGTGACCTACGGCTTCGCCAGCGACAGCCAGGTCTACATCCTCAACAAGGCGACGACGTACTACCTCGCGGGTGTCTCGGTGGCCATCGGCTTCCGGATGAACCTGTTCAACATCGGCGTCGACGGCCAGTACCGGATCGCCGCGTTCTTCGCCGCCGTGCTCGGCGGCGCGCTGACCCTGCCCGGCTGGATCGCCATCCCGCTGATCATCATCTGCGCCATGGCGACCGGCGCCCTGTGGGCGGCCATCGCCGGTGTCCTCAAGGTCACCCGGGGCGTCAGCGAGGTCATCTCCACGATCATGCTGAACGCGATCGCCACCGCGGTCATCGGCTATCTGCTCCAGCCCGGCAAGCTGGCCCGGCTGGAGGAGGGCGGCACGGTCGTCTCCACCAAGCCGCTGCCGACGTCCTCGTACTTCTTCAGCATCAACACCGGTCCGGCCGGTGAGCTGTGGGGCTTCATCTTCCTCGCCGTCATCGTCGGTGTCGCCTACTGGTTCGTGCTCGGCCGCACCCGGTTCGGCTTCGACCTGCGCACGGTCGGCCAGTCCGAGAGCGCCGCCTCCGCGAGCGGTGTGTCGGTGAAGAAGATGGTCCTCACCAGCATGCTCATCTCGGGTGCGGTGGCCGGTCTGATCGGCATGCCGACCCTGCTCAACGACAGTCACGCCTTCAGCAACGACTTCCCCGCCGGCATCGGCTTCACCGGCATCGCCATCGCCCTGCTCGGCCGCAACAACCCGGTCGGCATCGCGCTCGGCGCCCTGCTCTGGGGCTTCCTGGAGCGCACCACGAACCACCTGGAGTTCCAGGGCTACGACAAGGAGATCCTCGGCGTCATCCAGGGCGTCATCGTCCTCTGCGTCGTGATCGCCTACGAGGTCGTACGACGCTACGGCCTCAAGCGCCAGCAGCAGAAGGTCGGCGCGGAACTCGCCGCCATGGCCGCCGCCACGACGAAGAATCAGGAGGTGGCGTGATGACTGCCACGATGACCGACGCGCCGCCGCCCGCGGCGCCCAAGGCGGGCAACGCCCCCCAGCGCTCCGGCCGCTCGCTCGGCCAGCTCCTCATGATCATCGCCGGTGCCCTGCTGCTCGTCGCCGCCGTCCGTATGATCACCGGCTCCGACCAGCTCGACTCCGCCGGACAGGTCAGTGCCGCCGTCGGCCTCGCGGTGCCGATCGGTCTCGCCGGTCTCGCCGGTCTGTGGTCCGAGCGGTCCGGCGTGGTCAACATCGGCCTCGAGGGCATGATGATCCTCGGCACCTTCGGCGCCGGCTGGATCGGCTGGCAGACCAACCCCTGGCTGGGCCTGCTCTGCGGTGTCGCCTTCGGTGTCCTCGGCGGTCTGGTGCACGCCGTCGTCACCATCACCTTCGGCGTCGACCACATCGTCTCCGGTGTCGCGATCAACCTGCTCGCGCTCGGCATCACCCAGTACCTCGCCAAGGTCTTCTTCACCACCGGCAAGGCGGCCGACGCGGGCGGCAACCCCAAGCAGTCCCCGCCGGTCGACTCGCTGCCGCAGGTCACGGTGCCCGGCCTCTCCGACGCCCTGGCCTCGGTGGAGAAGCACCACTGGTTCCTGGTCTCCGACCTCGCCGGCATCCTCGGCGGCCTGGTCACCAACCTGTCCGTGATCACGATCCTGGCCGTGGTGCTGTTCGTCGCCAGCTGGTGGCTGCTGTGGCGCACCCCGTTCGGACTGCGGCTGCGCTCCTGCGGTGAGAACCCGATCGCCGCGGAGTCGCTCGGCGTCAACGTCTACACGTACAAGTACGCGGCCGTGGCCGTCTCCGGCGGTCTCGCCGGCCTCGGCGGTGCCTTCCTGGCCCTGGTCACCTCGCACACCTACCTGGAGGGCCAGACCGGCGGCCGCGGCTACATCGGCCTCGCGGCGATGATCTTCGGTAACTGGCGTCCCGGCGGCGTCGCGATGGGCGCCGGGCTGTTCGGCTACTCCGACGCGCTCCAGCTGCGCAACGGCGGCACCACCGTGCACGCCCTGCTGCTCCTGCTGGTCGTCCTGCTCGTGGCCCTGGGCGCCTGGAAGCTGTACCAGAAGGCCGTGCTCCAGGGCCTGATCAGCCTCGGCTGGGCCGGCATGGTCCTGGTCTGGTACCTGCTCACCGACGAGGTCCCGAGCGACTTCGTCGGCGCCACCCCGTACGTCGTCACCCTGCTCGTGCTGTCGCTGTCGGCGCAGCGCCTGCGGATGCCGAAGGCGGACGGCATGCGGTACCGGAAGGGCCAGGGCAAGTGACGGGCGCCGACGCCGGGTTCGACTGGGAGGCGCTGCGGGAGGTGGCGCGCGAGGCGATGTCCCACGCGTACGCCCCCTACTCCGGCTTCCCGGTCGGCGTGGCGGCCCGGGTCGACGACGGGCGCACGGTCACCGGCTGCAACGTGGAGAACGCCTCCTACGGCCTCGGCCTGTGCGCCGAGTGCGGCCTGGTCTCCGACCTCCAGCGCACCGGCGGCGGCCGCCTGACGCACTTCACCTGCGTGGACGGCACCGGCGGCCTGCTGGTCCCGTGCGGCCGCTGCCGCCAGCTCCTCTACGAGTTCGGCGGCCCGGAGCTGCTCCTGGACACCCCGGCGGGGATCCTCCCGCTGGCCGAGATGCTGCCCCAGGCCTTCGGCCCGGAGCATCTCACCTCGTAATGCCGTACGGCCCCCCTGCCCCGCTCGCAGGGGGGCCGCACACTTCGCACCTCCCGGAAGGAACGACACCCGCCATGGCCATGGACGCCATCTCCGTCATCCGCACCAAGCGGGACCGCGGCGAGCTGACCGACGAGCAGATCGACTGGGTCATCGACGCCTACACCCGCGGCGAGGTCGCCGACGAGCAGATGTCCGCGCTCGCCATGGCGATCCTGCTCAACGGCATGAACCGCCGTGAGATCGCCCGCTGGACCGCGGCCATGATCGCCTCCGGCGAGCGCATGGACTTCTCCTCGCTGTCCCGCCCGACGGCCGACAAGCACTCCACCGGCGGCGTCGGCGACAAGATCACGCTGCCCCTGGCGCCGCTCGTGGCCGCCTGCGGCGCCGCGGTCCCGCAGCTGTCCGGCCGCGGCCTCGGCCACACCGGCGGCACCCTGGACAAGCTGGAGTCCGTCCCGGGCTGGCGTGCCCTGCTCTCCAACGAGGAGATGCTGCACGTCCTGGACACCACGGGCGCCGTGATCTGCGCGGCCGGCGACGGCCTGGCCCCGGCGGACAAGAAGCTGTACGCGCTCCGCGACGTCACCGGCACGGTCGAGGCGATCCCGCTGATCGCCTCCTCCATCATGTCCAAGAAGATCGCCGAGGGCACCGGCTCGCTGGTCCTGGACGTGAAGGTCGGCACCGGCGCCTTCATGAAGACCCTGGAGGACGCCCGCGAGCTGGCGACCACCATGGTGGGCCTGGGCACCGACCACGGCGTGAAGACCGTGGCCCTGCTGACCGACATGTCCACCCCGCTCGGCCTCACCGCGGGCAACGCCCTGGAGGTCCGCGAGTCGGTCGAGGTCCTGGCGGGCGGCGGCCCCAAGGACGTGGTCGAGCTGACGATCGCGCTGGCCCGCGAGATGCTCGACGCCGCCGGGGTGAAGGACGCCGACCCGGCGAAGGCGCTGGCCGACGGTACGGCGATGGACGTGTGGCGCCGGATGATCGCGGCCCAGGGCGGCGACCCGGACGCCCCGCTGCCCACCTCCCGCGAGCAGCACGTGATCAAGGCCCCGTCGAGCGGTGTCCTCACCCGCCTCGACGCCTACGACATCGGCATCGCCGCCTGGCGCCTCGGCGCCGGCCGCGCCCGCAAGGAGGACCCGGTGCAGGCGGGAGCGGGCGTCGAGATGCACGCCAAGCCCGGCGACACGGTGACCGAGGGCCAGCCCCTGCTCACCCTGCACACCGACACCCCGGAGCGCTTCGACTACGCCCTGAACGCCATCGAGGGCTCCTACGACATCGCCGCCCCGGGCACCGCCTTCACCCCGTCCCCGGTGGTGCTGGAACGCATCGCCTGACCAGGGGATCTCCCCTTCCGGGTGAACGGGACCGGCGGACCACGCCGGTCCCGTTCGGCATGCTGGGATCGGTGACGCACCGAAGGAGACCGCCATGAGCGCACTCACCGTGAGCCAGGACCCCGACCAGAACCGGGACGACCTCGTCCGGTACTGGGAGGAGATGGAATGGCCCGAGGGCAGCAAGGTGGAGATCATCGAGGGGATCATCACCGTGTCACCCCCTCCCGCAGTCCGCCACAACGTGATCGCGGCCCGCATCCAGCGTCGCCTCTACTCCGTGATCCCCGAGGACTGGGGTATTTATCAGACGCAGGCCATCGCCGTGCCGTCGCGGCTCGGCATGTTCATCCCGGACCTGTTGGTGGCCCCCGTTCAGGAGTGCGCCGAGTCGGACTCCCACATCCCAGGCGCCGTCGCCGAACTGGTCGTCGAGGTGACTTCCAGGACCAACGCGCGGCACGACCGGGTGAGCAAGCCCGCCGCGTACGCCACCACAGGTATTCCGCTCTCCCTCCTCGTCGACCGTTGGGCCCCCGGTGGCCCCACCGCGACCCTCTACGGGGAGCCGAAGGGCGAGGTGTACCGGGTCCTCAGCGCCGTCACGTTCGGTGATCCCATCACGCTCCCGGCGCCCTTCGACCTGACGATCGACACCGGCGAGTTCCCCGTGGACTGACCTGCCGCCCCGCACACCGGGGAGACCGGCTCCCGGCGATGAGTTCCGCGCGCTCCGCCGGTCTACCGCATGTGGAGGACGAGACCCCTGCCGTGCTGGTGCTGCGCGGCCCCCTGGCCCGGGAGGCGGTGGCACCGCTGTGTGCCGAGGTGCGGGGGCTGCTGGAGGGGCGCGGGGGAGGGGTGGTCGTGATCGACGTGGGGGCGCTCGGGCCGCCGGGGCTGGGGGCCGTGGAGCTGCTGGCGCGGCTGGAGCTGACCGCCCGCCGGGCCGGCGGGCGGATCCGGCTGCGCGACCCCGACGCCGCGCTGGCCGCGCTACTCGAACTGACCGGACTCCGCTTCCAGACGGAGCGGGAGGCCGAACAGCGGGAACCATCGCTGGGCGTCGAGGAAGCAGTGGAATCCGGTGATCCGGCCGGCTGAGATCTCCAGGACCTGCACCGCCCAGGGGCTGAACCCGCCCTGCTCCGGATCCGGCTTGTAGTGCGCGAAGCCCGGCAGGCCGTTCGCCTGGACCGGCAGCAGCCGGGACCCGGCGCAGGCGGAGCCGAGCGTGGTCATGAAGCCGGTGATGTCGGCCGGGCCGCGCAGCCACAGGTCGAACGGCGGCATCGTCATGACGGCGTCCTCGTGCAGCAGCGCTGTCAGCGCCGTCATGTCGTACCCCTCGAAGGCCTGCACATAGCGGTCCAGGAGCTTTCGCTGCTCCTCGTCCAGCGGGTCGGACACCGCCGCGTCGGCGCCCGCCTCCGCGCGCTCGGCGAGCGTGGCCCGGGCCCGCTGCAAGGCGCTGTTGACGGAGGCGACCGTGGTGCCCAGCAGCTCGGCGACCTCGCTCGCCCGCCAGGCCAGCACCTCGCGCAGGATCAGCACCGCCCGCTGCTTGGGCGGCAGTTGCTGGAGCGCGGCCATGAACGCCAGCCGGACGGACTCCTTGGCGACCGCGGCCTCCGCCGGGTCCGTCACCGACGGCAGCACCCGGGCGTCCGGCATCGGCTCCAGCCAGGTGTGGTCCGGGCGGGGCGACAGGGCCGCCTGCGCGAGCGGGGTCGCATCGGTGAGGTCCATCGGGCGGGCCCGCTTGCTCCCGGCCGCCAGCATGTCCAGGCACACGTTCGTCGCGATCCGGTACAGCCAGGAGCGGAGGCTGGAGCGGCCCTCGAACGACCCGTAGCTCCGCCAGGCCCGGACCAGGGTGTCCTGCACCGCGTCCTCGGCCTCGAAGGACGAACCGAGCATCCGGTAGCAGTACCCGGTCAGTTCGGTCCGGTGCTTCTCCAGTGCGACCTCGAGATCCGCCGTCGCCGTGCCGTTGCCCATCGTCCACCCACCCCTGTGGCCGTAACCGTCACGCGTCCTCGCGCCCCAGCACTTCGGAAGCTACCGCACCCCACTGACAACGGCCGCCCGAGCCGGAAAAAGTCCAGCTCGGACGGCTTGTGTACGAATCTGACCGAATGGGTCGGGCAACGGCCCACCGGTGTCAGTGCGCCGGAACCGGCTCCCGCCGCTCCGCCACCCGGGCCGCCCGCGAACCGGCGACGGTGATCGCGACCACCCCGACGACCGCCAGCAGCCCCACCGCGACCGTGCCGCTCCAGCCGTCCGCGCGGAAGGCCAGCGCACCGACCGTGCTGCCGGCGCTGGAGCCGATGTAGTACATCGACTGGTACAGGGCGGAGGCCTGGGCGCGGCCGTGCGTGGCCGTCCTGCTGACCGCCGAGGAGGCGACCGCGTGCCCCGCGAAGAAGCCCGCCGTGATCAGCACCAGGCCCAGCAGGACCAGCGGCAGCGCCGGGGCCAGCGACAGCAGCAGACCGGCCGTCGTCGTACCGCCCGCCAGGTACAGCGCGCCCCGGCGGCCCAGCCGGCCCACCAGCCGGCCCGCCACGGACGCGGACACCGTGCCCACCAGGTAGACCAGGAAGATCGATCCCGCGATGCCCTGCGGCAGCCCGAACGGCGCCTCCGTCAGCCGGTAGCCGATCACCGTGTAGACGCCGCCGAACACCGTCATGAACAGCGCGCCGATCGCGTACAGCCGGCGCAGCAGCGGGTTCGCCAGGTGGTCGCGGACCGTGCCGAGCAGCACCCGGGGCCGCAGCGAGCCGGCCGTGAAGTGGCGCGGCGCCGGCAGCAGCAGCCGGAAGGCGACGGCGCAGCCGACCGCGATCACGCCGATCACCCCGACCGCGACCCGCCAGCCCCACTCCTGGGCCACCCAGCCGGTGATCACCCGGCCGCTCATGCCGCCCACGCTGTTGCCCGCGACGAACAGCCCGATCGCCGTGATCAGCGCCTTGGGCCGGACCTCCTCGGCCAGATACGCCTGCGCCGAGGCCGGCAGCCCGGCCAGCGCGGCGCCCTGCACCGCCCGCAGCACCACCAGCGCGCCGAGCGACGGCGCGAAGGGCACCAGCAGGCCGACCGTCACCGCGACCGCCAGCGACGCGGTCATCACCGTACGGCGGCCGAACCGCTCCGACAGGGCGCTCATGGGCAGCACGAACAGGGCCAGCCCGCCGGTCGCGGCGGCCACCGTCCAGCTCGCCTCGCTCGCCGCGACCCCGAACTCCCCGGAGATCAGCGGCAGCAGCGCCTGGGTGGAGTAGAGGAGGGCGAAGGTCGCGACACCGGCGAGGAAGAGGGCGAGGCTCATCCGGCGGTAGCCGGGGCCGCCCGGGGTCATGCGGGAATCGGCGGCGACTTCGCGGGAGGGTACGGACGATACGGCGCCCACGGTGGTGGACGCCCCGGTACTGGCGGGAGACATGCTTCGACCGTAGGCACGCACCGCTCATCCGTCCAATGCATGAAACGGCCATAATCGTTCCCATGGTGCATCAGCAAAGGTCACAGGGGCGCCTGTCACCATTCGGTGACAGAGAAGACATGAACGAGATGTCGAGGCTGCTCGCGCCGCGCCTCGCCTACTTCGCCGGGGTGGCCCGCACCGAGCACGTCACCCGCGCCGCCCTGGAGATGGACGTACCCCAGTCCACCCTGTCCCGGGCGATGGCCCGGCTGGAGCAGGACCTCGGCGTCGACCTGTTCGCCCGGCACGGCCGCACCGTCTCCCTGACCACGGCCGGCCGCACCTTCCTCGCCTCCGTCGAACGCGCCCTCGCCGAGATCGAGCGGGCCGCCGAGGAGGTCCGCGCCGACGCCGACCCGGCCACCGGCAAGGTCGCCTTCGGCTTTCTGCACACCATGGGCGCCGAGACGGTACCGGGCCTGCTGCACGCCTTCCGCGCCGACCACCCGCGCGTCCGCTTCAGCCTGGTGCAGAACCACGGCGAGGCCATGCTGGAGCGGCTGCGCGCCGGTGAACTGGACCTCTGTCTGACCTCCCCGGTCCCGGACGCCCCCGACCTGGTCGCCCGCCGGCTGGACGAGCAGAAGCTCCGCCTTGTCGTCCCCGCCGAGCACCGCCTGGCCGGCCGCCGCCGCATCCGCCTGGCCGAGGCCGCCGACGAAACCTTCGTCACCCTGGAACCCGGCTACGGCATGCGCCGGATCACCGACGACCTGTGCCAGGAGGCCGGTTTCCGGCCCCGGATCGCCTTCGAGGGCGAGGAGGCGGAAACCCTGCGCGGCCTGGTCGCGGCGGGCCTGGGGGTGGCCCTGCTGCCCCCGCCCACCGTCCCCCGGCCGGGGGTGGTGGAACTGACCGTCACCGCCCCGAGGGCGGCCCGCGAGATCGGCGTCGCCTGGCTGGCCGACCGCCCGGACACTCCGCCGGTGGCCGCCTTCAAGAAGTTCCTGCTGTCGCGCAGGGGCAGCCTGCTGCCCTGAGCGGCCGGCCGGGGCGCGCGGGACTCACGGCCGCAGCGACCTCCCGAACCCCACGGCCAACGGCATCCGGAGCCCGATGGGCGGCGGAGCCGCGAGCGCGTCCTCCACCGGCCGGGACAGCACCTCCCCGAACAGCGCCGCCCGCATGAAGTCCACGGCCAGCCAGGCCACTTCGTCCCGGTGCCCGCGCATGCGATGCCCGTCGGAGTGCACCTCGAACCGGCACACCTCCCGGTTCACCTTCTTCGCCCGCGCCGCGTACCGGAACGACAGCTCGGGGTCGGTCCGCTCGTCGTTCGTGCCGTGCACGATCAGTACCCGCCGCCCCACCAGCTGCTTCACCGGCTCGGGGGGCGCGGCGACATCGTCCTCGGGCAGCCAGGGGGCAAGCGCCACCACCGAGTTGACGGCCTCGTGGCCGCCGGCCCGCAGCGCCGCCCGTCCCCCCATGTCCACCCCGACCAGGCAGACGGGAACGTCCCCGTAGCGCCGTACGATCTCGTCGGCGGCCCACTCGGCGTCGGCGGCCGGCTGTGCCGCGCTGCCGTTCCAGCCCCGGCAGCGGTAGTGGACGGTGTGCACGGCGAGTCCTTCGGCCCGCCCCGCGCGAGCGAGCCGCCGGCCCAGGGAGCGCAGCGCGACCGCCGCCCGCACGGCGGACGGCCTGCGGTCGGAGACCTCCTCGCCGCCGGGGAGCAGCAGCACCGCTCCGCTCACCGCCGTCGGCTGCGGGCCGACTGCCTTCCCCAGCCTGGCCGTTCGGACCGGCGTCGCTTGCTGTCCCATGACAGAACAGTGTCAGAAGGCGCGGTGTACGAAACCCGTACGTGCGGTCACCGTTGCGTATCGACGGAAAAAGAAGCGGTGGCGTCGAAAGAGCCGCCTTCTACGCGCGTAGGCGTTACAGTGCGGAAATGACGAGCCAGACTGCACCGAAAGGGACCGTCCCGACGCCGGACCAGATCCGCCGGGCGCCCAAGGTTCTGCTGCACGATCATCTCGACGGCGGGCTCCGTCCGGGCACCGTCGTCGCCCTCGCCCAGGAGACCGGGTACCGGGATCTTCCCGAGACCGACCCCGACAAGCTGGGCATCTGGTTCCGCGAGGCCGCCGACTCCGGTTCGCTGGAACGGTATCTGGAGACCTTCCGGCACACCGTCGGCGTGATGCAGACCCGTGCGGCACTGGTCCGGGTCGCCCGGGAGTGCGCCGAGGACCTCGCCGAGGACGGGGTCGTCTACGCCGAGGTGCGGTACGCGCCCGAGCAGCACCTCGGTGGCGGACTGACCCTGGAGGAGGTGGTCGAGGCGGTCAACGAGGGCTTCCGGCAGGGCGAGCGGCTCGCCCGGGAGAACGGCCACCGGATCCGCGTCGGCGCCCTGCTCACCGCCATGCGGCACGCGGCCCGCTCCCTGGAGATCGCCGAACTCGCCAACCGCCACCGGGACTCCGGAGTGGCCGGATTCGACATCGCCGGTGCCGAGGCCGGATATCCGCCCACCCGGCACCTGGACGCCTTCGAGTACCTCAAGCGCGAGAACAACCACTTCACCATCCACGCCGGCGAGGCCTTCGGGCTGCCGTCCATCTGGCAGGCGCTCCAGTGGTGCGGCGCGGACCGGCTCGGACACGGGGTGCGGATCATCGACGACATCGAGGTCCGCGAGGACGGCACGGTACGGCTCGGCCGGCTGGCCGCCTACGTCCGGGACAAGCGGATCCCGCTCGAACTGTGCCCCAGCTCCAACCTCCAGACCGGGGCCGCGCCCTCGTACGCCGAGCACCCGATCGGGCTGCTGCGCCGGCTGCACTTCCGGGCCACCGTGAACACCGACAACCGGCTGATGTCGCACACCAGTATGAGCCGGGAATTCGAGCATCTCGTCGAGGTGTTCGGTTACACGCTCGACGACCTCCAGTGGTTCTCCGTCAATGCGATGAAATCAGCGTTCATTCCTTTCGATGAACGACTCGCGATGATCAATGACGTCATCAAGCCCGGATATGCCGAGCTGAAATCCGAATGGCTGTTCCAGCAGACGGCCGCGACCAGCGACTTTGCCGATTCCTCGGGGGAGTAGCGGGCCGGACTCCGACCCGGAATGCGGACGCGCTTTCACATGGCGTCCGCATTTCGGTGTTTGCGGTGGGCGGGTGTGCGTGTTTACGGTCGTGGACCGCTCAGATCGTTTGTGATCTCCCGTCCCCTGTTTCCCCTATTCAAGGAACGCATTCACCATGAAGCAGTCTGCTGCCAAGACCCTGGGTGTCGCCGCCCTCGGTGCCGCCTTCGCCGCCGTCGGCGCGGGCGCGGCCAACGCCGCCCCGGCCACCCCCGACGCCACCCAGGCCCTGGACAGTGTCACCAAGACGCTGCCGGCCGAGAACGTCGGCAAGGCGCTGCCGGGTGCCACCCAGGCGCTCGCCCAGGGGCAGGGTGCGCTGAGCGCCGGTGTGGCCGCCGCTCAGCCGGTCGTCGAGCAGGTGCTCGCCGGCGGCCCGACCGCCCCGGTCGGCAAGCTGCTCGGCGGTCTGCCGGTGGGCAAGACGGGCCTGCCCACGCACGGCCTGCCGGTGAACGGGATCCCGCTCGGCTGACCGGCCGCCGCCGGCTTCCGCACGACGCCGCTGGGGCGCTCCGGAGCTGTCCGGGAGCGCCCCAGCGGCGTTCGTGTGCGCGGGCGGCTCACCAGGCGGCGGTGACGGTCTTGTCCTCGGCGGGCAGCAGGATCCACAGCGCTATGTAGACCAGGAACTGGGGGCCGGGCAGCAGGCAGGACAGCAGGAAGATCACCCGCATGGTCGTCGCCGACGTGCCGAAGCGGCGGGCCAGGGCGGCGCACACGCCGCCGATCATGCGGCCGTGGGTGGGGCGGGCAAGGGCGGTCATGGCTGCTCCTCCGTGGTGATCCGTGGGTGGCGGTGTCGCTCAACTGCCTTCCACGGTACGGAGACGAAGCGGACGAAGCATCGCTCTACGGGGCGATCCCGACCCTGGGAATCGTCGGGGTGCGACCCTGAGACAGCTCCTCCTGGACGGTGACCGGCTCGCTGCCCTCGCGTTCCGCGCCCGCCCGCGCGTCCCGGCGCCGCAGCCGGGCCCGGGCCGCCGGGACCACGGCCAGATGGGCCAGGATCGCTCCGGTCGTGTTGAGCAGCAGCGAGTCGACGTCCACGACCCGGCCCGGCACGCCGGTCTGGAGCAGGGCGATGCCGACGGAGACCAGGGTGCTCGCGGCGGCCGTGCGCAGCAGGGAGGCGACCGGCGAGACGCCGAGGCGGCCGTGCGCCATGGGCAGCAGCACCCCGAGCGGTGCGAGCAGGGCGAGACCCTCGCCGAGGGGCTTGGCCGCGCCCGGCCAGCCGAGCGCGAGGTCGGCCCGGATGCCGGCCAGGGGGTGCAGGTTGGGCGGCAGCACCCAGGGCACGTCCAGGGGGCGCAGCATCAGCCAGGCGACGAGGGTGAGGTGTGCGACGAGGAGGATGCTTCCCGTCGCACGGATGCGGATCGCGGCGGTGCCGCCGATGGAGCCTTGACGCTGCACGATCCCCAAGACGCCACCCCGGGCGCGAACGGTTCCGCATCGGAGCGTTTCCGTCCGGGCACCCTGGGCTGTGACCGGCCGGCCGCCGGTTTCGCTTTCCTCGCACCGCACGACCGGCGGGGTGCGTCTCCCCGCCACCCGGAGGACACGCACCCCCGTGCCCGGGGTCAGTGCCCCAGCACCTTCAGCACCTGCCCCACCACCGGCACCCCGCCCAGCGACTGGGCCTCGGCCAGCGGCGCCGTCAGCATCTGGGAGCCCACCGGCTTGAAGTCGGCCAGCTGGGTGCCCACGCCGTTGTCCAGGGGGTCGACGCCGGTGCCCGCCAGCGGGTTGGGCTTGAGGCCGGCGACGGGTCCGGTGACATAGCCGACCGTGCCGGTGAGGACCGTGAGGCCCGCCTGCGGGTCGATGCGGCCGAGCGAGGTCGGCCGCCAGGGCACCTCCACGAGCGAGGGG
>NZ_JBHXVE010000010.1:248969-254041 GCF_042672505.1 Streptomyces sp. NPDC127190
CGCGCCCCCCCGCGCACCCGCTCGCGGGGGGGGGGGGGGGGGGGGGGGGGGGGGCGCCCCCCCCGCGCCCAGGGCCGCCCCCGCGGTCGCGAGGGCGACCAGGGCGCGCCGCGTGGTGGGGTGCTGGGAGGGGGAGTGTGGGGCCATCGCTGGTGCCACCTTCTGGTGCGCAGGGTAAGGACGTCGACACGTAGGGTAGTTGAGGCGGGAGTCACGCTCAAAAGCCGACCCGCGGGGTCGGCAGGCGGCCCGCCATGCGTCAAACTGGTGTTCCGTGAGCATTCATCCCCCGTCCCCCGCCCGTGTCGTGCTGCTGTGCGGCCCCTCGGGCTCGGGCAAGTCCCTCGTCGCCGCCCGCTCCGGGCTTCCCGTCCTGCGCCTGGACGACTTCTACAAGGAAGGTGACGACCCGACTCTGCCGCTGGTGGACGGGAGTTCCGACATCGACTGGGACCACCCGGAGTCCTGGGACGCGGACGTCGCCATCGAGGCCATCACCCGGCTGTGCACCACGGGCGCCACACCGGTCCCGGTGTACGACATCTCGCTGAGCGCCCGCACCGGTGAGAAGACGCTGGACATCGGCCGTACCCCGCTGTTCATCGCGGAGGGCATCTTCGCCGCGGAGATCGTCGAGCGGTGCCGGGACCTGGGTCTGCTCGCCGACGCGCTGTGCCTGACCCGCGGATCGGTCACCACCTTCCGGCGGCGCTTCCTGCGGGATCTGCGGGAGGGCCGCAAGTCGGTGCCGTTCCTGCTGCGCCGCGGCTGGCGGCTGATGCGCGCGGAGCGGTCGATCATCGCCCGGCAGGTGTCCCTCGGCGCGTACCCCTGCGACCGGGACGAGGCACTGGACCGGCTGGCGGCGGCGGGCGACGGACGGCCCGCACGGCAACAGCCGGTGGCGTAGGCCCCGGGAAATAGGCCCCGGGAAAACGGAAGCGGGACCGGTCAGGCCTACGGCCCGCCAGTCCCGTTCCTCTTTCCCCCGTGATCCCCCGTGGATCCACCCCCCGGTGGTTCCCCCGTTTTCCCCCGTGTCCCCCCCCGAGGTCACCCCCCAGTGACCCCCGTCCTTCAGGCGACCAGCTCGCCGAAGGCGTTCTCCTCGTCACGGCCGAAGCTGAGGACCTCGTCCTCGCGCAGCCGGCGGAGCGACCGCCAGATGCTGGACTTCACCGTGCCGACGCTGATGCCGAGGATCTCCGCGATCTCCGGGTCCGTGCGGCCCTCGTAGTAGCGCAGGACCAGCATGGTGCGCTGGAGCTCGGGCAGCCGGGCCAGCGCCTGCCAGAGGACCGCGCGCAGCTCGGTGCCGCGCATCGCGTCCGTCTCGCCGGGCGTCTCCGGCAGCTCCTCGGTCGGGTACTCGTTCAGCTTGCGGCGGCGCCACGCGCTGATGTGCAGGTTCGTCATTGTCCGTCGCAGATAGCCCCCGACGGCCGCCTTGTCGCTGATCCGGTCCCACGCCTTGTACGTCGAGAACAGCGCGCTCTGGAGCAGGTCCTCGGCCTCGAAGCGGTCGCCGGTCAGGTGGTAGGCGGTGGCGTACAGGGAGGCGCGGCGCTCCTGGACGTAGGCGGTGAACTCCGCCTCGGTCAGCGAACGTCGCTGCTCCCCCGAGTCCTCCCTGTACGCGGTTCCCCCGTGTGCCGCCCCCGTGCGGGCGTCGATCACCGTCATGAAGGCGGTGTGCTGACGCCCGGTGCCGCGAGCGCACCCCCGCCCGCTCACGGCACCGGACTTCTCGGATCCCCGGTGCACGTCGTGCAGACGCGTGACCACTGCGCTGGTGCTGATGCTGTGCAGCGTGTTCATCTCGCGCTCCCCGTCGTGGACTTCCGGCGACTCGGTCTTGCCGGGCCGGTTGTGGCTCCCCCGTCCGGCCCGTGCCCAAAAGACTGCCGGGGCGACTTCATGGCCGTGTCCGCCGACTGTCACAGACCTGTCACAGGGGTCCGCGCGGGAACGAAAGGCGAGGGCATGACGCCCGCAGGTCGTACGACCGGCCGTCCATGGGCCAGAATGAGCCCGTGCCTTCCCTGTTGCTGATCGAGGACGACGACGCCATCCGTACGGCCCTGGAGCTCTCCCTGACGCGCCAGGGACACCGGGTCGCGACCGCCGCCAGCGGTGAGGACGGTCTGAAGCTGCTGCGCGAGCAGCGGCCGGACCTGATCGTGCTGGATGTGATGCTGCCCGGCATCGACGGGTTCGAGGTGTGCCGGCGCATCCGGCGCACCGACCAGCTGCCCATCATCCTGCTGACCGCGCGGAGCGACGACATCGACGTCGTGGTCGGGCTGGAGTCCGGGGCCGACGACTATGTCGTCAAGCCGGTCCAGGGCCGGGTGCTGGACGCCCGGATCCGGGCCGTGCTGCGGCGCGGGGAACGGGAGTCCAGCGACTCGGCGACCTTCGGCAACCTGGTCATCGACCGGTCGGCGATGACCGTGACGAAGAACGGCGAGGACCTCCAGCTGACCCCGACCGAGCTGCGGCTGCTGCTCGAACTGAGCCGGCGGCCCGGTCAGGCGCTCTCCCGCCAGCAGCTGCTGCGGCTGGTCTGGGAGCACGACTACCTCGGTGACTCCCGGCTGGTGGACGCGTGTGTCCAGCGGCTGCGCGCCAAGGTCGAGGACGTGCCGTCGTCACCGACCCTGATCCGTACCGTCCGTGGTGTCGGCTACCGCCTGGACTCGCCTCAGTGACCGATACGCGAGGGGGGCTGCGCGGCTGGGCCGCGGGGCGCAAGGGGAATCTGTCGCGGCTGCGGTTCACCAGCCTCAGGCTGCGACTGGTCGTCGTGTTCGGGCTGGTGGCGCTCACGGCCGCCGTGTCGGCGTCCGGCATCGCCTACTGGCTCAACCGGGAAGCCGTGCTCACCCGCGCCCAGGACGCGGTGCTGCGCGACTTCCGGCAGGAGATGCAGAACCGCGCGGGCGCCCTGCCCGCGCACCCCACCCAGGACGAACTCCAGCGCGCGGCGGGCCAGATGGCCGCGAGCAGCCAGCACTTCAGCGTGCTGCTGGTCGGCCAGGACACCGACGGCCGTACGGTGTACGGCAACTCGGGCGGCATCAACGGCTTCTCGCTGGAGGACGTGCCGAAGACGCTGCGCGCCGCGGTGAACAAGCGGCAGCAGGTCACCGGCACCAACAAGGAGCCGTACCACCTGTACTGGCAGCGGGTCGTGGACCACGGCACGCCCTATCTGGTGGCCGGTACCCGGGTGCTCGGCGGCGGGCCGACCGGTTACATGGCGAAGTCCCTGGAGCCGGAGGCGAAGGACCTCAACTCGCTGGCCTGGTCGCTGGGCATCGCCACCGGGCTCGCGCTGATCGGCGCCGCGCTGCTCGCGCAGGCCGCCGCCACGACCGTGCTGAAGCCGGTGCACCGGCTCGGTGTCGCCGCCCGGCGGCTGGGCGAGGGCAAGCTCGACACCCGGCTGCGGGTGTCCGGCACCGACGAACTCGCGGACCTCTCCCGGACGTTCAACAACGCGGCCGAGGCCCTGGAGCAGCGGGTCGCGGAGATGGCCGCGCGGGACGAGGCGTCCCGCCGGTTCGTCGCCGACATGAGCCACGAGCTGCGGACGCCGCTGACCGCCATCACCGCCGTCACGGAGGTGCTGGAGGAGGAGCTGGAGTTCGAGTCCGGGAGCATCGACCCGATGATCGAACCGGCGGTGCGGCTGGTGGTGAGCGAGACCCGGCGGCTGAACAACCTGGTCGAGAACCTGATGGAGGTCACCCGCTTCGACGCGGGCACCGCCCGGCTGGTCCTGGACGACGTCGACGTCGCCGACCAGATCACCGCCTGCATCGACGCCCGCGCCTGGCTGGACGCCGTCGAGCTGGACGCCGAGCGGGGCATCCACGCCCTGCTCGACCCGCGCCGCCTGGACGTCATCCTCGCCAACCTGATCGGCAACGCGCTCAAGCACGGCGGGTCGCCGGTCCGGGTCTCGGTGCGGGAGTCGGACGACTCGGTGGTGATCCAGGTCCGCGACCACGGCCCCGGCATCCCCGAGGACGTCCTGCCGCACGTCTTCGACCGCTTCTACAAGGCGAGCGCCTCCCGGCCCCGCTCGGAGGGCAGCGGGCTCGGCCTGTCCATCGCCCTGGAGAACGCCCACATCCACGGCGGCGGGATCACGGCCGCCAACTCGCCCGAGGGCGGCGCGGTGTTCACCCTGCGGCTGCCGCGGGACGCCTCGCAGCTGACCGAGCAGCCGGCGGACGAGCCGCAGCAGAAACCCGACGACAGCAAGAAGAGCACGACGGCCGACACGGACGATTCCGGTTCCGGAAAGGAGGGGTCATGACCGTACGACGCCTGCTGGCGCTGCCCCTCCTGGGCGCGCTGCTCACCGGCTGCGGCATCCGCGCCACGGAGGTGCCGACCGACTTCGGCGCGGCGCCCTCGCGGGTGCCGTGCTCGCTGGCCGGGCCGGACCGGTCCACGCAGACCGCGCACGGCGTGCCCGTGCAGGTCTTCCTGCTGTGCGGCGCGTCCCTGGTGGCCGTCGACCGCACGGTGCCCGTCCCCGAGGGCACGCCGGACGCCAAGCGCCGGGTGATCGTGGCCCAGGGCCTGCTGGACCAGCTCGCGGCCTCGCCGTCCGCCGCGGAGCGCTCCGCGGGCTACACGACGTATGTGCCGGGCGGGCTGAGCGTGTCCGGGCCCGGCCCGCGGGACCCCGAGGACGCGCTCCGGCTGAGCACCGCCCCGAGCCGGCTCACCTCCTACGCCCTGGCCCAGCTGGTGTGCACGCTGTCCGACTCGGCGGCGACGGAGGGCGACGGATCGGTCATCCTGGCGGGCCCGGCCCCCGCGCCGCCGAGCCGCTACGAGTGCACCGACCCGGTGCGCAACCACCCGGGCAGCGAACAGCCGCCGACGAGCAGGGTGACGGGGAAGTCCTGACGCGCCTGCTCGCGCACGCGCCGCCCGACCGACCGCCGAAACGGAAGAGCCGCGCCATCCCCGGACGGGGGGCATGCTCGGCACTCGTCCTGGTGGGCGTCCGGGAGTAGGTCGCTGCGGTCGGGCCCAGCACAGCCCGCGGG
>NZ_JBHXVE010000010.1:254051-258118 GCF_042672505.1 Streptomyces sp. NPDC127190
CCGCCGCGGCGGGGGGTGTGGGTGGCGGCCCGCGGGGGGCGTCGGCGCCCCGCCGGCCCCCCCCCCCGCGCGCGCGGGGGCGCGGGGGGCGGGGGGGGGGGGGGGGGCCCCCCCCGGCTCTCGTCCTGGTGGCCTGCCGTCAGTAGGACGAGCCGGACGCGCCCAGCGAACCCGTCGGGTGCCAGACCGTCTTCGTCTCCAGGAACGCGGTCATCCGCTCGATCCCCGGCGTCCGGGAGTAGTCCACATCCTGGGGACGCAGCACGCGCTTGAGGTTGTCGGCCGCCGCGATCTCCAGCTCCTTCGCCAGCTCCTCGTCCGCCCCCGCGAGGTCGATCGCGTTGACGTCCTGGTGCGCGGCCAGCGGCGCCGCGATCTCCGCCGTACGGCCGGAGAGGACGTTCACCACACCGCCCGGCACGTCGGAGGTGGCCAGCACCTCGGCCAGGGAGAGCGCCGGCAGCGGGGACTTCTCGCTCGCGACCACCACCGCCGTGTTGCCGGTGGCGATCACGGGCGCGAGCACCGACACCAGGCCCAGGAAGGACGACTCCTGCGGCGCCAGTACGGCGACCACACCCGTCGGCTCCGGGGAGGACAGGTTGAAGAACGGGCCCGCGACCGGGTTGGCGCCGCCGACCACCTGGGCGATCTTGTCGGTCCAGCCCGCGTACCAGACCCAGCGGTCGACGGTCGCGTCCACGACCGCGGCCGCCTTCGACTTGGACAGGCCCTCCGCGTCGGCGACCTCGCGCACGAACTGCTCGCGGCGGCCCTCCAGCATCTCCGCGACGCGGTACAGGACCTGGCCCCGGTTGTAGGCGGTCGCGCCGGACCAGCCGCCGAACGCCTTGCGCGCGGCCACGACGGCGTCCCGGGCGTCCTTACGGCTCGACTGCGGTGCGTTGGCCAGCCAGTTGCCCTTCGAGTCCGTCACCTCGTACACCCGGCCGCTCTCGGAACGCGGGAACTTCCCGCCGACGTACAGCTTGTAGGTCTTGAAGACGCTCAGACGGTTCGGTTCAGACATCGAGGTACGCCTCCAGGCCGTGGCGGCCGCCCTCGCGGCCGAAGCCCGACTCCTTGTAACCGCCGAACGGCGAGGTCGGGTCGAACTTGTTGAACGTGTTGGACCAGATCACGCCCGCGCGGAGCTTGCCCGCGACCGCCAGGATCCGGGAGCCCTTCTCGGTCCAGATGCCCGCCGACAGGCCGTACTGGGTGTTGTTCGCCTTGGCGACCGCCTCGTCCGGGGTGCGGAAGGTGAGCACCGACAGCACCGGGCCGAAGATCTCGTCGCGGGCGATGGTGTGGGCCTGGGTCACGCTGGTGAACACCGTCGGGGCGAACCAGTAGCCGGACGCCGGCAGTTCGCAGGCCGGGGACCAGCGCTCGGCGCCCTCCGCCTCGCCCTGGTCGGCGAGGGCGGTGATCCGGGCCAGCTGCTCGGCGGAGTTGATCGCGCCGATGTCGGTGTTCTTGTCCAGCGGGTCGCCGAGCCGGAGGGTGGACAGCCGGCGCTTCAGGGCCTCCAGCAGCTCGTCCTGGACCGACTCCTGGACCAGCAGCCGGCTGCCCGCGCAGCACACCTGGCCCTGGTTGAAGAAGATGCCGGTGACGATGCCCTCCACCGCCTGGTCGATCGGAGCGTCGTCGAAGACGATGTTCGCGCCCTTGCCGCCCAGTTCCAGGGTGAGCTTCTTGCGGGTGCCCGCGACGGTCCGCGCGATCTCCTTGCCGACCGCGGTGGAGCCGGTGAAGGCGACCTTGTCGACGTCGGGGTGCGCGACGAGCGCGGCGCCCGCGTCGCCGTAGCCCGGCAGGATGTTGACGACACCCTTGGGCAGCCCGGCCTGGCGGCAGATGTCCGCGAAGAACAGCGCGGACAGCGGGGTCGTCTCGGCCGGCTTCAGCACGACCGTGTTGCCGGCCGCCAGCGCCGGGGCGATCTTCCAGGCCAGCATCAGCAGCGGGAAGTTCCACGGGATGACCTGGCCCGCGACGCCCAGCGGACGCGGGTTCGCGCCGAAGCCGGCGTGGTCGAGCTTGTCCGCCCAGCCCGCGTAGTAGAAGAAGTGCGCGGCGACCAGGGGAAGATCGGCGTCGCGCGTCTCCTTGATCGGCTTGCCGTTGTCCAGCGTCTCCAGGACGGCCAGCTCACGGCTGCGCTCCTGGATGATGCGGGCGATGCGGAAGAGGTACTTGGCGCGCTCGGAACCGGGCAGCGCGGACCACTTCTCGAAGGCCTTGCGGGCGGCCCTGACGGCCCGGTCCACGTCCTCGGAGCCGGCCTGGGCGACCTCGGAGAGGACCTCCTCGGTGGACGGCGAGACGCTCTTGAAGACCTTGCCGTCGGCCGCCTCGACGAACTCGCCGTCGATGAACAGGCCGTAGGAGGGGGCGATGTCGACGACCGAGCGGGACTCGGGCGCCGGTGCGTACTCGAAAACCATGATCGATCAGTCCACCGTCACGTAGTCGGGGCCGGAGTAGCGGCCGGTGGCCAGCTTCTGGCGCTGCATCAGCAGGTCGTTCAGCAGCGAGGAGGCGCCGAAGCGGAACCAGTGGTTGTCCAGCCAGTCCGCGCCGACGGTCTCGTTGACCAGGACGAGGAACTTGACGGCGTCCTTGGTGGTGCGGATGCCGCCGGCCGGCTTCACACCGACCTGGATGCCGGTCTGGGCGCGGAAGTCGCGTACGGCCTCCAGCATCAGCAGGGTGTTCGCCGGAGTGGCGTTCACCGCCACCTTGCCGGTCGAGGTCTTGATGAAGTCGGCGCCGGCCAGCATGCCGAGCCAGGAGGCGCGGCGGATGTTGTCGTACGTCGACAGCTCGCCGGTCTCGAAGATGACCTTCAGCCGGGCGTCCGGGCCGCAGGCCTCCTTCACGGCGACGATCTCGTCGTACACCTTCAGGTACTTGCCCGCGAGGAACGCGCCCCGGTCGATGACCATGTCGATCTCGTCGGCGCCCGCGGCGACCGCGTCGCGGACGTCGGCGAGCTTCACGTCGAGGGCGGCGCGGCCGGCCGGGAAGGCGGTGGCGACCGAGGCGACCTTGACGCCGGAACCGGCGACGGCCTCCTTGGCGGCGGCCACCATGTCGGGGTAGACGCAGACCGCGGCCGTGGCCGGGGTGGTGCGGTCCGTCGGGTCGGGGTGGACCGCCTTGGCGCCGAGCGCCCGGACCTTGCCCGGGGTGTCCGCGCCTTCCAGCGTCGTCAGGTCGACCATCGAGATGGCGAGGTCGATGGCGTACGCCTTCGCGGTGGTCTTGATGGAACGGGTGCCGAGAGACGCGGCCCGCGCCTCCAGGCCGACCGCGTCGACGCCGGGCAGCCCGTGCAGGAAGCGGCGCAGCGTGCTGTCGGACGCGGTGACGTCGGTGAGCGCGTGTGCTGGGGGAGCAGTGGTGGGCATGGTCACCAGACGAGCATATCTACGCGCGTAGCGGCTGTACAGCCCCGGTGCTCGTTCTGCCGGAGTGGATCACGGATGAGCGGTGCGGCCGGGGCGCGTGGGGATACCGGTGATGCTGTCGTGCACAATCGGGGCCATGACGACCCCGGACCACGAGTCACCCGCGCCCGAGCCTTCGGCGCCCGCTGTCAAAGACCGCGTCTACCGCTCGCCCCTGGGCATGGCGGGCGGGGTGCTGCTGCTCGCGGTCGTGGGCTGGCTGGGCATCGACGCGCTGGTCCACGGGCATGGCCGCGCGCCCTGGCTGGCGCTGGCCACGCTGATCCTGATCGTCCCGCTGGTGATCGCCTTCACCCTCCGCCCGGCCGTCTTCGCCGGCGAGGACCGGCTGCGGATCCGCAATCCCTTCCGGCTGATCACCGTGCCCTGGGGCGAGGTGAGCGCACTGCGCTCCGGCTTCTCCAACGAGGTCGTCGCCACGTCCGGCAAGAAGTACCAGCTGTGGTCCATCCCGGTGTCGCTGCGCGCCCGCAAGAAGGCCGAGGCGCGCACGGCGCGGGGCGCGGCGGAAGCGGCCCGGGGGGGGGGCCGCGGCGGGGGGCGGTTTGGCGGGCGGGGGGGGCGCGGCACAGGCGGCGTGCGGTGTCT
>NZ_JBHXVE010000011.1:0-32733 GCF_042672505.1 Streptomyces sp. NPDC127190
GACGTGGTCGGCGAGGACGAGCTGAACCCGAACTACATCATCCCCAGCGTCTTCAACGACAAGGTCGCGGGCGCCGTCGCCGGAGCCGTCCGCGAGGCCGCGAAGGCGGCGGGCGCGACCGTCTAGCGGGCACGTGCGTCAGCGGGCAGGGGCTGTGAGGATCACCACGGCAGCTCCTGCTTCGGCGCGTCGTGCAACCGGCGGTTGCCGTACGCCCTCTAGTGTGGCGACGATCAGGCGCTTTTCGTGTGACTCCCCAGGGTGTTCTCACGACTCCTACGGGTGCCGGATTGGCTTTCCCGCCGCAGGTAGGGGCAGGATGCGTCCCTGGGCGCGAGCGCATCGGCATCGCAGTGCCTACTATGCGGCCCTGCCGCTTGGCACACCCCAACGGCAAGAAAAACACGGGAGTAACAACATGAACCGCAGTGAGCTGGTGGCCGCGCTGGCCGACCGCGCCGAGGTGACCCGCAAGGACGCCGACGCCGTGCTGGCCGCGTTCGCCGAGACCGTCGGCGAGATCGTCGCCAAGGGCGACGAGAAGGTCACCATCCCCGGCTTCCTGACCTTCGAGCGCACCCACCGTGCCGCTCGCACCGCGCGCAACCCGCAGACCGGCGAGCCGATCAACATCCCCGCCGGCTACAGCGTGAAGGTCACCGCGGGCAGCAAGCTCAAGGAAGCGGCCAAGGGCAAGTAAGCGCTCCGCTTCGAGCGCTCAGGTCACCGGAGCGCCGGTTCGCCGAGCGCCGTGCGTGACCGAAGACGTCGAAAGGGCGGCCCCCTCAGCGCGAGGGAGGCCGCCCTTCTGGCGTTTTCGTGGGGGTCAGCCGAGCGCCTTGCCCGGGAGCTCCACCTTCGCGCCGAGTTCCACGAGCTTCTCCATGAAGTTCTCGTAGCCGCGGTTGATCAGGTCGATGCCGTGGACCCGGGACGTGCCCTCCGCCGCCAGAGCCGCGATGAGGTACGAGAAGCCGCCCCGCAGGTCGGGGATGACCAGGTCGGCGCCCTGGAGCTTGGTCGGGCCGGAGACGACCGCGGAATGCAGGAAGTTCCGCTGGCCGAAGCGGCAGTCGGAGCCGCCCAGGCACTCGCGGTAGAGCTGGATGTGCGCGCCCATCTGGTTGAGGGCCGAGGTGAAGCCGAGGCGCGACTCGTAGACCGTCTCGTGGATGATGGACAGCCCGGTGGCCTGGGTGAGGGCCACGACCAGCGGCTGCTGCCAGTCGGTCTGGAAACCGGGGTGCACGTCCGTCTCCAGCGCGATGGACTTCAGCTGGCCGCCGGGGTGCCAGAAGCGGATGCCCTCGTCGTCGATCTCGAAGGCGCCGCCCACCTTGCGGTAGGTGTTCAGGAACGTCATCATCGAGCGCTGCTGGGCGCCGCGGACGTAGATGTTGCCGTTGGTGGCGAGCGCGGCGGACGCCCAGGAGGCGGCCTCCAGGCGGTCCGAGAGGGCCCGGTGGGTGTAGCCGCCGAGCTTTTCCACACCGGTGATGCGGATCGTCCGGTCGGTGTCCATCGCGATGATCGCGCCCATCTTCTGCAACACGCAGATGAGGTCCTCGATCTCCGGCTCGACGGCCGCGTTGGACAGCTCGGTGACGCCCTCGGCCAGGACGGCCGTGAGCAGCACCTGCTCGGTCGCGCCGACCGACGGGTAGGGCAGCCGGATCTTCGTGCCGCGCAGGCCCTTCGGGGCCTCCAGGTACTGGCCGTCGGCGCGCTTCTCGATGGTCGCGCCGAACTGCCGCAGCACGTCGAAGTGGAAGTCGATCGGCCGGCCGCCGATGTCGCAGCCGCCGAGGCCCGGGATGAAGGCGTGGCCGAGACGGTGCAGCAGGGGGCCGCAGAACAGGATCGGGATCCGGCTGGAACCCGCGTGGGCATCGATGTCAGCGACGTTGGCGCTCTCGACGTACGTCGGGTCGAGCACCAGCTCGCCGGGTTCCTCGCCCGGACGGACCGTCACTCCGTGCAACTGGAGCAGGCCGCGGACGACCCGGACGTCACGGATGTCGGGAACGTTGCGCAGTCGGCTCGGACCGCTGCCCAGCAGGGCTGCGACCATGGCCTTCGGCACGAGGTTCTTCGCACCGCGGACACGGATCTCGCCCTCCAGCGGGGTTCCGCCGTGGACAAGCAGGACATCGTCGTTGACGGTCATGAATCTCGCGTTCCGATGAGTTGGTCAGGGGCCGGCCGATCACTGTGCGCAGGGGCCGGAGAGACAGGGTAATCGCCGATCACCCTCCGGTCGTAAGCCCGAGGACCAACCAGCCATGTCATAGCTGTGTCACAACACGAACGGTTCCTTATCGGGCACATGGGGTCACCGGAATCCCGTGTGCGCCCGGGGTGCCTCCCCGCGCCCTGAGCTGCGGCCCCCTGAATGCCCCCGGATGGGCTCCCCACCGCGGGGCAAGATGCGGGATCATGTCTGGCATGACCGAGGTGTCCTCGCTCACAGGGCGGCTGCTCGTGGCCACGCCCGCCCTGGCGGACCCCAACTTCGACCGCGCGGTGGTGCTCCTCCTCGACCACGACGAGGAGGGCTCCCTCGGTGTCGTCCTCAACCGCCCCACCCCGGTGGACGTCGGCGACATCCTGGAGGGCTGGGCCGATCTCACCGGCGAGCCCGGTGTCGTCTTCCAGGGCGGCCCCGTCTCGCTGGACTCGGCGCTGGGCGTCGCGGTCATCCCGGGCGGCGCGCAGGAGGACCACGCCCCGCTGGGCTGGCGGCGGGTGCACGGCGCGATCGGGCTGGTCGACCTGGAGGCCCCGCCGGAACTGCTCGCCTCCGCCCTCGGCTCGCTGCGGATCTTCGCCGGGTACGCCGGCTGGGGCCCGGGCCAGCTGGAGGACGAACTGGTCGAGGGCGCGTGGTACGTGGTCGAGTCGGAGCCCGGGGACGTCTCCTCGCCGGCCCCCGAGCGGCTCTGGCGGGAGGTGCTGCGCCGCCAGCGCAACGAGCTGGCGATGGTGGCGACGTACCCGGACGACCCTTCGCTCAACTGATGCGTGTGAGCTTCAGTACCCTTGGCGACATGAGCACTCTCGAGCCCGAGCGCGGGACTGGTACGGGAACCCTCGTAGAGCCGACGCCACAGGTGTCCCACGGCGACGGCGACCACGAGCGCTTCGCCCACTACGTCCAGAAGGACAAGATCATGGCGAGCGCCCTCGACGGCACCCCCGTCGTGGCGCTCTGCGGCAAGGTCTGGGTGCCGGGCCGTGACCCGAAGAAGTACCCCGTGTGCCCCATGTGCAAGGAGATCTACGAGTCCATGGGCAGCGGCGGCGACGACAAGGGCAAGGGCAAGGGCGGCGACAAGTAGCGGTCTCCCCTCGGCCGGAGGTGTCCGGCCGGTCCAGGTTTCCGAGGCCCCCGGGACGCGTCAGGTGTGCGTCCCGGGGGCCTTTGCGCGCGTGCGGCGCGAAGTGGTTCAGACCTCTTGTCGCGGGGGTGCGGGGTCCGTAGTGTCCCCGCCGACACGAAAAGCCCCCGGGACCGAAGGGCCGATGCCATGAGCGACCGCAGCCGCTTCCCGGAACCCGAGGTGGCGCTGATCCCGGCGCCCGCCCGGGTCACGGCCTCGCTGCCCGGCGGCGGCACCGGGTTCGTCCTGGACGCCGGCACCGA
Organism: Streptomyces sp. NPDC127190; assembly: GCF_042672505.1. Taxonomy (NCBI): domain Bacteria; kingdom Bacillati; phylum Actinomycetota; class Actinomycetes; order Kitasatosporales; family Streptomycetaceae; genus Streptomyces; species Streptomyces sp. NPDC127190. The sequence continues at coordinate 3,644 of NZ_JBHXVE010000011.1, forward strand.
GATCGAGGCCGGCGAGGGCACCGAGCGGGTCGCCCGCTGGCTGCGCGCGACCGTCGGCGCGGCGACCGGGCTGCCCCTCGCACCGCACCGCGACAGCGGCTCGCGCGTCCTGCTGCGGATCATCCCCTCGCTCGCGGACGAGCTGGGCGGCGACGAGGGCTACCGGCTGTGCGCCGACGGGTATCTCGTCGCCATCGACGGCGCGAGCGAGACCGGCCTGTTCTGGGGCGCGCAGACCTTCCGGCAGCTGCTCGGGCCGGAGGCCTTCCGGCGCGCCCCGGTCTCCGGGCGGCGACAGTGGGAGGTCCCCGCCGTCACCGTGCACGACGCGCCCCGCTTCGGCTGGCGCGGGCTGCTGCTCGACGTCGCCCGGCACTTCATGCCCAAGGACGGCGTGCTGCGCTACCTGGACCTGATGGCCGCGCACAAACTCAACGTCTTCCACTTCCATCTGACGGACGACCAGGGCTGGCGCATCGAGATCAAGCGCCATCCGAAACTGACCGAAACCGGCTCCTGGCGGGCGCGGACGAAATTCGGCCACCGGGCCTCACCGCTGTGGGAGGAGAAGCCGCACGGCGGTTACTACACCCAGGACGACATCCGGGAGATCGTCGCCTACGCCGCCGAGCGGCACATCACCGTCGTCCCGGAGATCGACGTACCGGGACATTCACAGGCCGCCATCGCCGCGTACCCGGAACTCGGCAACACCGACGTCGTCGACACCACCGCCCTCTCCGTCTGGGACACCTGGGGGATCTCCGCCAACGTACTGGCTCCCACCGACACCACCCTGCGGTTCTACGAGGGGGTGTTCGAGGAAATCCTGGAACTGTTCCCTTCACGGTTCATCCACGTCGGCGGCGACGAGTGCCGCAAGGACCAGTGGCGCGACTCGGTGACCGCCAAGACCCGCATGGCCGCCCTCGGGCTCGCCGACGAGGACGAGCTCCAGTCCTGGTTCGTCCGGCACTTCGACAGCTGGCTCACCGCGCGCGGGCGGCGGCTCATCGGCTGGGACGAGATCCTGGAGGGCGGCCTCGCCCCGGGCGCCGCGGTCTCCTCCTGGCGCGGATACGGCGGTGGCGTCGCGGCCGCGCGCGCGGGGCACGACGTCGTGATGTGCCCGGAGCAATTCGTGTATCTGGATCATCGTCAGGCCCCCGGCGACGACGAACCGGTGCCCATCGGCTTTGTGCGCACCCTGGAGGACGTCTACCGGTTCGAGCCCGTCCCGGACGGCCTTTCCGAGGCGGAGGCCGCGCGGGTGCTGGGCACCCAGGCCAACGTGTGGACCGAGGTCCTGGAGGACAGCGCGCGCGTGGACTACCAGGCCTTCCCACGGCTCGCGGCCTTCGCCGAGGTGGCCTGGAGCCGGCTGCCCGCCCCGGCGGACCGGGACTTCGCCGGCTTCGAGCGCCGTATGGCCGCCCACTACGCACGGCTCGACGCCCTGGGCGTCGGCTACCGGCCACCCGCCGGGCCCCGGCCGTGGCAGAGGCGCCCCGGGGTGCCCGGCCGCCCGATCGAGGGACCGCCGCCGCACAGGTGACCGGTGATTCCGGTTGCTCGAACAGGTGGGGAAAAAGACCCCAAGTGTCACCGAAGAGTGGCAATCGGAACGCACCGGTGATGCCGTGTGAAACCGGACCAACTCCCCGATGAGGTGGGCGAACGCCTCCTGGTGGACCCCCGCGTTCGGGCCTCGCGAAGATGTGCCAGAGTTGCCACGTCCGCCCTGTCAGCACGTACCGTACGGCAACACAGGCGGGACCAGGTGGGGCAGCGGGAAGGGGCAGCCGGTTTGACCACGCACGCACCGCAGGCGGCGCAGGCCGTCACGCTGCCCACGACGCTGGACGAGGCGGTGGCGGCCCTCGCCGCCATGCCCGCCGCGGTCCCCGTCGCGGGCGGCACCGACCTCATGGCCGCCGTCAACTCCGGCCAGCTCAGGCCCGCCGCGCTGGTGGGGCTCGGGCGGATCAGCGAGATCCGCGGCTGGCAGTACCAGGACGGCCACGCACTGCTCGGCGCGGGCCTCACGCACGCGCGGATGGGCCGCCCCGACTTCGCGGCCCTGATCCCGGCGCTCGCCGCCGCCGCGCGCGCGGCCGGCCCCCCGCACATCCGCAACGCGGGCACCCTGGGCGGCAACATCGCCTCGGCCGCCCCCACCGGTGACGCGCTGCCCGTGCTCGCCGCCCTGGAGGCGACGGTGATCGTCGCGGGCGCGGGCGGGGCCCGCCGGGAGATCCCCGTCTCGCACCTGCTGGCCGGCGTGGACATGCTGCGCGGCGGTGAACTCATCGGCTTCGTGCGGGTACCGCTGCTGCACGCCCCGCAGGTCTTCCTGAAGGCGACCGGACGCACCGGCCCGGGCCGCGCGCTGGCCTCCGTGGCCCTCGTCCTGGACCCGGCGCGGCGCGGGGTGCGGTGCGCGGTCGGTGCCATAGCGCCGATGCCGCTGCGGCCGCTGGAGGCCGAGCAGTGGGTCGCGCGGCTCATCGACTGGGACAACGACCGCGCGCTGGTCCCGGAGGCCCTCCAGGCCTTCGGCGAGTACGTCGCCGCGGCCTGCATCCCCGACCCGGCACCGGAACCGGACGGCACCGTCACCCCGCTGCCGCCCGCCGTACTGCACCTGCGGCGCACCGTCGCCGCGCTGGCCCGACGAGCACTGGGGAGGGCGCTGTCGTGACCGACGACCAGCACGCAGAGGGCACGTCCCAGGGCGGCGGCCGCTGGGACCCGCTGCCCCAGGGCGACTACGACGACGGCGCCACCGCCTTCGTCAAGCTCCCCGAGGGCGGCATCGACGCCCTGCTGGCCGGCGACAGCCCGCTGGCCGCACCGGGCCACGGCTATGTGCCGCCGCGGATAACACCCGGCCACGCCGACGCCGCCCCGGCTGCCTGGCCCGCGCCCGAGGCCGCCCAGTGGCCAGACCCGGGCACCCCGCAGAGCCAGGCCCACGGGCAGCCCGAGGCGCAGCCGCCGGGCGCGGACGACCGGTTCACCTACCACCCCGGCGCCACCCAGCACTGGACCTTCGAGGAGCCCGCGGCCCCGGCCGCGCCGGGGCACGACGTCACCGGTCAGTGGTCCATCCCGGTCGCGGGCGGCGACCTCCCCGACGAGTCGGGCGAGTACACCACCTCCTCGCTGGTCGAGCAGTGGGGCGGGACCCCGCCGGCCACCCTGCCCGGCGGCGCGCCGGCCCCCTGGGCGACGGACGGCACGGGCCACTCCTGGGGCCACCCGGCGGGCGACACCGCGGCACCGGAGGCGTACGGGCACACGCCCGAGGAGCAGTACGGGCACCCGGTCCCCGGCCCGGGTGACACGCTCGGCGGCGCGGACCCGGCGGAACACGCGGAACAGGCGGACGGCTCCGGCGAGTTCGCCGTACCCACGGAGCAGCACACCGAGTACGCCGCCCCCGCCGAGCAGCACACCGAGCCCGCCGAGCAGCACGCAGAGCCCGTCGCCGACCCGGCCGCCGTGCACGCGCCCGCCGACGCCCACGCCCCGGTCGACGCCCATGCCCCCGCGCAGGCCCCCGAAGGCCCCGCAGACGCCCCCGCGGGCCACGAGGAGCCCGCGCCGCACGCCGCCGTACCGGAGGCCGCCGACGAGGCGACCGGGGGAGCGGACGGGGCGGCGGCCGGAGAAGCCGGCGAGGCGCACGAGGCCGACGCGGCCGCCGCCGACGCCGCGGATCTCCCCGCGCACCCGGAGCCGGAGCCGGAGGCGCCCGCAGCGGAAACCGACGCGGACGCCGCCGTACCCCTGCCGCCGCACGACGACCACCCCCTCGCCTCCTACGTCCTGCGGGTCAACGGCGCCGACCGGCCCGTCACCGACGCCTGGATCGGCGAGTCGCTGCTGTACGTGCTGCGCGAGCGGCTCGGGCTCGCCGGCGCCAAGGACGGCTGCTCGCAGGGCGAGTGCGGAGCCTGCAACGTCCAGGTGGACGGCCGGCTGGTCGCCTCCTGCCTGGTCCCGGCGGTCACCGCGGCCGGCAGCGAGGTGCGCACGGTCGAGGGCCTGGCCGTCGACGGGCACCCCTCCGACGTGCAGCGCGCGCTCGCCCGCTGCGGTGCCGTCCAGTGCGGCTTCTGCGTGCCCGGCATGGCGATGACCGTGCACGACCTGCTGGAGGGCAACCCCGCGCCCACCGAGCTGGAGACCCGGCAGGCCCTGTGCGGCAACCTGTGCCGCTGCACCGGCTACCGGGGGGTGCTGGACGCCGTCCAGGAGGTCGTCGCCGAACGCGAGGCCGCCCACGCCGGCACCGGGACGGACACGGACGAGGCGCGCATCCCGCACCAGGCGGGCCCCGGCGCCGGTGGCGTCAACCCGTCGGCGTTCGAGGCGCCCGGCGCCTTCGACCCCCCGAAGACCGCCGCACCCGGCGGGTATCCGGAGCCGCACGGCGGCTACGCCGACACGCCCGCCTACGGCACCCCGGGACCGCAGGACCCGAACCCATCGCACGACCCGCACTACGGCCAGGACGGAGGCCAGGGGTGAGCAACGAAGCCGGCATCGCGACCACCACCGCGGACCCCGCCCCCGCCGCCGAGCCCGCGCCGCACGGCCTCGGCGCCTCGCTGCCGCACGCCGACGCCCGCGCCAAGACCGAGGGCACCTTCCCGTACGCGGCCGACCTGTGGGCCGAGGGCCTGCTGTGGGCGGCCGTGCTGCGCTCCCCGCACGCGCACGCGCGCATCGTCTCCATCGACACCACGCATGCGCGGGAGATGCCCGGCGTACGGGCCGTCATCACGCACGAGGACGTCCCCGGCACCCCGCGCCACGGCCGGGGCACGCCGGACCGGCCGGTGTTCGCCTCCGACGTCGTACGCCACCACGGCGAGCCCATCGCCGCCGTGGCCGCCGACCACCCGGACACCGCGCGGATGGCGGCGGCGGCGGTCATCGTCGAGTACGAGGTGCTCGAGCCGGTGACCGACCCGGAGCACGCCTTCGAGGCCGAGCCGTTGCACCCGGACGGGAACCTGATCCGGCACATCCCGCTGCACCACGGCGACCCGGCGGCGACCGGCGAGACCGTGGTCGAGGGCCTGTACCGGATCGGCCGCCAGGACCCGGCGCCCATCGGCGCCGAGGCCGGACTCGCCGTACCGCGGCCCGACGGGGGTGTCGAGCTGTACCTGGCCTCCACCGACCCGCACACCGACCGCAACACGGCCGCCGCCTGCTACGGGCTGCCGCCGGAGCGGGTGAAGATCGTGGTCACCGGGGTGCCCGGCGCCACCGCCGACCGCGAGGACCAGGGCTTCCAGCTGCCGCTCGGGCTGCTCGCGCTCAAGACCGGCTGCCCGGTGAAGCTCACGGCGACCCGCGAGGAGTCCTTCCTCGGCCACGCCCACCGCCATCCGACGCTGCTCAGGTACCGCCACCACGCGGACGCCGAGGGCAAGCTGGTCAAGGTGGAGGCGCAGATCCTGCTCGACGCGGGCGCGTACGCCGACACCTCCGCCGAGGCGCTGGCCGCCGCCGTCTCCTTCGCGTGCGGCCCGTACGTCGTGCCGAACGCGTTCATCGAGGGCTGGGCCGTGCGCACCAACAACCCGCCCTCCGGCCATGTCCGCGGCGAGGGCGCCATGCAGGTGTGCGCGGCCTACGAGGCGCAGATGGACAAGCTGGCGAAGAAGCTGGGCCTGGACCCGGCCGAGCTGCGGCTGCGCAACGTCCTCGCGACCGGGGACGTCCTGCCGATCGGCCAGACGGTCACCTGCCCGGCGCCGGTCGCCGAACTCCTCCAGGCCGTCCGCGACTTCCCGCTCCCCGAGCTGCCCAAGGACACCCCCGAGGAGGAGTGGCTGCTGCCCGGCGGCCCCGAGGGCGCGGGCGAGCCGGGCGCGGTCCGGCGGGGCGTCGGCTACGGCCTGGGCATGGTGCACATGCTCGGCGCGGAGGGCGCCGACGAGGTGTCCACCGCGACCGTCAAGGTGCACGACGGCGTGGCGACCGTGCTGTGCGCGGCCGTGGAGACCGGCCAGGGCTTCACCACCCTGGCCCGGCAGATCGTCCAGGAGACCCTCGGCGTCGAGGAGGTCCACGTCGCCCCGGTCGACACCGACCAGCCGCCGGCGGGCGCGGGCTGCCGGGGCCGGCACACCTGGGTGTCGGGCGGCGCGGTGGAGCGGGCCGCGAAGATGGTCCGCACGCAGCTCCTCCAGCCGCTGGCGCACACCTTCGGCATGTCCACCGAGCTGCTCCAGATCTCCGACGGCAAGATCACGTCGTACGACGGGGTGCTGTCGACCACCGTCGCCGAGGCGATGGAGGGCAAGGAGCTGTGGGCCACGGCCCAGTGCCGGCCGCACCCGACCGAGCCGCTGGACGCGGCCGGCCAGGGTGACGCCTTCGTCGGGCTCGCCTTCTGCGCGATCCGCGCGGTGGTGGACGTCGACGTCGAGCTGGGCTCGGTGCGGGTGGTGGAGCTGGCGGTCGCCCAGGACGTCGGCCGGGTGCTCAACCCGGCCCAGCTGGCGGCCCGGATCGAGGCGGGCGTCACCCAGGGGGTCGGTATCGCGCTCACCGAGAACCTGCGCACCCCGCGCGGACTGATCCGCCACCCCGACCTCACCGGATACGCGCTGCCGACCGCCCTGGACGCGCCGGACATCCGGATCGTCAAGCTGGTCGAGGAGCGGGACGTGGTCGCCCCGTTCGGCGCCAAGTCGGTCAGCGCGGTGCCGGTGGTGACCGCACCGGCGGCCATCGCCTCCGCCGTCCGCGCGGCCACCGGCCGCCCGGTCAACCGTCTCCCGATCCGACCCCAGGCCGCGGTGGTGACCCAGTGAGCAGCCCGCAGGACGAACCCCGTTACGAACCCCCGCCCAGCATCGGCAAGCTGGTGGTGTGGGTCCTGGTCTTCGTACTGGCGGCCCTGGCCGTCGTCCTCGGCGGGATCTACTTCACCTGACCCGCGGGCAACGCCCCGGGGCCGTCCTCCGTCCTTCTCCGTGCGGGCCGTTGTCAGTGGGGCGGCGTAGTGTGCTGAAGCGAGGGAGCACCTGCCCGTACGGGGAAGATCGCGGGGGAGCGATGAGTACGACCGATGCCGGGGTCACGGCCATCACGCTGACCGAGGCGGAGCTGGGCCGCCATGTCACCCATGCGCCGACCCGCGGTCTGCTCACCGGCCCCGGACTGCCGCCGGGCGCCGACCTGGTGACCTTCTCCCCGCTGCGCGACAGCGGGCTGCGCAGACTCGCCGACGCCACGGAGGGGCCGTTCCGGGTGGCGGAGGAGCTGCGCGACCGCCTGGTGATCGGTGAACTCCTGCACCCCGCCGGCATGGCCCGCGAGTCGGTGCTGCTCGACGGCGACACCGGCGAGCTGACCACGGCGTGCCTCGTCGGGCCGCCCGCCCCGCGCCCCTTCGCCCCCTCCCTGGACACGCTGCTGGGGTTCGCCGCGGTCACCGAGGAACTCGCCGGGCTGCGCGGCCGGTTCGCCTCCCTCGCCGGGCGGTACGGCCTGGCGGTGGCGGCCGAGGCGACGCGCCGGCTGCTCGCCCTGTTCGCGGAGGGCGCGGACGGCTCGGTCCCGCCGTACTGGAAGGCGGCGGCCCTGATCCGCCCGCTCGCCCTCGCCGCCGGGCCGGGCACCGGCTCCGGCCTCACCCTGGACGTCCCGGCCCGGCTGCTGGACCAGGAGTTCGGGCACGGCCGGGTGGCCCGGTTCGAGGAGGTCGACGTGCCGGTCACGCTCACCCACGAGCCGACGCGCCGGTTCCTGCGCGAGACGGGTCTGCCCGAGGAGGCGGCGGTCTTCCGCACCGACCCGGACGCCCCGCTGCGGACCCTGCGGGAGTACGTCACCGAGGAGGGGACGGACCACCCGCTGGCCGAACTGCCCGCGCACTGCGACCACCTGGTCCGCGTCGGCGGGCTGACCGGGGGCAACAGCCTGGTGGTCGACGGCAGGACGGGCGCGGTGCTGACCTTCGGCGAGCCGGAGGCGACGCTCTCCCCGCTCAACACCGATGTCTCCACGCTCGCGTTCACGCTGTGGCTGCTGCACCACGAGCGCACCATCGACGAGCACCTGGGCCACGAACTGACGACGGCCGCCTACGACCACCTGGCCGCCGCCATGCTCCACACGCTGGCGGCCGTCGACCCCACCGGCACCCTGCCGGCCACCGGCTGGCACTACTGGACGGAGCTGTTCCAGGACGAGACGGGCGGGGCGCTCTGAGGAACGCCCCGCCCGGTTCGCGTGGAGGCCGTGGCGGGATTCGAACCCACGTAACTCGAGTTGCAGTCGAGCCCCTGAACCACTCGGGCACACGGCCGTGCTGATGGAACGACCGTAGGGCGGCGCGGGGGAGGGGCTCAAGGGAAGCCGGGCCCCTGCAACGGGACTGCCATACGCCGTTCACACAGCGGGACAGCTGTCATATGCCGTTGTGCGCCTTACGCTGGCGGCCATGAGTGCCCTGGAATCCCCTGACGCCGTCGCCGCGGACCGGTCCGCCGAGCCGGACGGCGGCGTGCTGAGTGCGGCCTACCGGGCCCTCAGTGTCGGGATCGTCTCCGTCGTCGTACTGATCGCCTTCGAGGCGACCGCCGTCGGCACCGCGATGCCCGTCGCGGCGCGGGAGCTGCACGGAGTGGCGCTCTACGCGTTCGCGTTCTCCGGGTACTTCACGACCAGCCTCTTCGGGATGGTGCTCGCCGGCCAGTGGTCCGACCGGAGGGGCCCGCTGGGCGCGCTCACCACCGGCATCGGCGCCTTCGCGGCGGGGCTGGTGGTCGCCGGGACCGCCCGGGCGATGTGGGTGTTCATCCTCGGCCGGGCCGTGCAGGGGCTCGGCGGCGGGCTGGTGATCGTCGCCCTGTACGTCGTCGTCGGCCGCGCCTACCCGGAACGGCTCCGGCCCGCGATCATGGCGTCCTTCGCCGCGGGCTGGGTGGTGCCCTCCATCGTCGGCCCGCTCGCCTCCGGCGCCGTGACCGAGCACCTGGGCTGGCGCTGGGTCTTCCTCGGCATCCCGGTCCTGGTCGTGCTCCCCCTGGCGCTCGCCCTGCCGCAGATACGCCGGCGGGCCGCGGGCCCGGTGGCGGGCGGCGGCGCGGGGCCCGCCGCCTTCGACGGGCGCCGCATCCGGCTCGCCCTCGCGATCTCCCTCGGCGCCGGGCTCGTCCAGTACGCCGCCCAGGACCTGCGCCCGCTCTCCCTGCTCCCCGGTCTGGCCGGCGCCGCGCTGCTCGTGCCCGCCGTGCTCGGGCTGCTCCCGCGCGGCACCTACCGGGCGGCGCGCGGCCTGCCGTCCGTGGTGCTGCTGCGCGGGCTGTCCGCGGGGTCGTACATCGCCGCCGAGTCCTTCGTCCCGCTGATGCTGGTCACCCAGCGCGGGCTGTCGCCGACGCTCGCCGGGTTCTCGCTGGCGGCGGGCGGCGGCACCTGGGCGCTGGGCTCGTGGGTGCAGTCCCGGCCGCGCATGGCGCCGTACCGGGAGCGGCTGATGACCGTGGGGATGGTGCTGGTCGCCGCCGCGATCGCCGCCGCGCCCGCGGTGCTCGTGCCCTCCGTGCCGGTCTGGAGCACCGCCGTCGCCTGGGGTGTCGGCTGCTTCGGCATGGGCCTGGTGATCTCCTCCACCAGCGTGCTGCTGCTCCGGCTGTCCGCCCCCGAGGAGGCCGGCGCCAACTCCGCGGCCCTCCAGATCTCCGACGCGCTGTCCGACGCGGTCCTCCTCGCGGCCACCGGGGCGGCCTTCGCGGCGCTGGGCGGCGGCAGCGTGACGTCCGCCACGGCGGGCGCGGCCGGGCCGGCGGGCGGCGGCCATCCCGCGGCGTTCGCGGCCGTCTTCCTGCCCATGGCGGCGGTCGCCCTGGTGGGGGCCTGGGTGACCCGGCGGCTGCACGCCCGGTGAGCCCGCGCCCCGGCCGGCCGAGGGCGGGGACGGGTGCTGTGACGTGAGTCCCACCCGGGGGCGACCCGGGCTCGTTCGCGCGTCGACGGGGGCGGGCCGCCGGTAGGGTGGCCCGGTTGCCCTCCCATTCGACCCTCGTACGGAGACCGTGACTACCACCGCCGCCACCTCCACGCACTCCCACCACCTGTCGCCGGCCTTCCCGGGCCGGGCCCCCTGGGGCACCGCCAGCAAGCTGCGTGCCTGGCAGCAGGGAGCGCTCGAGAAGTACGTACAGGAGCAGCCGCGCGACTTCCTCGCCGTGGCCACGCCCGGCGCCGGCAAGACGACCTTCGCGCTGACCCTCGCCTCCTGGCTGCTGCACCACCATGTCGTGCAGCAGATCACCGTGGTCGCGCCCACCGAGCACCTGAAGAAGCAGTGGGCCGAGGCCGCCGCACGGATAGGGATCAAGCTCGACCCCGAGTACAGCGCCGGGCCGCTCGGCCGGGAGTACGACGGCGTCGCCGTCACCTACGCCGGTGTCGGCGTCCGGCCCATGCTGCACCGCAACCGTGTCGAGCAGCGCAAGACGCTCGTCATCCTCGACGAGATCCACCACGCCGGCGACTCCAAGTCCTGGGGCGAGGCCTGCCTGGAGGCGTTCGAGCCCGCCACGCGCCGGCTCGCCCTCACCGGTACGCCCTTCCGCTCCGACACCAACCCCATCCCCTTCGTGACGTACGAGGAGGACAACGCCGGCATCCGGCGGTCCGCCGCCGACTACACCTACGGGTACGGGTCCGCCCTGTCGGACGGCGTCGTCCGGCCGGTGATCTTCCTCAGCTACAGCGGCAACATGCGCTGGCGCACCAAGGCCGGCGACGAGATCGCCGCCCGGCTCGGCGAGCCGATGACCAAGGACGCGGTCAGCCAGGCCTGGCGGACCGCGCTCGATCCGCGCGGCCAGTGGATGCCGAGCGTGCTGCGCGCCGCCGACCAGCGGCTGACCGAGGTCCGCAAGGCGATCCCGGACGCGGGCGCGCTCGTCATCGCCTCCGACCAGGACTCCGCCCGCGCCTACGCCAAGCTGATCCGGGAGATCACCGGTGACCGGGCCACGCTGGTGCTGTCCGACGACGCCGGCGCCTCGAAGCGGATCGACGAGTTCAGCGCCTCGACGGACCGCTGGATGGTCGCGGTGCGCATGGTGTCCGAGGGCGTCGACGTGCCCCGGCTCGCGGTCGGCGTGTACGCCACCACCATCTCCACCCCGCTGTTCTTCGCGCAGGCCGTCGGGCGTTTCGTGCGGTCCCGGCGGCGCGGCGAGACCGCGTCCGTGTTCCTGCCGACCGTGCCCGACCTGCTGACCTTCGCCAACGAGATGGAGAAGGAGCGGGACCACGCCCTCGACAAGCCGAAGAAGGAGGGCGAGGAGGACCCGTACGCCGAATCCGAGAAGGAGATGGAGGAGGCGAACAAGCAGCAGGACGAGGACACCGGCGAGCAGGACATGCTGCCCTTCGAGGCGCTGGAGTCCGACGCCGTCTTCGACCGGGTGCTCTACGACGGTGCCGAGTTCGGTATGCAGGCGCACCCGGGGAGCGAGGAGGAGCAGGACTACCTCGGCATCCCGGGGCTGCTGGAGCCGGAGCAGGTGCAGCTGCTGCTCCAGAAGCGGCAGGCCCGGCAGATCGCGCACAGCCGTAAGAAGCCGGACACCGAGGCGGATCTGCTGGAGCTGCCCGCCGAGCGGCGGCCGGTGGTCACGCACAAGGAGCTGATGGAGCTGCGCAAGCAGCTCAACACCATGGTCGGTGCGTACGTCCACCAGAGCGGCAAGCCGCACGGGGTGATCCACACCGAGCTGCGCCGGGTCTGCGGAGGGCCGCCCAGCGCCGAGGCCACGGCGGGGCAGCTGCGGCAGCGGATCGCCAAGGTGCAGGAGTGGGCCACGCGCATGCGGTGACAGGTGGGGAGTTCCTGGGGGGTGGCCGTATCCGGACGAAGTGCGGCAGGCCGGATATCGCCTTGCCCGGATTCTGGACGAACACTTCCGCTGAGCGAACTGCCTTCGCTACTGTCCCGCTACGCACACGCCCCGTGGCAGCGCCGCCGCGGAGCGCAGCCGTGAAGCGACTTGGTCCGGAGCCGCCGGGCCGTCCTGCCGATCGGCGGCCTCTGAAGCGCGTCGCCGACGGGACTCGGTGACGCATCGACCGCTCGGGGGTCGCCGGCCTCACCACCAAAGGAGTGGGCGTCGTGACCGCGGAGACCTCTCAGACGCTCGACCGGGGACTGCGCGTCCTCAAGCTGCTGGCCGATACGGACCACGGGCTGACCGTCACCGAGTTGTCCAACAAACTGGGCGTGAACCGGACCGTCGTGTACCGGTTGCTCGCCACCCTGGAGCAGCACGCTCTGATCCGGCGCGACCTGGGCGGGCGAGCCCGGGTCGGGCTGGGGGTGCTGCGGCTGGGCCGCCAGGTGCATCCGCTGGTGCGCGAGGCCGCGCTGCCCGCCCTGCGCTCGCTGGCGGAGGACATCGGTGCGACGGCACACCTGACGCTCGTGGACGGCGCCGAGGCGCTGGCCGTGGCGGTCGTGGAGCCGACCTGGACGGACTACCACGTGGCGTACCGGGCCGGGTTCCGGCATCCGCTGGACCGTGGTGCCGCGGGCCGGGCGATCCTGTCCGCACGGCAGTCGCCGCCCGAGGGCCCGGGGTACACGCTGACCCACGGTGAGCTGGAGACCGGCGCCAGCGGGGCCGCTGCGCCGCTCGTCGGCGTCACCGGCGTCGAGGGCAGTGTGGGCGTGGTGATGCTGGCGGACACCGTCCCGGAGAAGGTGGGGCAGCGGGTGATGGAAGCGGCCCGCGAGGTCGCCGAGGCGCTGCGCTGAGCCGCTGCCCCCGGCTCCGGCCGGGGTGTCACGTAGATTGATCCCGTGCTCTCACGTCTCACGCGTTCCCAGGCCGTCGCCGTCTGCGCCGTACCCGTCGTGGCCCTGATCGCCACGGCGCTGTTCGCTCCGCTGCCGTTCTCGGTGGCGCAGCCCGGGATGACGGCGAACGTGCTCGGCGAGAACCAGGGCACCCCGGTGATCACCGTCTCGGGGACGCCGGCCCGGAAGACCAGCGGCCAGCTGCGGATGGTCACCATCGAGGCGACCGGGCCGGACACCCGGGTCTCCCTCGGTGACGTCCTCGGCAACTGGTTCCGCACCGACCGGGCCGTGATGCCCCATGACGCGGTCTACCCGAGCGGTCAGAACGTCAAGGAGATCGAGCAGCACAACGCGGCGCAGATGAAGCAGTCCCAGGACGCGGCGACCCAGGCGGCGCTGAAGTACCTCGGGCTGAGCCCCGACAAGGTCAAGGTCACGCTGAAGCTCGCCGACGTGGGCGGGCCGAGCGCGGGCCTGCTGTTCACCCTGGGGATCATCGACAGGCTGGACGGCGACGGCACCGGCGGCGACCTCACGGGCGGCCGGAACATCGCCGGTACCGGCACCATCGACGCCGACGGCAGGGTCGGCGCGGTCGGCGGGGTGGCCCTGAAGACACAGGCCGCCCGGCGGGACGGGGCCACCGTCTTCCTGGTGCCGAAGGCGGAGTGCTCCGACGCCCGCGCCGAGCTGCCGAAGGGCCTGCGGCTGATCCCGGTCACCACGCTGAAGAGCGCGGTCGACTCCCTGGTCTCCCTGGAAAAGGGCAAGGGCCCGATCCCGAGCTGCTAGGCCGGCACCGCCGCCGGCCGCTGCGCGGCCAGCCGCAGGCCGAGTTCGACCAGGGTCCAGCCGACCCGGGCGCGCAGTTCGACAGCGGGCCGGGCCTCGGTGGCGAGCCGGTGGGCGGCGGCCTGTTCCCGCAGGCCGGCGGTGTGCTGCTGGGCGAGCCGGATCTGGGTGTGCATGGCTGAACCTCTCAGTCGGTGTCGATGGGGAACAGGTGCGTGTGGATCCGTACGTGCTCGGCTCCGGGGGCGTCCGGGTCCGTGAGGCGGTCCCGGTAGTCGTCGACCAGGGCGTGCAGCTTCCGGGTCAGCTCGGCGGCCAGCTCGGGGGTGAGCCGCAGCGTCATGTCGCTCATGTCGGCGCCACGCGCCCAGGCGTCCCCCCAGCTGTCCCGTGAGCCGAGCCAGGCGGACAGCTCGCGGGTGTGCCGGCTCGCGATCTCCTGGAGGAACATCTCGGCCATTCCCCGGACTTCGGGGCCGGCGTCCTCGAAGTCCTCGGTGTCGAAGACGAGTCCCTGGTCCACCGCCCGCCACCAGCGCTCCCGGCCCTTGCCGTGCTCCGGGGCGTCCTCGACGAAGCCGTGGGCGGCCAGCTGGCGCAGGTGGTAGCTGGTGGCGCCGCTGGACTCGCCCAGCCGCTCGGCCAGTCGGGAGGCCGTGGCGGGGCCGTGGTGGCGCAGGGTGTCCAGCAGCTGGATCCGCAGCGGATGGGCGAGCCCGCGCAGTGAACGGGCGTCCAGCCGGCGGTGCTTGCGTTCGTCGTGCTCCGTCATGCGTACAAAGTAGCTATGCAAAGGCTCCTTTGCAACGCTTTCTTTGCATCGGGTTCTTTGCGTCAGGCCTTCTGTGTCGGCCCGCGCAACTCCCGCCCGACGCCCCCTACTTCACGAACCCCTCCTTCCTCATCCAGTCCAGGGCCACCTGGTGCGGGTCCTGGCCCGAGACGTCCACCTGGGCGTTCAGGGTGCGGGCCACCGTGTTGTCCAGCTTGGCGGTGATGGGGGCCAGGATCTGCGCGATGGCCGGCCACTTCTTCAGAGTCGCCGAGTTGATCTCGGGGGCCGCGTTGTAGTGGGGGAAGAACGTGCGGTCGTCCTCCATCACCGCGAGGTTCATGGAGCTGATCCGCCCGTCGGTGGTGAAGACCTCCCCGTACGCGCAACTCCCCTTGCGCACCTGGGTGTAGATGATCCCGGTGTCCATCTGGGTGACGTTCCGCGCGGGCACGGCCATGCGGTACGCCTTCTCCATGCCGGGCAGGCCGTCCGCGCGGTTGGCGAACTCGCCCTCCACGCACAGGGTCACCGCGTCCGGCCGCTTCGCCGCCAGGTCCGCCACGGCCGACAGGGTCCTGGTGCCGTACTTCTCGAAGTTCGCCCGGTTCATGGCGAGCGCGTAGGTGTTGTCCAGCCGGGACGGCGGCAGCCAGGTCAGCCCGTCGCGCAGATCGGCCGTACGCACCGCCTCCCACTGCCGCCGCGGATCGGAGATCGGCTCGGCGTTGCCCTGGTAGGTGATCCAGGCGGTGCCCGTGTACTCGTACATGGCGTCCGCGTCCCCGTTGCGCACCGCCTCCCGTGCCCCGAACGACCCCTGGATCCCGGTCCGGTCCAGCACGTCCGCCCCGGCCGCCTGGAAGGCGATCCCCATCACCGCGCCCAGGATCAGGTTCTCGGTGAAGGACTTGGAGGTGACCGTGAGCCGGGCGCCGGCCAGCGGCCGGCCCGCGCCGACCGTGCCCGGCCGCACGTCGTCCGTCATCGGGGAGCCGCTGGTCAGCCCGCAGCCCCCGGCCGCCGGTACGAGGAGCAGCGCGGCCAGCAGAGCCGTCGTACGGCGGCTCATGTGCCCGCCTCCAGCCCCCGCGGCCGCAGCATCACCTCTGCCAGCGCGGCCAGCCAGTCCACCAGCAGCGCCAGCGCCACGGTGAGGACCGAGCCCAGCACCAGCACCGGCATGCGCTGGTTGGTGATGCCGGTGGTGATCAGCACGCCCAGGCCGCCGCCTCCGCCGAAGGCCGCCAGGGTCGCCGTACCGACGTTCAGGACCAGGGCCGTACGGACGCCCGCGAGGATCAGCGGGACGGCGAGGGGGAGTTCCACCCGGGCCAGCACGCCGAGCGGGGACATGCCGATGCCGCGGGCCGCCTCCAGCAGGGTCGGGTCGTTGGCCTTCAGTCCGGCGATGGTGTTGGCGAGGACCGGCAGGATCGCGTAGACGACGATGCCGATGAGGGCCGCCTTCATGCCCGTGCCCAGCCAGATCACCAGCAGGGCGAGCAGACCGATCGCCGGGGTCGCCTGGCCGGTGTTGGCGAGGGCCAGGGCCACCGGGGTGGCCCGGCGCAGCGGCCGCCGGGTGAGCAGCACGCCCAGCGGGATCGCGATGACCAGTACGAAGAAGGTGGAGATCACCGTCAGTTCGATGTGCTGCCACAGCGCCTTGGAAACCTGGCCGCCGGACAGCGCGTTGCGCGAGATCGGGTCCAGGTCCGCCTGCCGGAACCACAGCCAGGTGGCGAGGAGCAGGGCGGTCAGGAAGGCGGGCAGGAACGTGAGCCGCTGCCAGGTCGGCCGGCGGGCGGGCGGCCGCGGCCGCGGGGGCGGCGACGGGGCCCGCTGCCCCGCCTCACCCGGTCCCGCCTCGCCCTCTTCCGCCTCGCGGATCACGAGTGCCTCGGCCTCGTGCCCGTCCTCGGGCCGCAGTCCGGCGCTCACGCCCGCTCCTCCGCCGGCCCGTGCCCCTCCTGGTCGAAGTGGGTCTGCTGGGCGCGGGCCTCCTCCAGCCCGGCCTGCGCCTCCATGGCCTCCAGCCGGTCGGCCTCGAGCAGCTCGTGCACCGAGTTCATGAGCGTCTCCATGTCGACCACGCCGATGTACTCGCCGCGCCGCCCGGTCACCGCGACCCGGCCCGCGTTGTCGGTCAGCACCGCCTCCAGCGCGTCCCGCAGGGTCGCGTCCCGGGTCACCGTGTCGTGCACGAGCGTGCCCGCGCGGGCCAGCGAGCCCCGGGCCCGCATCAGATCGCCGCGCCGCAGCCACTTGTACGGCCGGCCGCGCGGGTCGAGCAGCAGGATCTCGTTGGTGCCGCCGGCGCGCAGCGAGCCGAAGATCTGCTGGAGCGGGGTGTCCACCGTCACCGTCGGGTACTCCCGCACCTCCACGTCCCGCACCCGGGTCAGGTTCAGCCGCTTCAGGGCGGCGCCCGCGCCGACGAACCCGGAGACGAAGTCGTCGGCCGGGTTGGTGAGGATCGCCTCCGGGGTGTCGAACTGGGCGATCCGGGAGCGTTCGCGCAGGACGGCGATCCGGTCGCCCAGCTTGATCGCCTCGTCGAAGTCGTGGGTGACGAACACGATCGTCTTGTGCAGCTCGTGCTGGAGCCGGATCAGCTCGTCCTGGAGATGGTCGCGGGTGATCGGGTCGACCGCGCCGAACGGCTCGTCCATCAGCAGCACCGGGGGGTCGGCGGCGAGCGCCCGGGCCACGCCGACCCGCTGCTGCTGGCCGCCGGAGAGCTGGCGCGGATAGCGGCCGTGGAACTCGCCCGGGTCCAGCCCGACGAGGTCGAGCATCTCCTCCACCCGCGCCCGGATCCGGGACTTGGGCCAGCCGGTCATCCGGGGCACCAGGGCGATGTTCTGGGCGACGGTCAGATGCGGGAACAGGCCCGAGGACTGGATGGCGTACCCGACCTTGCGGCGCAGCCGCACCGGGTCGATGCCGGTGACGTCCTCGCCGTTGATCCGGATCCGGCCGCCGGTCGGCTCGATCAGCCGGTTGATCATCTTGAGGGTGGTGGACTTGCCGCAGCCGGACGGGCCGACGAAGACGACCGTCTCGCCCGCCTTGATCTCCATGCTCACGTTGTCCACGGCCGGCTGCGCGCTGCCCGGGTACCGCTTGGACAGGTTCTCCAGCTCGATGGTGGCCCCCGCGACCGAGGGCGCCGACTCAGCCACGGATCCCCCTCGGAATGGTCAGCCGTCCGATCAGGACGTAGGCGGCGTCGAAGAGCAGCGCGAGGACGATGATCCCGAGGGTGCCCGCGAGCACCTGGTTCAGCGCGTTCCGGCTGCCCAGGGAGGCCAGTCCGCGGAAGATCTCGTTGCCGAGGCCGGGCCCGGAGGCGTACGCGGCGATCGCGGCGATGCCCATCAGCATCTGCGTGGCGACCCGGATGCCGGTCAGGATGGGCGGCCAGGCCAGCGGCAGCTCGACCCGCACCAGCCGCATCGGCCGGGACATCCCGATGCCCCGTGCCGCGTCCACCAGCGCGGGATCCACCCCGCGTAGCCCCACGATCGCGTTCCGCACCACCGGCAGCAGCCCGTACAGGGTCAGCGCGATCACGGTGGGTGGCACGCCCAGGCCGACGACCGGGACCAGCAGTCCGATCATGGCGAGGGAGGGGACGGTGAGGATCGTCGCGGTGGCGGTGGTGGCGAGGCTGCCCGCCCAGTCGCTGCGGTAGGTGACGACCGCGAGCAGCACCCCGAGGAGGGTCGCCAGGACCATGCACTGGAAGACCGCGCTGGCGTGCTGGAAGGCGTCGGTGAGCAGCTGCTCGTGCCGGTTGGCCAGATACTCCCAGAAGGTCACCCGCGCTCACCTCCCGAGGGGTGCCGTCACGTCTCTGCCGCGTCCCGGGACGCCTGCTCCACCAGCGGGATGATCCGCAGCGGAACGGGGTTCTCCATGACGATCGCCGTGGAGGCCCGGACGATGCCATCAAAACCGACAACCCGGTCGATCACCCGTTGAAGATCGGCGTTGGAGCGGGCCACCAGCCGGCACAGCATGTCCCCGCTGCCGGTCGTGGTCAGCAGCTCCAGCACCTCCGGCACGGTCGCCAAGTGCGCCCGGACATCGGCCCCTTGGCCCTGCCGGATCTGGAGCGTGGCGAACGCGGTGACCGGGTAGCCGAGGGCCGCCGGGTCCACCTGCGGGCCGAACCCGCGGATGACTCCGTTCGACTGAAGCCGGTCCAGCCGGGCCTGCACGGTCCCCCGCGCGACCCCGAGCCGCCGGGACATCTCCAGCACTCCGATGCGTGGCTCCCGGGCCAGCAGCACGATGATCCGGCCGTCCAGATGATCGATCGCCATGAGCACCCCTGAGATGGTCATCCTGTACAGAAAGACCGCCGAGACGGCCGTACCACTGGTCAGATTGCCCAGCGATAACGCGAACTATTGCGCACCTTGCAGAGCGGAGTCACCCTTCCGCCATGACGCAGACCACACACCACACTCCCGACACCGCACGGCAGGCCGACCCCTTCCCGGTCAAGGGAATGGACGCGGTCGTCTTCGCCGTGGGCAACGCCAAGCAGGCGGCGCACTACTACTCCACCGCCTTCGGCATGCAGCTGGTCGCCTACTCCGGACCGGAGAACGGCAGCCGCGAGACCGCCAGTTACGTGCTCGAGAACGGCTCCGCCCGCTTCGTCCTCACCTCCGTGATCAAGGCGAGCAGCCCCTGGGGCCACTTCCTCGAACGGCATGTGGCGGAGCACGGCGACGGCGTCATCGACCTGGCCATCGAGGTGCCGGACGCCCGCGCCGCCTACGAGTACGCCCTGGAGCACGGCGCGCGCGGCGTCACCGAGCCGTACGAGCTGAAGGACGAGCACGGCACCGTCGTCCTCGCCGCCATCGCCACCTACGGCGAGACCCGCCACACCCTGGTCGAACGGACCGGCTACGACGGCCCCTACCTGCCCGGCTACGTCGCCGCCTCGCCGATCGTCGAGCCGCCCGCCCGGCGCACCTTCCAGGCCATCGACCACTGCGTCGGCAACGTCGAGCTGGGCCGGATGAACGAGTGGGTCGGCTTCTACAACAAGGTCATGGGCTTCACGAACATGAAGGAGTTCGTGGGCGACGACATCGCCACCGAGTACAGCGCGCTGATGTCGAAGGTCGTCGCGGACGGCACCCTGAAGGTGAAGTTCCCGATCAACGAGCCCGCGATCGCCAAGAAGAAGTCCCAGATCGACGAGTACCTGGAGTTCTACGGCGGCGCCGGCGTCCAGCACATCGCGCTGAACACCAACGACATCGTCGCGACGGTACGGGCCATGCGCGCGGCCGGTGTGCAGTTCCTCAACACCCCGGACTCCTACTACGACACCCTCGGCGAGTGGGTCGGCGACACCCGGGTGCCGATCGAGACCCTGCGCGAGCTGAAGATCCTCGCCGACCGCGACGAGGACGGATATCTGCTCCAGATCTTCACCAAGCCGGTCCAGGACCGTCCGACGGTGTTCTTCGAACTCATCGAGCGGCACGGCTCCATGGGCTTCGGCAAGGGCAACTTCAAGGCCCTGTTCGAGGCGATCGAGCGCGAGCAGGCCAAGCGCGGCAACCTGTAGCCCCGCCGTCGGGCTCAGCTGGGCGGCGGCTCCTCCGGGACGTCGCCCAGCTCCCGCAGCGCCGCCCGCGCCGCCGGCACCGCGAGCGGCGAGAAGTACGGGTTGATCCGCAGCGCCTCCGCCAGATGGCGGCGGGCCGGGGCGTACAGGTCCAGCTCCCGCTCGACCATGCCCCGGTGGAAGGCGTACAGCGCGCTGCGCACCCCGCCCTTCGCCGTGTCCGTCGCCAGGACCGCGTAGCCGAGGGCCTCCTGGTCCTCGCCGGCCCGGTGCAGCGCCCAGCCGAGCGCGTCGGCCACCTCGATGCCCGGCTGGCGCTCCCACTCCGCGCGCAGCCGCCGCACCGCGTCCAGCGCGTCCCCGTGGTCCGCCTCGAACCGCCCGATCAGCAGCTCCTCGTCCACCCCGGCCGCGATCCGCCGCCGTACCAGCGCCTTCAGCCGGTCGTACTGCGCGCCGGCCTCCCGGTGCCGGCCCAGCGACTCGTACAGCTCGCCCAGCTCGACCACGTCGGCCGGGTCCGCGGCCGCGGCCGACGCCTGCCGGTAGGCGCCGACCGCCGCACTCGTCCGGCCCTGCGCGGCCAGCACCCGGCCCCGCCCGGCCGCCGCCGCCCGCTGCTCCGGGTCCAGCCGTACGGCCGCCTCGAAGTGCCGCAGCGCGTCCGGCAGATCCCCGCGCTCCCACGCCAGCTGCCCCAGCCCGGTGAGATACGCGGCCTGCTCGGCCGGGGTCCCGGCGGCCGCCGCCGCGTCCGTCAGCTGCGCCACCGCGTCCTCGCGCCACCCCCGGTCCCGGTACACCGCCGCGGCCCGCGCCATCATCGCCGGCCGCTCGGCCGCGCCGGTGCGCAGCGCCAGCAGCTTGTCCAGGCTCCCCCGTGCCGCCTTGTAGTCACCGAGCCCGGTGTAGGCGTCGATCAGCGGCGGATACGACTGCCAGCGCTTCGGCGCCGCCTTCAGCGCCTGCTCGCCGTACCGTTTCGCCGCCGGGAAGTCGCGGCGCGCGTTGGCCAGCGCGGTCAGCCCGTCCAGCGCCTCGGTGTTGTGCTGCCCGCGCACCCGCAGCGAGGCCTGGAGCGCCCGCTCGGCCCGCGGGAAGTCCGCCGGGTCCGCCGCCCGCCGCCCCCGCTGCACATACGCCGACCCCAGCACCGCCCACGCCCGCGCGTCCCGGGGCCGCTCCCGCACCCGCCGCTCCTGCTCGCCGATCAGCGCCGTCAGCTGCGGCAGCGCCGCCGGCACCCCGGCGGTCACCGCCGTCAGGGCCTGCGCCTGCGCCTGTGCCTGTGCCTGCGGCCCCGGCGCGGGCGGTCCCGCCGCCCTCGGGTGCGACTCGGTGGAAGGCAGCATCAGCACCGCGCCCGCCGCCACCCCGCCGCCCAGCGCGGCGACCAGCATCCGCCGCAGCACCCGCCGGCGCCTGCGCGGCACCGGCGGCCCGGCCGTCGCAGGCGTGCCCAGTCGGTAGTCCATGGCGCTCACTGTGCGTCAGTACGACGAGCACACCCGGGTGGCCCCGGGGCGGGGCGGCCGGGTTCACACCGATGGCCGCGGGTGCGACCCTGTGATCATGAGCCGCACCGAAGACACTGTGCGAACCGGTAACCTCACCGACCGGCTCCTGGCCGGACTGCCCGCCGAGGCCGTCCTCACCGACCCCGACGTCACCGCCTCCTACGCCCACGACATGGCGAGCTTCTGCCCGGCGGGCGCCCCCGCCGTGGTGGTGCTGCCGCGCACCGTCGAACAGGTCCAGCACGTCATGCGCACCGCCACCGAGCTGCGCGTCCCCGTCGTCCCGCAGGGCGCCCGCTCCGGCCTGTCCGGCGCCGCCAACGCCACCGACGGCTGCATCGTGCTGTCCCTCACCCGGATGGACCGCATCCTGGAGATCAGCCCGGTCGACCGGATCGCCGTCGTCGAACCGGGCGTCGTCAACGCCACCCTCTCGCACGCGGTCGAGGAACACGGCCTGTCCTACCCGCCGGACCCCTCCAGCTGGGAGATGTGCACCATCGGCGGCAACATCGGCACCGGCTCCGGCGGCCTGTGCTGCGTCAAGTACGGGGTGACCGCCGAGTACGTCCTCGGCCTGGACGTCGTCCTCGCCGACGGCCGGCTGCTGTCCACCGGCCGCCGCACCGCGAAGGGCGTCGCCGGGTACGACCTCACCCGGCTCTTCGTCGGCTCCGAGGGCTCGCTGGGCATCGTCGTACGGGCCGTGCTGGCGCTCAAGCCCAAGCCGCGGCCGCAGCTCGTCCTCGCCGCCGAGTTCGGCTCCGCGGCCGCCGCCTGCGACGCGGTCTGCCGGATCATGGAGGGCGGTCATCTGCCCTCCCTCCTCGAACTGATGGACCGTACGACCGTCAAGGCCGTCAACGACCTCGCCCGTATGGGCCTGCCGGAGACCACCGAGGCCCTGCTCCTGGCCGCCTTCGACACCCCCGACCCGGCCGCCGACCTCGCCGCCGTCGGCGCCCTGTGCCGGGCCGCCGGCGCCACCGAGGTGGTCCCGGCGGAGGACGCCGCCGAGTCCGAACTCCTCCTGAAGGCCCGCCGGCTGTCGCTGACCGCGCTGGAGGCGGTCAAGGGCACCACGATGATCGACGACGTGTGCGTGCCGCGCTCCCGGCTCGGGGAGATGCTCGACGGGGTCGAGCGGATCGCCGAGAAGTACCGGCTCACCATCGGGGTCTGCGCCCACGCCGGGGACGGCAACACCCACCCCACCGTCTGTTTCGACGCCGCGGACCCCGAGGAGTCCCGGCGGGCCCGTGAGTCCTTCGACGAGATCATGGCGCTCGGCCTGGAGCTGGGCGGCACCATCACCGGCGAGCACGGCGTCGGGGTGCTGAAGAAGGAGTGGCTGGCCCGGGAGATCGGCCCGGTGGGCCTGGAGATGCAGCGGGCGGTCAAGCAGGTCTTCGATCCGCTGGGCATCCTCAACCCGGGCAAGCTGTTCTGACCGGGGCCGTCCGGCCCTCACCGGGCGAGCAGCTGGTCGAGCGCGTCGTCGATGCCCAGCTGCCCGCCCTCCGCCCCCGGCGGCACCGCCCGCAGCGTCCGCTCCAGCCAGGCCGACACCTGCGGGACCGGCGCCTCCAGCAGCGCGTCCCCGTCGGGCGAACTCAGCGCCATCAGAACGACACTGCGCCCCTCGGTCTTCGCCGGCCACACCCGCACGTCCCCGTGCCCGCACGGCCGGAACACCCCCTCCACCAGCAGGTCCCGGGCGAACGTCCAGTGGACCGGCTGCTCGGAGTTGATGTGGAAGGCGATGTGGACGGCGTACGGGTCGTCGGAGCGGTAGCCGAGCCGGGCCGGGACCGGGACGCTGTGCTCGGGCGACAGGATGAGCCGCAGCTCCAGCTCCCGCTCCACCACCGTGTGATGCATGACGTGTTCCTTTCTCGCCGGGGCCGCTCGGTACGGGCCCACGGCAGGGGAGAGGGGGCGGGGGGCGGTGCATTACGCGGGTTCGAAGAATTTTTTTCGCCGGGCGCCGGGAACGGATGCGGCGTTGCCCGGAAAGGATGGGGTCCGGCAGGACTGGCGCTGTGGCATGCCCCGGTCTGATAGATGTGGATCCCCCCATCCCACCCCCGAGCAGATACGGGACGACGGACATGAGCGCCCCAACCCCGGCCCCAGGCGACGACCGGCCCCGCGAGGGCTACTACCCGGACCCGTCCATCCCCGGCTACGTCCGGTACTGGAACGGTGCCTCCTGGGTCCCCGGCACCAGCCGCCCCGCGCCGAAGGACGGCGAGCCGCTCATCCCACCCCCCGGCGTCCGCCCGGCGACCCCGCCCGCAAGCCCGGCGGCACCGGCCGCGCAGCAGGCCGCAAGCGCCGGGAGCCCGGCGGTGACCCCGGCCGTGACCCCGGCCGTGGAGGAGACGGGCCCGCACTTCTTCGACGAGGACCCGCAGCCGCAGGCCGCCGCGCCCTGGGGCACCGACCCGCGCGTGCCGGCGGACACCCCGGCCCGGCCCGCCTCCGCGGCCCCCTCCACCGAGGGCACCACGACCGTCCCGCCCGCCGAGGACGACGCCCCCGACCCCGGCACCTTCGTCTTCCGCCGTCCGATCCCCGGCCCGGCCCAGCCGGACAAGGGCACGATGACGTTCCGGCCGGTGCGGGAGAAGGACCAGCAGGGGTCGCCGGACCCCCGTACGGGCTCCCCCTCCGGGGCGTCCGGCGGGCCCGGCTTCGGAGCAGCGCAGGGCCCGGTGGGGATGCCGGGTGCCGTGGGCGCGGCGAGCGGCCCGTATGTCGCGGGCGGGCCCGCCGGTTCCGGCTTCGCCGCGGGCCAGGCCGCCGCCCGCGCCGCCACGGAGCAGCAGCCGGGGCAGCCGGCGCAGGCAGCCCAGGGTCCGCAGTCCGCCCCATCCGCTCCCTCCGCCCAGGCCGCCCCCGCAGCCCCCTCGCTGCCGCAGCAACCGCACCCGCAGCAGCCCGGTCCCTACCAGGCCGCCTCCCCGCTCGGTGCTCAGGGCGCTCAGGCCGCTCAGGGCGCTCCCCTGGGCGCTCCCGCCGGGAACCCCCTCACCAGTGGCCCGGGCGGCGGTCAGGCCTCCTGGGCCCAGCAGGTGCACCAGCTGGCCGGCGGGGCGGACGAGCAGCCCGTGGCGCCGTGGAAGCCCCCGGTGGAGGACGTGTTCCAGGCGGCCGCGCGCCGCCAGGCCGCCGCCCGTCCCGCGGGGCTCGGCAAGCGGTTCGCCGCCCGGCTGATCGACACCCTGGTCACCGCCGCCGTCACCGCCGCCGCGGCGGTCCCGTTCGGCATCCAGGCGGCCGACCACATCCGGCAGAAGGTCGACGCGGCCGAGCAGTCGGGCCACACCGTCACGGTCTGGCTGCTCGACGGCACGACCGCCACCGGCCTCGGCGTCGTCCTCGCCGTCCTGCTCCTCTTCGGCGTGGTGTACGAGGTGCTGCCCACCGTCAAGTGGGGCCGTACCCTCGGCAAGAAGCTGTGCGGCCTGGAGGTCCGGGACATCGAGGCGCACGAGCCGCCCACCTTCGGCCCGGCGCTGCGCCGCTGGCTGGTCTACAGCGTGCCCGGGCTGCTCGGCGTCGGGATCGTCGGCGTGCTGTGGTGCCTGTTCGACCGGCCCTGGCACCAGTGCTGGCACGACAAGGCGGCGCACACCTTCGTCGCGGGCTGACGACTACTCCGTACGGCCGCGCGCCGGATGCGGAGCCGGGGCGTTCGGGTTCCACTCGGGCCATGAGCAGCGAACCGCCCCACGGCTCCGGGGAGCAGCCCCCCGAGGACGACCCGTTCAGGAAGCGGCCCCCGTCGGACCAGGGGCCGGGCTCGCCGTACGACACCCCGTACGGCGGCGGCCCGCAGAGTCCCTACGGGGGCGGCCCCCAGGGCCCCTCCGGCGGTGGCCAGGGCCCCTCCGGCGGTGGCCCGTACGGCGGCGGTCCCTCCGGGCCCGGCGGTGGTGGCCCCTACGGCCCGCACGGCGGCGGCGGTTATCCCACCGACCCGCTGGCCGGGATGCCCCCGCTCGCCGACAGCGGCAAGCGGACGCTCGCGCGGATCATCGACATGCTCCTCGTCGGCGTCGTCGTCTGGCTGCTCACCTGGGCGTTCGGCGTGCGCGAGTACGACGTGAACGGCACGCACATCGAGGCCGGCCGATCCCTCGCGCAGTCCTTCGTCGCGGTCGTCCTCTATGTCGCCTACGACACCTTCATGATCAGCAAGTCGGGCCAGACCCTCGGCAAGCAGTGGCTCCACATGCGGGTGGCCAACCTGGACAACGGCGCCACGCCCTCGGTGCAGACCGCGTTGATCCGCGCCCTGGTCCTCTGGCTGCCGTTCGCCTTCTGCTGCTTCTGCTTCTGGACCGCGATCTCGGGCGGCTGGAGCTACTTCGACAAGCCGTACAAGCAGGGCCTGCACGACAAGGCGGCCAAGACGGTGGTGGTCAGCACCGACTGAGGCACCGCCCGGCCGAGGCGCCGGCGCGGTCTCACAGGGACGTGGTCACCCGCTCCGTCTCGGCCGCCCGGGCCGGGGCGGCGGCCGTGCGCGGCTTCGGCAGCGGCACCGTCATGGCCACCAGCAGCCCGAGCGCGAGCGCGGCGAGCGCGATGACGACGACGCCGAGCGCCGAACTCGTCTGGGACAGCAGCAGCATGGCGAGCGTCGAGAAGATCACGGTGCACGAACCGTAGACGAGCTGTGCGGCGGTCGGACGAGGCATGGCAATCGTGTCCTCGGAAGTCGGCGGTGGTCGGCGGTAACCGGCCGAAGTCTGCGGGGGGCTGCGGACGTTCTGGGTGCGTGTCTCCTGGCGTGCATGCCCGAGCGGGACGCCCGGTAAGCGTGACCTAACCCACGGTACCGGTGCACGGGGGGCGCACAAGAAGCACGGTCGCCGTAAAGCCAAGGTCAACTTCGCATAGTGCACGCACACTGACCAAGTCAAGATCTGTCTTTTCTGCTAAACCTCAAGTCAAATTACGTCACTTGAACACGCGCTTGTCATGCGCGCACGGATCCTCTCCATGACCCGGGAACCCCCCTGTCCGTGTGCGCGGCGCGGGGGAGGAACTCAAGTGACCAGCAGATCCTGGACGTTCAGAGCTGCCGCGATCGGGGTGACGCTCGCGGCGGCCTCCGCCACGTTCGCCACCTTCGCCGTCGCGGAGGCCAGCACCCAGACCCGGTCCGCCGCCATCAGCCGGCACGACCCGGCCCCGGTGAAGCAGCGCGCCCACGACCTCGACGGGCCGCTCAGCAAGACCCAGAAGGCCCAGCGCCAGGAGGCGCTGAACCAGCTCATAGCGGGCAAGGCCAAGGCCCAGGAGCGGCACGGCTCCAAGGTCGTCAAGCTCAAGAGCGCCAAGGGCGACGGCAAGTACGTCGAACTGAGCCGCGAGAAGACCGACAAGATCTTCACCATCCTGGTGGAGTTCGGGGACCAGACCGACCCCAAGTACGGCGGCAGCGCCGGTCCGCTGCACAACCGGATCGCCGCGCCGGACCGCACCAAGGACAACTCCACGGCCTGGCAGAGCGACTACAACCGGAAGCACTACCAGGACCTCTACTTCGGCACCGGCAAGAAGACCGAGTCGCTGAAGAAGTACTACGAGAAGCAGTCCTCGGGCCGCTACTCGGTCGACGGCGAGGTCTCGGACTGGGTCAAGGTGCCCTACAACGAGGCCCGTTACGGCAACAACGCCTGCGGCTCCACCAACTGCCCGAGCGTGTGGAACGTCGTCAAGGACGGCCTGAACGCGTGGGTGGCCCAGCAGAAGGCCGCGGGCCGCAGCGACGCCGACATCAAGGCGGACCTGGCCCAGTACGACCAGTGGGACCGCTACGACTACGACAACGACGGCGACTTCAACGAGCCCGACGGCTATGTCGACCACTTCCAGATCGTGCACGCGGGCGAGGACGAGTCCGCGGGCGGCGGTGCCCAGGGCACCGACGCGATCTGGGCCCACCGCTGGTACGCCTTCGGCACCGACGCCGGCGCCACCGGCCCCGCCAACAACAAGCTGGGCGGCGCGCAGGTCGGCGACACCGGGGTCTGGGTCGGCGACTACACCATCCAGCCGGAGAACGGCGGCCTCGGCGTCTTCGCCCACGAGTACGGCCACGACCTCGGCCTGCCGGACGAGTACGACACCAACGGCGGTGACAACTCCACCGGTTTCTGGACGCTGATGTCCTCCGGCTCCTGGCTCGGCACCGGCAAGGAGTCCATCGGCGACCTGCCCGGCGACCTGAACGCCTGGGACAAGCTCCAGCTGGGCTGGCTGAACTACGACACCGCCAAGGCGGGCGTCTCCTCCTGGCACAAGCTGGGCCTGTCCGAGTACAACACCAAGTACCGCCAGGCGGTGGTGGTCTCCCTGCCCGACAAGGAGGTCACGACCCAGATCGTCACCCCCGCGCAGGGCTCGGCCCAGTGGTGGAGCGGCAGCGGTGACAACCTGAAGAACACGCTGACCCGTTCCGTCGACCTCACCGGCACGTCCTCGGCCGCGCTCACCCTCGACGGCTGGTACGACATCGAGAACGGCTACGACTACCTCTACACCGAGGTGTCCACCGACGGCGGCGCCAACTGGACCGCCCTGGACGGCACGGTGAACGGCCAGGCCATTCCGCGCGACGGCTCCGGCAAGCCGGCCCTGACCGGCACGGTCGACGGCTACCGCAAGCTGTCGTACTCCCTGGACGCCTACGCGGGCAAGAAGATCGACCTCCGCTTCCGCTACCAGACCGACGGCGGCGTGGCCCAGAAGGGCTTCGCGGCGGACGAGATCGCGGTGACGGCTGGGGGTACCCCGCTGTTCTCCGACAACGCCGAGTCGGCGGACCCCGCGTGGACCGCCTCCGGCTTCTCCCGCATCGGCGCGTCCTTCGCCAAGGACTACAAGCAGTACTACATCGCCGAGAACCGGCAGTACGTGTCGTACGACAAGACGCTCAAGACCGGCCCGTACAACTTCGGTTACACCAACACCGACCGTCCGGACTGGGTGGAGCACTACGCGTACCAGAACGGTCTGCTGATCTGGAAGTGGGACACCTCGCAGGCCGACGACAACACGGGTGCGAAGGACCACCCGGGTGCCGGTCTGATCCTGCCGGTCGACGCCCACCCGAAGGCGCTGCGGTGGTCCGACGGCACGCTGATGCGCAACCGGGTCCAGGCCTACGACTCCACCTTCACCCTGGAGCCGACGGACGCGATCACGCTGCACCAGTCGGGCAAGGCGACCACGATCCGGTCGCAGAAGGGGGTGCGGGTCTTCAACGACCACACCAGCACCTACT
Organism: Streptomyces sp. NPDC127190; assembly: GCF_042672505.1. Classification (NCBI taxonomy): domain Bacteria; kingdom Bacillati; phylum Actinomycetota; class Actinomycetes; order Kitasatosporales; family Streptomycetaceae; genus Streptomyces; species Streptomyces sp. NPDC127190. The sequence goes on from NZ_JBHXVE010000011.1 coordinate 32,480, forward strand.
ACGACCCGGCGAACCCGGCCGCCGGTGTGAAGGTCACTGACACCAACACCAAGATCGTGATCACCAAGGCGGCCAAGGACGGCTCGACGATCGAGCTGGAAGTCGGCCCCGCGATCAAGTAAGCGGTATTTCCGCAGGTCAGAAACGTATCGGGGGGGGCCCCCGGGCGGGGGGGGGGGGGGGGGGGGTGGTGTGGGTGGGGGGTGGTGTGGGTTTTAGACACACCCAAAACGCGGGGTTTGGGGGGGGGGGGC